>CALHQJ010000074.1 GCA_938036545.1 uncultured Clostridium sp. | reverse complement strand
TATATACGCAGTTTAATAATGGTCATTATGAAAAAGCAGCAGCTCTTTCGGTTATTATGTTTCTATTTTCTGTGTTGTCGGCCATTGTTTACGTATATACCAATATGAAAGAAAATGAATGGGAGAAAGGAAATGGCTGAACGCTACAATAAAAAATCTCCTTGTCCGATTGCTCACCGGGGATGCATGGAAGCTGGTCCGGAAAATTCCCGTACAGCTTTTGATGCGGCTGTGACTCTGGGAGCCGGAGGGGTGGAAATAGATGTCCGTAAAACCAGGGATGGAAAACTGGTGGTGTTTCATGATGCAGACGTCAGGCGTCTTACAATGGGATGGCAGGGGCCGTACTGCAGCGGTAAGATAAAAGATATGACTTGGGAACATATTAGTCAGGTACGGCTTCCTTTTGGAGGTCATCTGTTAAAACGGTTTCCAGATGAAGGATATGCAGATGAAAAACAGTATTATTATCCTTGGGCAGCAGCCCCAGAACAGGATGTTCTTTACCAGATGGAACGGCTGGAAAGTCGGTTAAAAAGTGAGGAACAGCTTACTTTGGCGATATACCGATGTTATAAAGAAGAATACGAGAAACTGTGCTTGGAAGATGGGAGACTGGAACAGATTCTTAGTCTTCAGGAATTCTTTCAGTGGCTCCAAATACAGCCAGATGGATTTTTTGCCGAGGTAGAATTGAAAGAGAGAGGAATTGCTGGAGCAGTAATACAAATGGCAGAAAAATACCATGTAGAAGAACGGTGCATTATATTTTCTGGAATGGAGGATGCAATCTGGGAAATCCAGGACTGGTGCAAGAATCATGGAAAACCGGATAGACTCCGGCTGGGAGCTAATATTCGTTATCTTAGGGAAGAGCAGAAAGAGATGCTGGACAGGGGGGATTTTTATGAGATAGGATTAAATGCAGGGGTATTTGAAAGCAGTGATGTCGAGTATCTGCATCAGAGAGGAATTCAGGTTTTTTCTAATCTGGGAGATACTCCGGTCTGGTGGGAAACGTTAGAGAGTCTGGGTGTAGATGGTTTTAAGACAAACTGCCTTGGGGCGTACAGAAAGTGGAGGCAGAAATGGGAGCAGCGGTAGAAAAGAAAGAGAGAATGGGAATAGAAACCATGACAGTCCAGGTACCCTGGAAAGCCATTTTATGGTTTTCTATTCCTCTTTTTATAGGCAGTCTGTTCCAGCAGCTCTACAGTATGGCAGATGCTGTGATTATAGGACGGTTAGTAGGGGTGAAGGAGCTTGCAGGAGTGGGAGCAACGGGAGCTATGAGTTTTTTGGTTCTTGGATTTGCTACTGGCATTACCAGTGGATTTTCTGTAGTGATTGCCCAGAGAGCTGGGGCAGAAGATAGAGAGCAGATTCGAATTTCTGTGGCTGCCTGCTGCTGGCTGTGTATAGCAGTTACTGTAGTGATGACGATTTTAAGTGTGGCAGGAGCAGATGTGCTTCTCCGGATTATGAATACTCCAGATGATATTTTCCAGTATGCATCAGGATATATCGGGATTATATTTGGAGGACTGGGGGCTTCCATCTATTATAATATGATTGCAGGTATTTTGAGGGCTGTAGGAGACAGCCGCACTCCATTATATTTCCTGATATTTTCTTCGGTTCTCAATGTGGTTCTGGATCTTACAGCGGTTCTGGTGTTTCATGGCGGTGTAGAAGGGGCAGCATTTGCTACAGTCGTTTCCCAGTTGATCTCTGCGATCCTCTGTCATTGGTATGCAGGTAGGAAATACCCAGATATATGGCCTCAAAAAGGGCACTGGTCTGCAAGCTTCTCCCAGGGCTGGAGGCACTTAAGGATAGGTCTTCCCATGGCATTGCAGTTTTCTGTAACAGCAGTTGGGATCATGATTCTTCAGGCATATTTAAACGGCTTTGGTTCAGCAGTAATTGCAGGTTATACAGCTGCCGGAAAGGTAGAAAACCTAGTAACCCAGCCTTTTACAACATTGGCAGCGGCTATGGAAGTGTATTGTGGGCAGAATTATGGAGCTGGACGGCCAGACAGGATACGCAAGGGTATTTCATCTAGCTTGAAAATGGGAGGAATGGCAGCTGCCGGAATGCTGGTTTTGAATGTAGTATTTGGCCGCCAGATGATCCAGATATTTTTGGAATCCTATGATTCAGCAATTGTAGAATACGGATATATTTATCTGGTAATTATTGGAGTATTTTCTATAGTGCTGTGTACACTTCAGATTGTTCGTAGTGCGCTTCAGGGAATGGGAGAAGCTTTGGTACCCATGGCAGGTGGAATTATAGAACTGACAGCTCGATGGGCTGGCTGTATATGTTTCATGCCGTTTGGCTATGCAGGGATCTGTTTTTCTACTCCTCTGGCTTGGATTCTGGCACTGACGCTTCTTCTTATATACTATAAAAAAATTCAGGGAGGGAAACTAAATGCTGGACAAACGTATTCCATATAAGGAGCTGATTATGAAGTGGGAAGGAAATCGACAGTGTCCGATGCCTGTTTGCAGAAAATATGGATGGGAATGTAGATGGGGGCTGCATGGCCAGCCATGGAGCTATAAGGCTGTAAATCTGTATATTAAAGCTGGTTTTTTTCTGTGCAAGAGTGAAACTTTTGGAAGGCATCAAAATCAGTTTAACGAAGGTCTTCCTATTCTTAAGCAGTATCTAAAAGTAGATCCAAAATGGTATCGGTAAATGTTTTAGTACGAATCGGAGTACGATGTAGAGTTATATAGATATTCAAATGCTATGATTTTTATGGCGGGTATGCAGATACGCTTGTATTTGCAAGTGGTTACCGCCCAGATCCATTAGTGAAAAATATGCTGAGAAAAGCAAGTGTTTCTTATACACTGCTCGGAGACGTTGCAAAACAGTTATGATGCAGTGCAATTCCAGCAGAAAAACTGTTTTCTTATTTACTTAATGAATGCCAAAAAGCCGGTAATCTCACAACAGATATACTCGTTGGAGGTTGCCGGCTTTTTGGGTTGTAAAACTAATTTGAGATGATATAAAAACAAAGTACAAAATAGAACGCTTAGGGCACCAGGATTAGTTCGCAGGTACAGTCTGGAAAATATTCCTGTGCTTTTTTATTGATAGCCTTGAGTGCATCATCCAGGTCCTGTACTTTTAAATTGCCTGTTTTGATTTGAAAATATACAGCAACCCATAGATGACGTCCGGTTTTGGTAATGTCAAAAAACACAGGAAAAAACTGATACTTTTCTAAAACAGGATTACAGAAAGATTTTACTTCCTCAATACAGGATTGGTCTGGTGAAAACAGAAAGATATCTTTTACGGCTCCCCACAAAACCTTAATACTTTCCGGAAGCATAAATACCATAACAATCACAGCAACGATCTGGTCAAAATAAGGGGTAATAAAGGCCAGAGGTGTTTGTTCCAGGCATAGGGAGACGAAAAAGGCCAGAGACATTCCTAAACTGTAAACAATATCCAGTTTCCAGCCCAGCAGCTCTGCAGTTATGGTAGGCGAAGATAAATTACGGTTTAACCGTTTCATTATAAGAAAAATAATGATACTGGCAATACCAAGGCAGCACTGGAATGCAGAAATCTGTGCATTGTTTACAGGATTGCCTCCTGATAAAGCGGAATCCAATACTTCCATGGATACGCCCATAGTTACAGACAGCATCATGACGCCTTTAATAATGACAAATATGGATTCTAATTGAAAGTATCCATAAGGATGTTTTTCGGAAACAGGTTTATGAAATAGTGGGGTTAGAAATAGAAGCAGGGCAATAAAAACCAGCTCAGAAGCATCATATACGGCATCGGTTAATGCAGATTGGGAGTGACTGTATATGGAAAAAATAAACTCTGCAATGGCAAATAGAAGTCCGGAGAAAAAGGACATCATTAAAATCTGTTTTTCTTTTTTTTCAGTAATCATAGTGTACCTCTTTAAATTAGTTTAAAGGTAATTATACTAAACTCTATATATTATGTAAAGCAGCTTATTCCAGAAAGGAACAGCTGCTTTTCGTGTTTTATTTTGGAAAATGGTTAAGGCCGGATTGCTACTTTTATGACGCCGTCCTGTTTTTCTTCAAATAATGTATAGGCTTCTTCAATTTTCTCTAAAGGATAAGTATGCGTAATAAGAGAGGTAGTATCTATTTTTCCTTCTTCAATCAGGCGCAGAATCTCATTACAGTCGCAGCCGTCTACGCCGCCGGTTTTGAAAATCAGGTTTTTTCCATACATATCAGGGAGAGGAAGTATTTGAGGCTTATCATAGAGTGCCACAATGGTGACAATCCCATTGGGACGAGCGCATTTCCATGCCAGTTCAAAGGTTGTTTCAGCTCCGGCTGCTTCCAGAACTACATCGGCTCCCCCATGTTCTGAATGAGTTTTTACAAAGGATTCTACATTCTCTGATAATGGATTGATTACGATAATCTGAGGATAGTGTTGCTGCACAAATGCAATTCGCTGAGGATCGGTTTCACAGATAATAACCTGTTTTGGCTCTTTTAAAAGCACGCACAACAGGGTACAGATACCAAGTAGGCCCGGCTCCAATAATGAGAACGGTATCTTCTTGTTTGATTTCTGAAATCCGTGCAGCCCAGTAGCCGGTAGCTAAAATATCCCCGACAAAAAGAGCCTGTTCATCGGTAACCGAGTCAGGAATTTTATTTAGCCCCTGTGAAGCGTGTGGGACACGTACATATTCAGCCTGACCACCGTCAATGCGGCATCCCAGGGCCCAGCCTCCGTCCGGATCTTCACAGTTATTTACAAAACCATGCCGGCAGAAGAAACATTCTCCGCAGAAGGTTTCCACATTAACGGTAACTCTGTCGCCAGGTTTTACGTGAGCAACAGAAGTTCCAGTTTCTTCCACAATGCCAACCATTTCATGTCCAACCGTAATCCCTGGGACAGCCCTGGGGACAGACCCGTGTTTAATATGAAGATCACTGGTACAAATACTGGCTAACGTGACCTTTATAATGGCGTCATCCGGCGCCAGAAGGATTGGCTTCTCCTTTTCCATTAATTGAAAATTACCGAGTTCTTTGTAAGTATATGCAAGCATAATGAAGGCCTCCTCTTCCTGCATTATAGAGTATGATTCTTTCTGTCTATTGTATCAGCAAATAAAGGGATTGGTAAAATATTTTACGAAGACATTTATGAAAGTGAATTGCCAGATTAGAAACCTTGCTATATAATTTCGATCAGATATTTGCAGATGGAAATATATGAACATCTATTTAATTGAAAGAGGAGAAGGTCATGAATATACAGATTTTTGGAACTAAGAAAGATTTTGACACAAAAAAGGCAGAACGATATTTCAAAGAACGAGGCATAAAAGTCCAGTTTGTGGATATGAAAGAAAAGGGTCTTAGCAAAGGAGAGTTTCACTCCGTTTGTCAGGCTGTTGGCGGCTATCAGAACTTAATTAATCAAAATGGCAAAGATAAGGACAGGCTTGCGCTGATTACCTATATTGCAGAAGAGGATAGGGAAGAAAAGATACTGGAGGATCAGAAAATTATTAAAATTCCCATTGTCCGAAACGGAAAACAGGCAACGGTTGGGTATCAGCCAGATGTGTGGAAAGACTGGAAATAGCCTTATCTGAAAGATAACGATAAAAAAGGGAATATAACTATTCAGGATGGTGCATCTTCTTGTTTTTTTCGGTCAGATTTCCCACCGTCCCGAATAGCTGCGAGGGAATTATGAAGCGGGAAGAATTATTTGATTATGTAAAAGAACGGTATGGCACAAGGCCGGAATACCTCTGGAAATTTGATTCCCAGAGTGCCGTTCTACGGCATAAAAACGGAAAATGGTATGCAGTACTGATGAGTATTGAAACATCAAAATTAGGCTTAGAGGATGAACGTACAATTGATATTATAAATGTAAAATGTGAACCGGATATAGCAGCTGTATTGCCCCAGACATCTGGCTTTTTTCCAGGATACCATATGAATAAGAGGCATTGGATTACAATTTTGTTAGACGGAACAGTCACAAAAGAACAGATTTTAGATTTTCTTGACAGGAGTTATGAACTTATAAACAAGAAAGGAATCGTCTAAGAGATATGATTTTATATTTTACAGGAACAGGAAACAGCCAATACATTGCAGAGAGAATTGCAGGCTTAACAGGTGATAAAATTGTCGATATAAACGCCAGAATAAAGGAACATAATACAGAAATGATACATGTGACGGACAAACTGGTATTTGTACTTCCTACCTATGGATGGAGGATTCCCAGGATTGTAGAAAAATGGATTCAGGAAACAGACTGGACAGGTACAGATAAAGCATGGTTTGTATTAAATTGCGGTTCTGGAATAGGAAATGCAGCCGGATACATTCAAAAACTCTGTGAGGAAAAAGAATTTCAATACATGGGAACCATAGAAATTGTAATGCCGGAAAATTATATTGCAATGTTTCAGACACCAGATTCTAAGGAGGCCGGAAAGATTATAAAAAACGCAGATCCGGTAATTGAAAATGCAGGAAATACAATTGCAGAAAACAGGGAGTTCCCCAAGCCGTCCATTCATTTGCCAGATAAGTTTTTAAGTGCTGCAATTAATCCATTATTCTATCGTTTATTTGTAAAGGCAGATGGATTCTATGCAAAAGAAACTTGTATTGGCTGCAGGAAATGTGAAAAAGTATGTCCATTAAATAACATTCATATACGAGGTGGAAAACCGGTATGGGGAAAGGAGTGTACTCATTGCATGGCCTGTATCAGCAGATGCCCCGCAGAAGCCATTGAGTATGGAAAGAAGAGTGTAGGAAAGCATAGATATTATTGTGGCAGGGAATAGAAAAAGGGCAATATTGCTAGAATCCTTATTCTGTGGTAAACTAACCATACCGGCGTTTTTGCACGCCTGAATGGCTCGTAGAGAATCACAGAAATGGAATTTATGTATGAATTATATTGTATTTGACCTGGAATGGAACCAGAACGCCGGAGGAAAAGACGGATCGGTAATCGGTTTTCCATTTGAGATTATTGAAATCGGTGCAGTAAAATTAAATGACAGACTGGAGCAGATTGATACATTTCACCAGTTGGTAAAGCCCCAGGTTTATCGGAAACTGCATTATAAAATTTTAGAAGTTACCCATATGGATATGGAAATGCTGAAACGGGAAGGAAAGCCTTTCCCAGAGGCAATTCAGGAATTTCTGGACTGGTGCGGCGACATCAGGCAGGACATCCGTTTTTGTACCTGGGGTTCCATGGATTTGACGGAAATTCAGAGAAATATGGAGTTTTATTATATGGAGAATCCATTTCCAATGCCTCTTTTATATTATGATATACAAAAGCTGTATAAGCTGCTGGAAGGCGGAGACAGCGTGCTGTCTCTGGATTTGGCAGTGGCGGCCATGGGACTTCAGGAAGAGCGGCCCTTTCATCAGGCGCTGGATGATGCGTATTACACGGCAAAGGTCATGGAGCATATGAATTTTGACAAGGTAAAAGAATACCTGTCCATGGACTATTACCAGCTTCCCACAAGCAGAGAAGAGGAAGTGTATTTGAAGTTTCCAGGCTATACCAAGTATGTTTCCCGCATGTTTGAAACCAAGGAGGATGCATTAAAGGATAAAACTGTAGGAGATATTGTCTGTCCCCAGTGTAACAGAATGCTGCGAAAAAAGATTCGCTGGTTTTCCGCAAATCAGCGTCTGGAACTGGGACTTGGAGTTTGTCCGGAACATGGATATGTAAGAGGAAAGATCCGGATCAAGAAGGCAGAAGGCGGAGAAGTTTTTGTTATCAAAACGTTAAAGCCAGTTGGGGATGAGACATTAGAAGACTTAAACTTGCGTCGGGATGAGGCAAAGAAAAAGCGTACGGAGCGTAATAAGGCGAAAAGACAGGCACAGAAAAAGAGAAACGGACTTGCTGCAGAATGAGAATTCTGCGGCAGGTCCGTTTTTTACGGCAGAAAGCCGAAATGCTTATACCTGGCTTTCCTGCATCCGGTAACCAACACCGATTTCTGTAAAAATGTACTGAGGTTCTGCTGGATTTGCTTCCAGTTTTCTGCGGATATGGGCCATATTAACCCGAAGAATCTGGTTGTTGTTATCAGCATAAGGTCCCCATATGTGACTGATAATATAATCATAAGTGAGGACTTTTCCGGAATTTTTTGCCAGCAGAGTTACCAGCTTATATTCAATCTGGGTTAAATGGATGATGTGGCCGTCTAACATTACGACGCGTTTATCAAAATCAATGGTTAAGCCCTGGTACTGATAAATGGGTTCCGGCGCTTTGCCAGGAGCTCCGGACTGGAGACTTTGGTGGCGTAGAGCGGTACGGATACGGGCCAGAAGTTCTGAGGTTCCAAATGGTTTCGTAATATAGTCGTCAGCTCCGGCATCCAGGGCGGCAACCTTTTCTTTTTCCTGAGTACGGGCAGAGATAACGATAATGGGAAGAACAGACCATTCCCGAATCTGCCGGATTACCTCCAGGCCGTCCATATCAGGAAGGCCTAAATCCAAAAGAATGACATCGGGGCAGTTAGAGGTGGCGGCAGACAGGCCTTCCTGACCGGTTCCGGCAGTAACTACCCGATAGTTGTTGGCATTCAGCGTGGTTTCGATGAAACTCCGGATGCTTTTTTCATCTTCAATAATTAAGACGGTTAGTTTTGGGATATTCATAGTATTCTCATTCTCCTAAAGGCAGACTAAAAGTAAAACAGGCTCCATCTTCTGTATTTTTTGCAGTAATTTGTCCATTGTGGGCAGAGATAATGGTCTTGCAGATGGAAAGGCCAATCCCCATTCCCTTTCGGGAGTCTGTACTTTTAGAATTGTAAATAGAACCATCAAAAATAGTAGTAATGTGTTCTGGCGGGATTCCAGGTCCATGGTCAATCACCTGAAACCAGGCCTTTCCGTTTTCAATACAGGTATTTAAAAGGATAGGCATTTTTGGATTCCCATGATAATAGGCATTTTCCATCAGGTTAATGAGAACCTGTTCAATCAGCGTAGCGTCCATGGGAATCATAATAAAGTCATCTGGAACCTGAACTTTAATGGAAGCGCCTGGAATCCGTTTCCGCAGCCTTATAACTGCCTCAGATACAACTTCTTCCAATGGTTCAGGCGTTTTGGTTACCTGAGTATTTCCATCTCGGATACGGGTAATGGAAAGCAGATTTTCTACCATGTTTAGCAGCCAGTTGGAATCATCATAGATATTTTGAAGCAGGTTATGCTTTTCGATTTCCGACAGCGCAGAAGCATTTTCCAGGTATGTGGAACTGGTTCCGATAATGCTGGTCAGAGGCGTCCGCAAATCGTGGGACACCGCCCGCAGCAGATTGGCTCTCATCTTTTCCTTTTCCGCTTCCATAAGCTGTTTTTCCCGTTCATTTAAAATTGCTGCCTGGGCTTTTAGCTGGGTGGTAGTTGCACTGGTAATGGTTGATACGGCCAGCATACATAAAAAGGTAATGGGATAGCCTCGCAGACTGAGATTAAATTCCATATAAGGATAGGTAAACATAAAGTTTACAAAAAATGTACTAGTTACAGAAGCAATAATACCAGGAATATATCCGTCCGTATATCGGGCAATCATCAGTACGCTTAAAATGTAAATCATGGAAACATTGATTACATTGCTGCTGATGTAAGAAAAAAAGCTGGATATTATTGTTGCAGCCGTGACGAATCCGGCACAGATTAAAATATTACGGCGCAAAAAGAATCCTCCTATCAGCGGGACCGGCGTTTCCAGCGGTGATTTTTGGGACGGTGTTTTACCGTGTATGAGGAGCGTTTCCGCTCTTCTAAAATAATGTCAAATTCGGCTTCTGAACAGCCAATATCTTTTAACCGCTGTATACGGCGTTCACGGCGGTGCTGGCGCTCTCTGGCAGCCTTTTTCTCCATATGGAGCTTTAAGGCAATTCCGCCGCCCACAAGCCCTCCAAGTCCTGCAATTATGCTTAAGACAATCCAGAAAACAGCCGGTATTTTCGGAAAATGAAAGCCGTTGTCTGTTCCAGTCCTGGTTTGGGGCTCAGGAACTTCCTCTTCATTTATAGGCTGAACGTTCTCGTCAGCAAAGCTGCTGGCGTCAGGCAAAGGGAAGGAATCCGATTCAGGAAGAGTCTGAGCCTGCGTTGGCGGAATGGTTTCTACCGGCACATGGGTGCTGTCTATCGAAGGCATTGTATCCAAAATGTCATAATTTTTTCGAGCTTCAATATCTTTAATCATCAGGTATGTGGAGCCAATGGGACGATTGCCATAGGAATATTGAATCTGCACAATGGCATTATCCGGCTTGTTTTCACCCAAATCATAGTTTAAAACTGTCTGGGCATCTGAAATTTCAGCGCCTTTTGGCAAAGTAACATAACAGCTGTCATCCAGAGACAGGACGGAAATATCGCTGGTAGTAAGACCTGCAATACTCATATCGTTTTCGATGGACGTATAGGTGTGGTCATAATCTGCAACTTTCAGGGTTTGGAAATTTTCAAATCCAAAATCCATCAGACGCTTTGTGTCAGAGTAATGCACTCTGGAGCCATTTAATATGACTGTAATTAAGGTCATATTCTCTTTTTTTGCAGCAGTAACCAAAGTGTTTCCGGCCAAGGATGTATAGCCTGTTTTTCCGGCAAATGCACCAGGATAGTATACAGAAGAGTTTTTCTTAAGCATCTGGTGATGGGCGTAAACTACATTGTGAGGATCTTCCGGATCTGGGTATTGCTTAATCGGCGCATGTTTATAATAAAGAGCGCTGTCGATTTCCACAAAGGTTTCGTTTTGGAGCGCAGCCTGCATAATCAGGGCCATATCGTAGGCAGAGGTATAATGATTGGGATCATTTAAACCGCTGGGGTTAGCAAAATGGCTGTCCTGACATCCAAGCTCTGCAGCTTTTTGATTCATCATATCGGCAAATGCTTCTGTAGAACCGGCTACATGTTCAGCCAGAGCATTGGCGCTTTCATTGGCCGATGCCAGCATCAGGCCGTAAAGACAATCTCTGACTGACAGGACGTCGCCGACAGACGCCGCCATATTGCTGGAGTTTTCCTCCACATTAAAAATTGCATCATAAGAAAAGGTCACCATTTCATCCAGATCACAGTTTTCAATGACGATTAATGCAGTCAGAATCTTTGTAATACTGGCAGGGTAATACTGCTGATGGATATTTTTTCCATACAATACTGCGCCGGAATCCGCATCCATAACAATACCGCCTTCTGCCTCAACGTAGACATTATCCGGCCAGCCTGGGGCAGCAAAGGCGGTCATAGGAAATACTCCTAATAAAAGGAACACCCACAGAAGTAACCAGGACAGCGCCTGGGTACAGCGTCTGTAAAAATATGTCATAAATGATTAATCTCCATGTAACATTTGTTTTTTTACAGTATAGGCTATTTTTGCGGACAAGTAAAGGCGGTTTTGCGCTGTTTCCGCCATAAAAACAGGCAGATCAGGAAAATCACGGCAGCAGAACCGCAAAAAACAGCCAGAATCCGAAAGGCCGTGTCCATAAAGAAAGGTTCTGGCACAATGTTAATCAGCATATCTGTGGCCGGATCTAAAATCCACAGATCATTATCAAAAAAGATATGATGGAAGATGATAAAGTACTTATTAAAATCTGCGGCAATGATTCCGCCCAGTATTCCGGCCGCCAGAAATACGGTTCCTACACCAAGACATACGGTTTTTGGAAGAACAGCAAGAAGGCTGGCTTTTGTAAGGATTAAAAAGGCAATACAGGCAGCAAGCAGGAAAATAGCTGTCCGGCGGATGGCCAGGCCGCCTAAAAACAAATCTTTTACATCTTCCATATGGGCGATTTCCCGTTCATTAAAAAATTCGCGGTATTCACCGCCCATAGTTGTAAAAACGTGAAGATCTTCTCTGTCGCCTCTTAAGTAATCCATCATCTCATCTGTTACAATCAGCAAATCGTCCATGGTCATTTCCGGCAGATCTTCCAAAACCTGATATTTGGCATACTCTTTTTCGTAGTATCCAGGCGTCCAATAGGCAACGGCTTCCACAGAAGTGATGAGTAAAATCGCCATCAGGCACAAGGCGGACAAAAAACCGGCCAGGTTGTGCAAATGTTTCATAAGAAAGTCCTCCAATATCATTATTATAAAAAAGCCCTGCCTTACAGCTCGCTGAAAGCGGGTAGAAAGACAGGGCGTCAGCCTAATGGCCTCTCTTTTCCTGAGTTCGTTTAATTACCTTTAATCTGGTAAATTCTTCTCGTTCCTTTTCTTCCAAAGCATTGGAGATATTTTTCGTTAATGCTTCATAAGTAGGAATAGTGATGTTTTTAAGCGCGTTTGCCCGTTTCTGGGTCTTTTTAATGTTGGTTGCCAAACGGTAGGCAGAATTTTCTACCATAGACAGCCGGATGGTAAGTTCCTTTACTTTTTCAAATTTCAGCTTGGCAATATCCAGGCTTTCTGTTGTACTGTAAAAGGAATAAGAAGGAACCGGCGGTTTCTGGTTATACTGAACCAGAGGAATCTCGGTACCCATGATACTTCGGGTTTTAATCTTAATGGAATCTTCCACTGGTATAGACAGACCAATTTCCTGAACGTAGTTAATACCTAAATCAATATTGGCCTGTTGGAGAGCCTGATAAGCTTCCGTAAACGTAGCATCTATCTCAGACTGTATATTTTTGGCCTGGTCAATGAGCCCCATTAGTTCCCGAATTAAAATATTACGTTTTTTATCCATCAGGCCATAGCCCTGACGGGCCAGAGCCAGGGAGTTTTTTGCCAGAATCAGGTTACCTTTGGTAGGAAACGTATTTGGATTCATAAAAGCCCTCCTGTCTGGTTATTCAGCTGCTTCTGCAGGTTTGTAATACTGATCCAGAATTTTGGTATCAATACGGTCCAGTTCTTCTCTGGGAAGCATTCCAAGCAGTTCCCAGCCAATGGATAAGGTATCCAGAATGGAACGGTTTTCGTGAACGTCCTGTCCTACAAAGCGGGTTTCAAAAGCTTTTCCGAATTCCAGATATTTTTTATCGATAGGAGACAGCTCGTCTTCACCGATAACCGATGCCAGCGCCCTGGCGTCGCCTACTTTTGCGTAGCAGGAGAAAAGCTGGTTGGCAACTGCCTGATGGTCTGCTCTGGTATACCCTTCTCCGATACCGTCTTTCATCAGACGGGAAAGGGACGGCAGCACATTGATAGGCGGGTAAATGGACTGTCCCTGCAGAGTTCTGTCCAAAACAATCTGCCCTTCGGTAATGTATCCGGTTAAGTCCGGAATGGGGTGGGTAATATCGTCATTGGGCATGGTTAAAATCGGAATCTGAGTTACGGAACCATTGACTCCGGCTACAATACCGGCTCTCTCATAAATGGTTGCCAGTTCGCTGTATAAATATCCCGGGAAACCTTTACGGGAAGGAATCTCTCCTTTGGAAGAAGACACCTCTCGCATGGCTTCGGCAAAGGACGTCATGTCAGTTAAAATAACCAGAATATGCATTCCTTTTTCAAAGGCCAGGTATTCAGCCAGAGTTAATGCAATCTTAGGAGTCAGGAGACGTTCCACTACCGGATCGTTTGCCAGGTTGACAAACATGGCTACGTGGGAGGAAACACCGCTTTCTGCAAAGGTACGGCGGAAGTATTCTGCTACATCATACTTAACGCCCATGGCGGCAAATACGATAGCAAATTCTTCGTCAGAGTCCTCTCCCAGAGAGGCCTGCTGGACAATCTGGGCTGCAAGCTGATCGTGGGGAAGTCCATTTCCTGAGAAAATAGGGAGCTTCTGTCCGCGAATCAGAGTCGTTAATCCATCAATAGCGGAGATACCGGTACGGATGTAGTTTCTGGGATACTCCCTGGTAACAGGATTTAAAGGTTTGCCGTTAATATCCAGCTTTACGTCTGAGATAATGTCTCCAAGGCCGTCAATTGGCTCTCCGATGCCGTTAAAGGTACGTCCCAGCATAGATTCTGAAACAGCGATTTCCATAGGGTGTCCGGTGAGGCGTGTATGGGTGTTTCGAAGAGCCATGCCTTCTGTGCCTTCAAAGACCTGAATAATCGCTTTATCTTTATAGATTTCAATAATACGTCCCAGTTTCTTTTCTTTGCCGCCTACAGTCATTTCTACAATCTCGTCATAAGCGGCGTTCTGAAGGCCTTCCAGAACTACCAGAGGGCCGTTAATTGCGCTTAAGCCTAAGTATTCAATTGCCATTACATGTGCCCTCCTTTATGCGTTTGCTTCCATAACCTGTTCATAGAACTGGTCAATTTGTTTCATATAGTCATCAAATAAATCCAGTCTGTCATTGGGAACGTCATATTTGATGGAGATGATTTTATCAAAAATTGGACTCTGTTTTAATACAGACATAGGCATTCCCATGGAAATCAGGATTTTGCTTTTTTTATACAGGTAAAGAATGACTTCCATCATTCGGAACTGCTTGGTCATAGGAACGCAGGTATCGTCCTTGTGGAATGCATTTTGCTGCAGGAATCCAACGCGGATGACTTTGGCGATTTCCAGAATCAGCTTCTGGTCATCTGGCAGCACGTCGGCGCCAATCAGCTTTACAATCTCCATTAAGCTGCTTTCCTGAGTTAAGAGATAGACCATCTGGTTGCGGTAATCTACAAAGCGTTTGTCTACATTGTCTGTATACCAGGGAGCCAGATCCGTTAAATACTCCGAATAGCTGTTAAGCCAATGGATGGCAGGGAAGTGCCTTGCATAAGCTAAGGATTTATCCAATGCCCAGAAGCAGCGGACAAAACGCTTGGTGTTCTGGGTAACCGGTTCGGAAAAGTCACCGCCCTGAGGGGAAACTGCGCCGATAATGGAGACTGATCCTTCTGTACCGTTTAAATTCTGCATCATTCCGGCTCTTTCGTAAAATGCAGAAAGACGAGATGCCAGGTATGCAGGGAAACCTTCCTCAGCAGGCATTTCTTCCAGACGTCCTGACAGCTCACGGAGAGCTTCTGCCCAACGGGAAGTGGAGTCTGCCATAATTGCTACGTGGTAGCCCATGTCTCGGTAATATTCAGCCAGGGTCAGGCCGGAGTAAAGGCTTGCTTCACGAGCTGCAACTGGCATGTTGGAGGTATTGGCAATTAATGTGGTTCGATCCATCAGGGGATTGCCGGATTTGGGGTCAATCAGATGGGTGAATTCTTCCAGAACCTGGGTCATCTCGTTGCCGCGCTCACCGCAGCCAATATAAATGATAATATCTGCGTCAGACCATTTTGCGATTTGGTGCTGGGTCATGGTCTTTCCTGTACCAAAACCGCCAGGAATGGCTGCAGTGCCTCCTTTTGCAATGGGAAACAGGGTATCCAGGATACGCTGTCCGGTTACAAGCGGTTTGATGGCTGGAAATCGTTTGGCAGTAGGTCTTGGAGTACGAATGGGCCATTTCTGGGTCATGGTCAGTTTGCGCTCGCTGCCGTCATGGAGCTGAAGGGTAATCAGAACATCATCTATGGTATATTCTCCGTCAGGTACAACGTCTATTACGTAACCGTCCAGGTCGGGAGGAACCATAACTTTATGAACAATGGCTCTGGTTTCCGGAACTTCTGCAATAATGGAACCAGGCAGAAGCTGATCGCCTTTTTTTACTACCATGTGGGTTTTCCATTTTTTCGTTCTGTCCAGAGAGTCTACAGAAACGCCTCGGCTGATGTAGGCGCCGTCTTTCTTTGCAATCTCGCCTAAGGGCCGTTCAATACCGTCGAAAATGTTATTTAAGATACCAGGAGCCAGAGTCACGGATACAGGAGCTCCGGTACCGGTTACAAGTTCACCTGGCTTGATTCCGGAGGTTTCTTCATATACCTGAATTGTGGTACGGCCCGACGTAAGGCCAATAACTTCACCTACCAGCCTGCTGTCTCCAACATAAACCATTTCGTTCATCTGAAAACCGGCGTCATCCTGCAGATAAACAACAGGACCATTAATGCCATATATGATTCCGGTGCTATTCATGGCTCTCACCTCCTAAGTCAAAGTGAAAATTATGTCTGGCTTCTTCAAGTTTCGTCTCAAAAGAATTGTCAATCAAAATGTGAGACTGGGGTACGATTGCGCGGGTTCCGCCTGCAAAGGAATACTGGCTGATTTTGACAGCATCCCGGTTGGTCAGGGAAAGTCTATGGAGCAGAGGGGCGTCTGCAGGATCAATATAGATAATAATATCATTGCTGCCTGCTAGCTTCTGAGCAGCCTGAATCTGTTTTTCCAAAAGTCTGGGGTAAGCCGGAGTCGCCATAAAATCGGCCAGCATATTCCGGACTTCCACAAAAAGCATATCCTTTAATTCTTCCTGGCGTTTACTCAGCATACGCTTTAAATTGATTTGAGCCAAAGCCAGTTTCTTATTCATTTCCCGTTCCAGCTTCTCGGATTCTCCCTGAAGCTGCATTTCAAGGCGTCTGGAAGCTTCTGCTTTATGTTCTTCAAATGCCTTTTCCAGGGCAGAGGCATATTCATCATACAGGCGGGAACTTTTTTCTCTGGCATCCTCCATGCAGATGTCCAGAAAATGCTGTAATTTTTCGTCGGTTGTCAAAGTAAGTCACCTGCTTTCTACGTTATAATTTCAGTCCAATTGCTTCATTGACATAAGAAGTGATAAAGTTGGGCTTGCGGCCGGTACCATGGCGATCCGGAATCTCAACAATGAGAGGGAATTTCCGTTCCAGTTTTACTTCATCAATGATTTCTGGAAACTCTCTGCCAAATTTTTCAGTTAGAAGAATGATTCCGATGTCTTTATCGGCTAAAACTTTATCAAGAGCTTCTTTCAGCTCCGTCTTTTCGTGGACGACGCTGCCTTCGACACCTGCCAGCCTCATGCCGGTCAGGGTGTCGATATTGTCGCTAATCAGATACATTTTCATAGAATTACAGTTTACCTAAGATCATGAAGGAAATGATCAATCCGTATAAGCAGACACCTTCGGCAAGGCCAACGAAGATTAAGGATTTACCAAGAATAGAACCGTCTTCACTGATGGCTCCTAATGCAGCGGAAGCGGCAGCGGAAACGGCAATACCGCCGCCGATACAGGACATACCGGTTGCCAAAGCGGCAGCCAGATAGCCCCATCCGGCTGCGGAAGAAGCGGTTTCAGCAGCGGCTTCTGCAGCAAATGCATTTCCGGAAAACATGAGTACACTGGATACGATTAAAGTGCCGAAGAATAAGAACACGTTGACGCCCAGAGCGGTTTTATAACGTCCTCTGGTTTTTTCTCCTGCTGCAAATGCGCCGAAAGGTACTGCGATACTTAAAATTAATGCCAGAGCTAATGTGATTTTTACTGCTAATGTCATAATAATAATCTCCTTTTTATGTGAAAAATTTAAATGAAACAACAGGTTTAAGATTAAGCTGCGGTCTTGCCGTAAGGCTTAAAAGCACGTCCTGTACCGCGGTAGAAACGGCTGAACAGTTCGTAGTATTCCAGACGAAGCACCTGAATGCCTACAATCAGGCCTTCCATGCCGCACACAAACAGGTTGCCAAGAACTACTACAGCCCAGTTGGGATTGCCGGATTCAACTCCTGCCAGCATCAGGACAACCTCCATCATAGCGGCGTGGCTGACAGCAAACGCACCGACACGGACAAAGGACAGGGTATTGGAAAAATAACTGAGCAGGACCTCAAACATTTCAAAAAAGCCCTGTACCACAAACATTCCCTTGCTACCCTCGATTTTTTCCGCCTTTTTTTCCACCATGGCGGTGAGAGGTTCTTTCAGGAAAATCAGAGCCAGCGGAATCAGGAACATGACAACGAGTATCATTGTTGCCGGAAGGGGTCTGCCGGTCATATAGAGCACAATGACAGCCACCAGGCTGGCGTAAAATACGAAGCCGGCAATGCCATTGGTATCAAACCAGGATTCAACAGGTTCATGGGCCTTATAGGCATTGATAATATTGAGAATCATGGTCATCAGGATAATGCCCATTCCAATGGCAATGGCAACGACAAATACGGTATTTAACATGCCGATAAACGGAAGATTGGTCATGGCCTTTGCCGGTCTTAACCACAGGGGTTCAATAATATCTTCAAATCCAAAAATGCTGCCAAACAGGAAGCCGAAAATTGTGGAGAAGAAGCCGCAGCAGGAAAGAATAGCTGCCAGATTCATCTTCTTAAACCGGTAAAGCAGGAAACCGCCTGCTAACAGGCATAAGCCCTGTCCCACATCTCCAAACATAAAACCAAATAAGAAAGAGTAGGTAATGCCAATCAAAACTGTAGGATCGATTTCGTTGTAAGCCGGAAGGCCATACATGTCGATAAACATTTCAAATGGCTTAAACAGCTTTGGATTTTTCATCTTGGTTGGCGGCCCGTTTAACAGATTGGTGTGATCGTTTTCCACAATGCAGAAAGTATTCTCATCTCCTGCAAGTTCTTTTTGGAAGCTGGCGGCATCTGTTTCAGACATCCAGCCGCACAAAATGTAAAAGGTATGTTCCTCATGCTTGGTACAGGCGGCCATTTTTCGGATGTCGAAGTTGCGGGTAAACACGGTCAGTCTGGAATAAGCCATTAACAGCTTGGATTTCCGGTTTTCCGTTTCGGAAATAATCCGGTTTTCCAAAGCCTGGATTTCTCCATTCAGAGAAGCAATCTGTTCTTTTAATAACGTGCAGGCTTCTTCAGGAGTGCCGGTGTATTCGTCAGGTACGTAAAAACGCTCAAAGTGCATGGAAGCGTAAATGGCGTCTACTTTATCAGCCAGTCGATCCGGAACGAAGTAGACAAGCCAGACATAGTTCTCATCCTCATGGCATGGGAATAAAATAGTATCAATGGTGTCATATACGAAAGAAGAGAACTTCTCATAGTATTCACGGGAAATTCGTCCGAAACGGAATTTCACGTATTTAAACTGGAGAATCTGGTTAATATCATAGTCCAGGCCGACAAATGGAAGGACTTTGTTCAGGGATTCCTCCAGGGTTTTCCGCTTTGCCAGCTTGGCTTCTTTTTCGGTATTCAGTCCGTTTTCCAGTTGAACCAGTTCCCGAACGACAGCAGCAGCCTGTTCTGCATCCATATCCGCAGGGGGATTGGAAGGAATATCTGCCAAAAATGGAGAAACCAGTTCAGACGCCTGCTGGTACTCTGCCCGGTAAGGATTTGCTTCCGTAAAGGGACGAAGATCCCGAACGGTTTTTAATTCCGATAGCGCATTCTCGAGATGAATTTCATACCTGGAGAGATACTGATCAACCACTCGGTCAATATCATCCTTTGGGCCTGAAATACTCAAGAATTTCATTTTCTCTATCAAGATACTAGACCTCCTTTATTTGGATTCGCTATGGAAGCAAGAATGGTTTGGGAAGGGATTCCATAGCGGACGCTTTCTATTATGGTAATTAGCTGCCCAATTTCCTCATCCTTGCGGTATAGATAGGTATTTAATATAGCAATGGAATAAGGTTCCTTTTGGCTGGTATATTGATAAATATGCTCGTTTACCTGGCGGGCCAGGGCCTCAGGATTGGGATTCTTGATTGCGCTGCCTTCTAATTCCCGCCTATACCAGGTAGACTTCAGGGCAGAAAAAAAGCCGTCCATAGTCTCTGATTCGGTTAGATTGTGAATATCAGAAGCCTTTAAGCGGTATTGAATAGGAATCAAAAGGGCATATATATCAGCTGGAGCTAAGTGATAAAATTGTTTGCAGCGGTAAATCCATTGAATATTCAGCATATCCATGCGGCTGCCGAAGCACTGAACCAAAATTTTCCGGTCAGCAGCTTTCATTTTTTTATTCATAACCTGCCACATGGTTTTAAAGTAAAACATATCCAGGCCATTTTCGTAATCGAACAGGGAAACACTGTCTTCACGGTTTAGGCTGGATAAGAGAGGATAAAATACAGACCCCTCCAGGGCGGCTGTAAATTCAGGCAGAGACTTGGCTTCCGCTATTTTAGAAAAATCTAAAGAAGAACGGCTGTCAAAAAACTGCTGGAATAAAGATACATCAAAATCCAGCGGAGAGTGTCCGATAATGCTTCTAAGACACCGTTTTAGAAATGCTACTTCATAATGCATAAAATAGAAATCTAAAAATTTTCGCTGGGTCAGGTTTGAGAAACGGTAAAGTCGGTCAAAGTCCCGATATTCCGACAGCTTTAGATACTGCTCGATTACGCTCCTGTGGAGTTCGCCGGATTCTGCGCCGCCTAAAACCGCTGTATAAGCCGGCTGGCTTTTTAAATATTCTACGCATGCAGTAACGGAATCCAGAGAAGCCAGTTCCTGAAGCTGGGAGGAGGTAAGAAGGCGGCTTTGCATGGCCTTTACCTTGGTGGTTAAACCACTGTAGGCTAGCAGATTACCCATACGATCACTCCTTTATCATTTCTTCAAAAAGCTGTTTGGCATATTGGGCATGATGGGATTCATAAGAAGCATTTAACAGTCGGACAGCCTCCCTGGCGCCGGCTTCCTGTTTTGCTAAACGGGAGTTTAAATCTTCTTCCAGACTGGCCCTGAGAGCAGTCAGCTTTGCTTCCGTATCTGCCTCCAGCTGGGCGTCAAAAGCAGCAGTACGCCTGGAAATTTCATCAGAAAGAGCAGCCTTGCGATGGTTTACACTGTCCATAATCGAGGAAGCAGAGGCTTCAATTTCTGAAATTTTTCCAATAAGCTTATCCATAAGAAAACCTCCTTGCTTTGTGTTTGAAATTTTGTATTTTAAAAATACAAACATTATACTACTTCCATTTTTAAAAAGCTATAGTAAATATGATCAGAAATATTAAAAAAGCCCCCTTAAAATTGAGGGCTTTTTCAGATTATTTTCATTCCTGGGTCAGGTACTGGGTGGCTACGTAAAGATCCGTGCCTTCATAATTGATGATACTCCAAAAATCATCATGGACGCCAACATAATTGACAGGAGTGCCAGGAGCAAGCTGTACAGCAATACGGGCGCTGGTAGAAGGCTCATAGCGCACATTTAAGGTATCAGTAGCCTTATAGGTAACGCCTTCCGCCGGTGCAGCAGGCGTGGTTTCCGGTTCAGGAGCAGGAGTTTCCGGCTCAGGAGCGGGAGTTTCCGGAATAACCGCTTCTGTTGATACGGAAGGAGTTGTTTCGGCTGGTTTATCCTTATCCGGCATAAAGACACGGATTAAAACAATCAATAAGACGATGCCAAGCAGAATTGCTAACAGTGGGAAAACGTCCTGCAAGGTGATTCCGCGTTTACGGCGCTTCTTACTGTTAGAGGGCCGTCTGCCTCCAGAAGACCTTCTCGAAGATTTTCCGGAAGAACTGCTTCTTGCCGTGGTTCTGCGGCCGGAACGGGTTCCGGAAGAGGAAGAACGTGGACTTGTGTGAATGGCCTCCGCCGGAATATAAGCGGTATTGCTCCGCTGCTCTGTTTTATAATCAGAGAAGGCATAGGCTTCCTGTGAAAGCAGAGTCAGGGCCAGGGTTGCGTCTGCGGCGCTGTTATTGTCTTCGTGGGCGGCTTTATTTCCGATTATGCGGATTTTATGGTAATGTTCCTTTGTACTTTTATCAATCCAGCGCCCCTCATACAGCTGATCAATGGTGGTAGCCATATCGCTCTCTACAATGCAGGCCTTATTTCCAAGGGATTTTACCATGACTTCCAGAGTTTGGCGGGCCTGAATCATTGCTTTATTATAATCTTTCTGGGCAATGAGGCGTTCGGTTTCGCTGACGCCCTGCTGTATTTTCTCCCAAATATTAAGCGGCTGTCCCATATGAAAACCTCCTTCTAGCAAAATCGACTTAATATCTTCCATTATACTAGATTCTGACAAAATTTGCACTTAAATTTTCCGAAAATATTTAATTTTTTTCAATTAAAGTCAAACGTTTGTCTGAAAAATAGAATTTTGTTCTTGCGTTTTCAATAAGTCTGCTGTTTGGTCCTGAAAGAAAGCAGCCGGAAGCGGCAAAACAGCGGATTCAGGTGGTTCCAGGAGAAAAATCAAAGATAGGCCAGGAGAAAAAACACTTGCCAAAATAAGGGAAATTAATGTATACTGAAAAAGTAGGAAAAAGAATTGCAATGGAGGAGACTATGAGACTGCGTCATATAAAAGGGGCAGAGGACAGTATCGGCGCCAGCCCTTATGTAGTACAGGAACCGAAAACTCAAAAGGGCCTGTGGGCAGACCTGTTTGGCAACAATAACCCGATAGAAATAGAGGTTGGAATGGGAAAAGGCAAGTTTATTATGGAACTGGCCCAGAACCATCCGGAAATTAACTATATTGGAATTGAACGGTATCCCAGCGTCCTTCTCAGAGGACTGCAAAAAAGGGAAGAATTAGAACTGTCCAATATTTGGTTTCTCTGTGTAGACGCCAAAGAGCTGGCAGAGGTATTTGAGGAAGGAGAAGTTCACAAGATTTACCTGAATTTTTCCGATCCCTGGCCTAAAGACCGACATGCCAAACGGCGTTTGACTTCACCGGAATTTATGGCAGTATACGATAAAATACTGGCAAAGGATGGAAGCGTGGAGTTTAAGACCGACAACAGAGGACTGTTTGAATATTCCCTGGAAGCGATTCCGGCAGCTGGATGGCAGATTACAGAACATACCTTTGATCTTCACAACAGCCCGATGGCAGAGGGAAATGTGATGACAGAGTATGAAACAAAGTTTGTGGAAAAAGGAAATGCTATCTGCAAGCTGATTGCAAAGAGAGTATGAAATGGATATTTGAGCATACACTAATAAAAAAGCAGGTTGATCAATGAAACTGCCTCCTAAACTGGTTCGGCGGCTGCGGTGCGCTACTTGCGACAAAACGGAATTTGATCGAAAAGCTTTGCATATACGCAAGTGCTTTTTAGAGGTATGTAAGGTTTTAGAATGTAAAAAAGACAAATGCAAAAAGAAATCGTAAAGGAGAATCACTATGGAAATGGTATTTACAACACAGAATTTTGAAAGCGAAGTATTAAAGTCTGATAAGCCGGTTCTGGTAGATTTTTATGCAGACTGGTGTGGCCCCTGTAAAATGATGGCGCCAGTAGTAGAAGAACTGGCAGAGCTGTATGAGGGAAAAGCAAAAGTAGGCAAGCTGAATGTGGACAATAATGAAGAGGTAGCCATGAAATATGGCGTAATGTCTATTCCAACGATTTTAGTTATTAAAAACGGACAGGTAGAGGCAAAAATGGTTGGCGTACAGAAACGGGAAGTATTAATGGATGCTTTAGATAAAGCGCTGTAAAATCAAGCAGAAAAACGCAGACAGCCAGGAGTCAAGGCAGATTTAATCCTTGATTCCTGGACGTTTTCTCTGTTTTTTTATCTGCTGTAAAATGGGCTGAAAAATTAGTTGCAAAAAAATAAAAAAAATTTTAAAAAAGCTATTGACTTTTCTTTAAAGATAAGATATACTAACACACGTGCTTGAGACAAGCACAAACAAAACTTAAGAAACGCACCTTTAGCTCAGTTGGTAGAGCAGTAGACTCTTAATCTATTTGTCCAGGGTTCGA
>CALHQJ010000073.1 GCA_938036545.1 uncultured Clostridium sp. | reverse complement strand
GCGGCTGAGACAGGAGAAATTCATCAGATTAATGGAAGCCAGAGGCAGATCATTAATCCGGAAAAGTTAAAAACGGTATTTTTAAATATGCTGGCTGAAGCCGGAGTGGAGTTGTACTTGTATACATTTGCCTGCGAACCTATTATGAATGGAGAGAAGATCCAGGGAGTTATTATAGAAAATAAGTCAGGGCGTCAGGCTATAGAAGCAAAGATAGTAATTGATGCGACTGGAGACGGTGATATTGCGGCCCGGGCAGGGGCTCCATATTTTGTGGGAAGAGAAAAGGACGGGATGATGCAGCCGGCTTCCATTATGTTTAAGGTGGCTGGAGTGGACGTGGAACGGGGCGTATTTCCTGGGGCATTTGAGGAAACGTTTCAGATTCCCGCAGGCGACATTCAGGAACTGGGAAAGAAAAATCTTCCTTCTCCGGCGGGACATGTGCTTTTATATAAGACAACGCTTCCAGGAGTGGTTACCTGCAATATGACTAATTGTACAGGAATTGATGGAACAGATGCAAAGGATCTGACCAGGGCAACTGTGGTATGCAGAGGACAAATGGATGCCATTGTGGAATTTTTAAGGAAATTTGTACCTGGTTTTGAACACTGTTATCTGATTAGTTCCGCTTCTCTTATTGGTGTAAGAGAAACCAGACATTTTAAGGGAGAAGCAGAGATTACAGAACAGGATATTTTAGAGGCAAGAGTCTTTGAAGACTGGGCAGTGACTAAGGCCAGCTTTAACTTTGACGTTCACAATATGACGGGAAATGGCCTGGATGAAACTGGTTCACAGAAGAAGTTTACGCAGAAGAAGGGATATACCATTCCATATGGATGCTTTGTGCCATTGAAGGTGGAAAATCTGTATCTGGCTGGACGGGATATATGCGGAACTCATATGGCTCATTCCAATTATCGGGTTATGCCGATTTGTGCAAATATGGGTCAGTCAGTGGGAATTGCAGCTTCAATCTGTATCAAAGAACAGATACTGCCCAGAAAACTGGAACCGGCAAGATTGCAGAAACGTTTAATGGAACTGGGAGTCACTCCTTAACTTAAAAGAGGTGGTTGGATGGAAAAAACAGTGATTTGCAAATCCTATGACTTTGTTGTAGTAGGCGGAGGAATGTCAGGAATTTGTGCCGCAGTTGCGGCAGCCAGAAAAGGAGTCCGTACAGCCCTGATCCAGAACCGTCCTGTTTTAGGCGGAAACGCAAGTTCTGAGATGCGTATGCATATTTGTGGGGCAGATAACCATATGAGCCGTCCAAATGCCAGAGAGACAGGAATTTTAGAAGAAATTCTTCTGGAAAACAAACGGCGGAATCCTACCATGAATTATCCGGTTTTCGATGCAGTTCTTTGGGAAACCGTTCATTTTCAGGAGAATTTAAGTGTATATTTAAACACTCATATGACAGAGGTCGTAACAGAGGAAAACCGGATTCGAGAAATAACAGCAGTTCAGATGACAACAGAAAAGGTATTTCGGATTCAGGGAACTTATTTTATGGATGCCACAGGAGACGGTACATTGGGCTTTTTGGCAGGGGCTTTGTACCGAAAAGGACGAGAAGGAAAAGAAGAATATGGGGAAAGTCTTGCCCCTAAGACAGAAGATGGATGCACCATGGGAAGTTCTCTCATGTTTCAGGCCAGAGACGCAGGAAAGCCAGTGCCGTTTATTGCACCTGACTGGGCTAATACCTATACGGAGGAACAGCTAAAGTTTCGGGAACATACCTCTGTTACTTCTGGATATTGGTGGATTGAACTTGGCGGAAAAGACTTGGATACAATTTCTGATGCTGAAAAGCTGCGGGACGAGCTTTTAAAGGCTGTTTATGGAGTGTGGGATCATATTAAAAACGGAGGAGACCACGGAGCAGAACAGATGGATTTGGAATGGGTTGGATTTCTTCCAGGGAAAAGAGAGAGCAGAAGACTCATTGGTGATTATGTACTGACGGAACAGGATATTCATGCGAGCCGGATTTTTGAAGATGCTGTGGCTTATGGCGGATGGCCTATGGATGTCCATGCAGTAGATGGATTTTTAAATGAAGAGGATAATCCTACAGTCTGGAACCATGTTGAGGATGTTTATACGATTCCTTATCGGTGTTTATATTCGGCAAACATTGAAAACTTGTTTTTAGGCGGAAGAGCCATCAGCTGCAGTCATATTGCATTTTCCTCTACCAGAGTAATGGGAACCTGCAGTGTAGTTGGGCAGGCAGTTGGAACAGCAGCAGCCATTGCGCTGGAAGAAAGGGAATCTCCCAGAGGAGTTTTGAACCATATTCAAAAACTGCAGCAGCAGCTTTTAAAGGACGATTGTTTTATTCCTGGCTTTCGGAATGAAGATGAACTGGATCTGGCAAGAACAGCCCAGGTAGAAGCGAATCGATGGAATTTGGGATGTCAGTCGGAAAATGTGATTAATGGCTGGGGCAGAGCAGTAAAAGAGGATAGAAACTGCTGGTGCTGTAATCTGGATGGAAACGAGCCTCCTATGCTTCGTCTGTTGCTTGCTAAGGAAGCAGCAGTCAGGGAAGTGAGGCTGGTCTTTGATTCCAACTTGTCCAGAGAGATTACGCCATCTATTGATGAAAGGGTACTGAAACGCCAGAAAGAGCAGACTCCACCGGAGCTTATCAGAGAGTATAGTTTGGAATTTAAACTAGGAGGGAAAACTGTTCAGACACTGAACAGGGACAGCAGAGGACAGAGGCTGCAAACTATTTTAATGCCAGACAACTGTCTGTGCGATGAGATTGTATTCTGGGTAAAATCTACTTATGGAAGCCCGAAAGCCTGTGTTTTCGAAATACGGGTGTATGAATAGAGAAACTATTATAACAGCATGAGCCGCTGGGAAAATTCTCAGCGGCTCATGCTGTCAATTCAGACAATAGGAATTAAATTTCAAATCCAAAATACTTAATTACATTGTTGTAGGAAATGCCCTTTACGATTTCTTCCAAGGCTTTCATATCAGCCGGATACTCGCCGTTGTCTACCCAGCCGCCGATTAAGTCGCACATGATTCTGCGGAAGTACTCGTGTCTGGTATAGGATAAGAAGCTTCTGGAGTCGGTCAGCATTCCAACAAAGTTGCCCAGGCAGCCTAAGTTTGCAAGGCTGATCATCTGATCTCTCATGCCGGTTTTGTGATCGTTGAACCACCATGCAGAACCCTGCTGGATACGGCCTGCCGGAGAACTCTGGAAGCAGCCTAAGATGGTACCGATAGCAGCATTGTCATTTGGATTTAAGGAGTAAATAATGGTCTTTGGAACTTCGCCGGTTGCGCTTAAGGCATTTAAAAAGTCAGCCATTTGAGCGCTTGGAGCATAGTTGTTGATGCAGTCGAAACCGGTGTCAGGACCGAGTTTTTCAAACATCATGGCATTGTTGTCACGCTTGCAGCCATAATGAAGCTGCATAATCCAGCCTAAACGGTTGTATTCCTTTGCAACAAACAGCATAAATGCAGTTTTGTATTTTAATTCTTCTTCTTTGGTAACAGCCTGCCCGCTTAAGCTTTTGGCAATGATTGCATCTACTTCTGCATCAGAAGCCGGCTGGTACATAACGTATTCTAATGCATGGTCAGAAACATTGCATCCCCGTTCTGCAAAGTAAGCCATACGAACCGTTAATGCTTCTTTTAAAGATGCAAAGTCTTTGATTTCTACGCCGCTTACCTGAGACAGCTGGTCAATGTATTCTGCATATGTGGCTTTTTCTACGTTCATAGCCTTGTCTGGACGCCATGCAGGGAGAACCTTGATGTCTTTACAGCTTTCATCAGCTGCGATCTTTTCATGCCACTCTAAGGTGTCAACTGGATCGTCTGTGGTGCAGATCAGTTTTACATTGTAATGGCGGATCAGTCCGCGGACGGTCATAGAGGGATCGTTCTGCAGCTTGTCATTGCACAGATTCCATACTTCTTCGGCAGTATCGCCATTTAAATAGCCTTCATATCCAAAGTATCTGCGCAGTTCCAGATGACTCCAGTGATACAGAGGATTGCCAATCAGTTTTGGCATGGTTTCTGCCCATTTCTGGAATTTCTCTCTGTCAGAAGCATCGCCGGTAATATATTTTTCATCTACGCCGTTAGAGCGCATCTGACGCCATTTGTAATGGTCACCGCCCAGCCATACCTGAGTAATATTGTCAAATTTACGATCTTCAAAAATCTCCTGGGGATTGATGTGGCAGTGGTAGTCTACGATAGGCATTGGTTCTGCATAATCATGGTACAGAGTCTTTGCCATGTCTGTAGAAAGCAGAAAATCCTTGTCCATAAATGGTTTCATGTGTGAGTCCTCCTTAATTATATGAAGTGTTAATGCGTGGTTCCGCGTTTTATAATGTCAGCAGAAATGGTGGTTCTTGCAGGTACGTTGGAACCGTCAAATACCCCCATTAATGTGTTGACCGTAGTGATGCACAATGCTTCCACCTTGCTGTCAATGGATGTCAGTTCCGGATAAGAGCACTGGGCAAGAATGGAATTGTTGTAGCCAATGACGGAAAGCGAGTCCGGAATGGAAATTCCTTCCTGATGGGCAAACTTTACAGCGCCTATGGCTAATGAGTCGTCAGAAGCCAGAACGCCGTCAAAGGACAGACCTTCTTTGTAAAGCTTGTGGCAGAGAGCCTGAGCGCTGGCTACATCTTTTGGACACTGACGGATGTATTCCTCGCGAATGGGAAGTCCTTTGGCTGCCAGGGCATCCTTATAGCCCTGGAGCTTGTTAAGGCCGCTGTAGGAATAACTGGTATAAAGGTATAACAGATTGCGGACTCCTGAATTAATTAAATCCACTGAAGCCTCATAGGCGGCAGATCTGTCATCACAAAGGGTGGAATAAATGTTGTCCCCTTCTAAATAACCGTTGACTAACATCAGCGGCAGGGATTTGGCAGCGTCAATTAAATAGGCGTTGTCTTTGGGCTTCATCTCTACAAACTTTGAACCTGCCAGAATAATGGCGTCAACCCGTTTGGAGCGGAGCAAATCGAAATATTTTTGCTTGGTCTCCAGGTCTGTTCCAGTACAGCAGAGAATGGAATCATAGCCTCTGCTTCGAAGCTCCCGCTCTAAAAAATAAATGGCATTGGCAAGGTATAGATCAGAAGAGTCTGAGCACATGATCCCAATGGTCTTAATAGTGTTTAACCCCAGGCCTCTGGCAAAAATATTGGGCGTATAACCCAGCTCGTCCATAACGGAAAGCACTTTGGCGCGGGTTTTTTCACTGACATTGGGATTTCCGTTTAATACGCGGGAGACCGTTGCAATGGAAACCCCTGCTTTTTTCGATACATCATAAATATTCATGTAAATACCTCTCCGTAACCAAATGGCTGTAAGTGCTTACAGCCTACTGACATTATACTCATATTTCACAAGGATTGCAACCGGTTTTAATTTTTCATTGACTTTTTGATTCAAATTTTGTAGAATAATTGTAAGTGCTTACAATTATGAAATTGCCAATGAAAATCAGAATTAAGGAGAATCAGGGATATGCAGGATTTCGTCAAAATCAATGAAAATGACAACGTGGCAGTGGCTTTGCGCCCCATTGCAAAAGGAGAGACGCTGCAGGTGGGAACAGTACAGGTAACAACGCTGGAGGAAATTCCCCAGGGCCACAAGTTTGCACTAAAGCCGATTGAAGCAGGTGAAGATGTCGTAAAATACGGATTCCGCATCGGCCATGCCAGGGAAGCCATTAAAACAGGCCAGTGGGTTCACGTTCACAACGTTGCCACAGCATTAGGTGATCTGCTTTCCTATACCTATGAACCGGTGGAGTCTTCTTTAAAAGAAACCGAACATGCATATTTTGACGGATACCGCAGGGCAGACGGAAAAGTAGGAGTCCGCAATGAAATCTGGATTATTCCTACCGTAGGCTGCGTTAATTCCATTGCCAAGGCTCTGGAGAAAAAAGCGCAGAAATTTATAGGCGGCAGTCTGGAGGACGTGATTGCATTCCCTCATCCATATGGATGTTCCCAGATGGGAGACGACCAGGAAAATACCAGAGAAGCTCTGGCAGATATGATCCATCATCCAAATGCAGGCGGCGTCCTGGTACTGGGGCTTGGCTGTGAGAACAGCAACATTCCGGTATTAATGGACTATATTGGAGAGTATGATCCTCAGCGGGTGAAATTTTTACAGTGTCAGGATGTAGAAGATGAGCAGGAAGCAGCCATGGCGCTTTTGGAGGAACTGGCCGTCTATGCCAGGGCATTTTCCAGAGAAAAAATTGATGCCAGCGAACTGATTATTGGCATGAAATGCGGAGGTTCAGACGGATTATCCGGCATTACCGCCAATCCGGTAGTAGGGGCTTTTTCCGATATTCTGGTGTCTAAGGGCGGAACCACCATTTTGACAGAGGTTCCGGAAATGTTTGGCGCAGAGACCATTTTGATGAACCGCTGCGAGACTCCGGAACTTTTTGACAAAACTGTAGATTTAATTAATGATTTTAAGAATTATTTTACCCGCCATGACCAGACTATTTATGAGAATCCTTCCCCAGGAAATAAAAAAGGCGGAATTTCTACCTTAGAAGACAAGTCCTTAGGCTGCACCCAGAAGTCCGGCAGTGCGCCGGTAAAAGGCGTCCTTGCTTATACAGAACCGGTTAAGACCAGGGGATTAAACCTGTTGTCTGCGCCAGGCAACGATCTGGTAGCTTCAACAGCACTGGCGTTATCTGGAGCCCACATTGTACTCTTTACTACTGGACGGGGAACTCCTTTTGCCTCTCCGGTGCCCACTGTAAAGATTTCCAGTAATTCCAGACTGGCAGGCCACAAAGACAACTGGATTGATTTTAACGCAGGCCGGATGGTAGAAGACAAGACCAAAGAAGAACTGGCTCAGGAGATGTTTGACTATGTGCTGGAGGTGGCGTCTGGCAGAAAGGTTAAGGCAGAAGAGGCCGGTTTCCACGATATGGCGATTTTCAAACAGGGAGTCACCTTGTAATTGCCTGGAACTGTTGCTAATTGTCAGCACAATTCAAAAAAACTGGTTGAAATTTTCCGGCGGTTCTTGTAAAATATCGTATATACGAATGTGAATCGTGAAATGCCATGATAATGGAGGAACCCTGAAATGAAACTCAACCGTACAACACTGCGCACGGTACAAATATTAAAACTGGTATCAAAAAGGCCGGATGGAATTACACTGGATGAAATCTGTGAAGAACTGGAACTTCCAAAGACCAGCGCATATGACATTGTAATTACTCTGGCCGAGACTGGTATGATTCATGTATCCAGAGGGCAGAAACAAAAATATCGGATTGGCCTTACTGCATATCGAATCGGAATTAATTACACCAATAATCTGGATTATATCCGTACTATTGAACCAGTGTTGAAAGAATTTTCCAGACAGGTGGGAAAGACTGTATTTTTTGGTGTGCGTTCAGATGATGAACTGGTATATTTGTGTAAATTTGAACCGGAGAATCCGATTATTACAACGGCAACAGTAGGAACCAAGAATCCGTTGTACTGCACCTCCTTGGGAAAGGCAATTCTGGCTTTTACAGATGAAGAAGTCAGAAATGAGATTATTGATAAAATCGTTTTTGTCAAGAAGACCGAGCAGACCTTGACCACAAAGGCAGCTTTAAAGCGGGAACTGGAACAGATTGCAAAAAGAGGATATGCCTTTGATGCAAGAGAAGCAGAAGAGCATATGGAGTGTGTGGGAGCTCCGGTTTTTGACAGTGATGGCAAGGTGCTGGGAGCTATTAGCGTATCCAGCCTGTACAAACCGACAGAGGATTACGAAGCACTGGGACGGGCAGTCAGAGAGAAGGCCAGGGAAGTATCAAAATTAATGGGCTTTTTAGGTAAAATCTAGGGTTTTTCCTGTTGACAAATCTATGGGAAACGATTAGAATAACAGTATAAGAATTGCAAATGCGAAGAAGAATCGCATATGCGAATATATTTTAAGAACTCACATAAAAAGTAAGAGAGAAGGAGATTATCATGAAAAAAGAACAGGTTTTAGCAAGAATGAAAGAAGACTGCCTGGTAGCTGTAGTTCGCGCTAAGAACTTAGAGCAGGGTGAAAAAGTTGTTGATGCAATTATTGCAGGAGGCATTAACTTTATCGAAATCACCATGACTATGGATGAAGGCAATCCTGTTGAATTTATCAAGATGATGGCTGATAAGTATAAAGACAATGACAAGGTAGTAATCGGTGCAGGTACTGTTTTAGACCCGGAGACTGCAAGACAGGTTATTTTAGCAGGTGCAAACTATGTAGTAAGCCCAAGCTTAAATGTTGAAACCATTAAGCTGTGCAACCGTTACAGAGTTCCAATGCTTCCAGGCGTTATGACCCCAACTGAGGCCGTTACCGCATTAGAGGCAGGCTGTGATATCATTAAGATTTTCCCAGGCAATATTGTTGGTCCTGCAGCAATCAGCTCTTTCAAGGGTCCTTTACCTCAGGGTGAGTTTATGCCTTCCGGCGGTGTTGACGTTGACAACGTTGATAAGTGGATCAAGGCTGGCGCATATGCAGTAGGTACTGGCAGCAGCTTAACCAAGGGCGCTAAGACCGGCGACTTTGAGGCTGTAACAAAGAAAGCTCAGGAATTTGTTGAGGCAGTAGCAGCAGCACGTAAGTAAAAAGAATCCCCGAAATATTTAAAAATACAAGTATAAGGAGAAATGTAAAAATGGCAAAGATTGTAACCATGGGCGAGATTATGTTAAGATTATCTACCCCAAACAACGAGAAGTTTATTCAGGCAGATGAGTTTGATATTAACTACGGCGGCGGCGAGGCAAACGTAGCAGTATCTTTGGCTAACTATGGCCATGACGCTGAATTTGTTACCGCAGTACCGGCTAACCCGATTGGCGAGTGTGCAGTAGCAGCATTAAGAAAGTACAATGTTGGAACCAAGCACATTTCCAGAAGCGGTGAGAGACTGGGTATCTACTATTTAGAGACTGGTTCTGCTATGAGAGCTTCCAACGTTGTTTACGACAGAGCTCATTCCTCCATTGCAACTGCAACTGCAGACGAATTTGATTTTGATGAGATTTTTGCAGATGCTGACTGGTTCCATTTTACCGGTATTACTCCAGCAGTAAGCGACTCCGCAGCAGAACTGACCGAGAAGGCTCTTCAGGCAGCAAAGAAGCACGGCGTTACTGTATCTGTTGACTTAAACTTCCGTAAGAAATTATGGTCTTCTGAGAAGGCACAGAAAGTTATGACCAACTTAATGCAGTATGTTGACGTATGCATCGGCAACGAAGAAGATGCTGAAAAGGTTCTGGGCTTTAAGCCAGGCAATACCGACGTTACTTCCGGTGAGCTGGAATTAGCCGGTTATGTTGATATCTTCAACCAGATGGCTGATAAGTTTGGCTTCAAGTATATCATCAGTTCCTTACGTGAGAGCTTCTCTGCATCCAACAACGGCTGGTCCGCATGCATTATGGATGGCAAGACCCGTGAATTCTATCATTCCAGAAAGTACTCCATCACTCCTATCGTTGACCGTGTAGGCGGCGGAGATTCCTTTGCAGCAGGTCTTGTTTGCGGTCTGTTAGACGGCAAGGATATGAAGGCAGCTCTGGAGTTTGCAGTAGCAGCTTCTGCTCTGAAGCACACCATTCCTGGCGACTTCAACCTGGTTACCCGTGCAGATGTTGACAATCTGGCAGGCGGCGACGGTTCAGGCCGTGTTCAGAGATAATTAGTGAGCTTAAGCGGCCGATTCCCTTTAGGAGTTGGCCGCTTTTTATATGGGAGGATATGTAAATGAGTGAGAATAAAGGAAGAACTTTTGATCTGGTAACATTGGGACAGCTTCTTTTACGTTTATCTCCGCCAAACAATGAGCGCCTGATGCGCTGCGATGTATTTGAAAAGCAGGTAGGCGGAGCAGAGTTAAATGTTGCAGTAGGTGTATCCCTGCTGGGACTTCATACCGGCATTATTTCCAAGCTTCCCTCCCATGATATTGGAAGCTTTATGAAGGGAAAAATCCGTTCTTACGGAGTCAGTGATGATTTTTTTATTTACGATAAATCACCGTCTGCCAGAGTCGGAATTTATTACTATGAAAACGGAGCTTACCCCAGAAAGCCGAAGGTCATCTATGACAGAGCAAACAGCTCCTTTTACTCTATTGATATTAAAGACATTCCGGAAGAAGTATATGGTGCAACAAAGTGCTTCCATACCAGTGGCATTACCCTGGCTTTAAGTCCCCAAATCCGGAAAACAGCCATAGAGATGATTAAAAAATTTAAAGAAGCCGGAACCCTGGTTTCCTTTGATGTAAATTTCCGCGGCAACCTGTGGACAGGAGCAGAGGCAAAGGAATGTATCGAGCAGATTCTGCCTTATGTGGATATTTTCTTCTGCTCTGAAGATACAGCCAGACTTACTTTCTTAAAGACTGGTACGGCAAAAGAAATGATGAAAAGCTTCGCAGAAGAGTATCCGATTTCCATTGTGGCATCTACCCAGAGAATCGTTCACAGTCCGAAGCGTCACAGCTTTGGTTCTATTATTTATGATGCGGCCAGAGATGAATTCTATGAAGAAGAGCCATACCGTGATATTGAGGTAGTAGACAGAGTGGGAAGTGGAGACGCTTATATTTCCGGCGCTTTGTACGGACTGCTGTCCAGCGGCGGAGATTGCGCAAAAGCAGTGAGCTACGGCAATGCAACCAGTGCGGTAAAAAATACAATCCCTGGAGACTTGCCATCATCAAACTTGGAGGAAATAGAGACCATTATCAAGGCTCATCATTCAACGGGCCCTCAGCTTGAAATGGCCAGATAACTAGTTATGAAAACAGAAGAATTGAAACGGGGCGTGCGGGATGGAATCCCCATTTGTCTGGGGTATTTCAGTGTATCTGCCGCCTACGGGATGACGGCAGTCCTTTCAGGACTGCCTTTGTCCGCAGCAGTAATCATATCCCTTACCAATTTGACCAGTGCAGGCCAGTTTGCGGGAACCAATCTGATTTTGGCAGGCGGAACTTATATGGAATTGATTATGAGCATGTTTATTATCAATATCCGTTATTTTCTGATGTCCTTATCCATGTCTCAAAAAGTAGAAGAAAAGATGACATGGCCTCAGAGGCTGGCCGTATCATTTGGAATTACAGATGAGATTTTTGCAGTATCTATGCAGCATCAGGGGCCGTTATCGGCGTCTTATCTTGCAGGCCTGATCTTAGGCCCTGTAATAGGGTGGACTGGAGGGACCCTGGCAGGGGGCGCTTTGACCAGGCTTCTACCCCAAAGCGTATCCAATGCCCTGGGGATTGCCCTTTACGGCATGTTTATTGCAGTAGTTGTGCCGGCGGCCAGAAAAAACAGGGCTATTTTGTTTACAGCAGTCTTTGCCGCCGTTCTAAGTGCAGTCTGTTATTATACGCCGGCGCTTTCCTTCCTATCCGGCGGATGGAGTATTATTGTGATTACGATCCTTGCAAGCGGGGCGGCAGCGCTGCTGTTTCCGGTTGCAGAAGAGGAGGATGAGCCATGAGTGGGATGGAACAGCAGACATTGGGACAGCTTAACATGGGGTATCTGATAACCAGCATTGGGATTATGGCAGGAATGACTTATTTAATCCGCGTCATTCCCATGGCAGTTTTCAGAAAGAAAATTACCAACCGGTTTGTAAAGTCTTTTTTAAGCTACGTGCCTTATGCGGTCCTTTCGGCCATGACCTTTCCGGCTATTTTATACTGTACCGGTTCGGTTCCCAGCGCAGCGGCCGGATTTGCAGCGGCTATGATTCTGGCATATTTTGATAAAGGACTCCTGGTGGTGGCAGTAGGAGCGGCAGCAGCAGTTTTACTGGCACATGGAGCGGGATTTTAAAAGAAGCAGAAAAAACGCCGGTTCCTTTGGTACAAGTAAGTTGTACGGAAAGGTTCCGGCATTTTTTAATAACTGTTCAGGACGGGGGCATCTTCTTGTTCGGCAAAGCCGGACAAGAAGATGCCC
>CALHQJ010000072.1 GCA_938036545.1 uncultured Clostridium sp. | reverse complement strand
AAATCCACTGAGCCTGGATCCGCTTACACTGCAGTTTTCCTTTTTACTGCGTCGGATGCGGTACTCTAGTGAATTACTGAGATAATAAATTAAAGAAATTCCCACCTTATATTCGTCTAACAGACCTGCGAATGTCTCTCTTTCTGTGTGGCGCTGAATGGAACATTCTACCGTAGATGTTACCTCTTTACCTGTTAAGTAAGGAAAATAATACTCCACATCTGTATCTCCATTTTCCAATCGTTCTCCGACAATACAGATTCCCATACCTGGAGCCGTTTCCACGCAAAGTTGACATAAGTTTTCAGATCCTCCGGAAAACTCCAGTATTTCTCCGGACTCCTGAAGCAGAGTATTTAATAATCCTTTTATTTCCTTTTTCGTCTGATACATCGAAAATCCTGCTGCTCTCAAAAACTTATGCATCTTTTCACCTCCAATATACAGGTTTCTAAACAAGAATAAATAAGGCGAAGAATTAACTCCGCCTTATCTTCTTTCTCTAAACAGTATTTCTGTCAGGGTCTATTATATACTATTTTTCCTAATTACACAATACCCTGTGCAAGCATTGCATCGACAACTTTCTCAAATCCTGCAATATTTGCGCCAGCTACATAGTTTCCAGGAACACCATAGCGCTCTGCTGCATCTGCTGCCTTTGCAAAAATATTCACCATAATTCCATGAAGTTTCTCGTCTACTTCTTCAAAACTCCAGGATAAACGCTCGCTGTTTTGAGTCATCTCTAATGCAGATGTTGCAACGCCTCCTGCATTTGCTGCCTTACCAGGCATAAATAAGATTCCGCTCTCTAAATAGTAATCTGTAGCTTCTCTGGTAGACGGCATATTAGCGCCTTCTGCAACCAACATACAGCCATTTGCCTTTAATGTCTTTGCATCATCTAAATTCAATTCGTTCTGGGTTGCACATGGAAGGGCAATATCACATGGAATCGTCCAGATTCCTTTGCCTTCTGTATAAACTGCAGTAGGAACTGCATCTGCATATTCCTTAATTCTGCCGCGGCGTACTTCTTTAATCTCTTTTACAATATCCAGCTTAATGCCGTCTTTATCGTATACATAACCATTGGAATCACTGAGTGCTACAACCTTTGCGCCATACTGCTGCGCCTTTTCTGTCGCATAAATTGCTACGTTGCCGGAACCGGAAATAATAACAGTCTTACCTGCCAATTCCTGTCCTTCGTGCTTTAACATCTCTGCTACCATGTAAACAAGACCATAACCAGTTGCCTGTTTCCGTGCCAGAGAACCACCGTAGGATAATCCTTTTCCAGTTAAAACGCCTTCATACTGGTTGGTAATTTTCTTATACTGGCCGTATAAATAACCAATTTCTCTTGCGCCTACACCAATATCGCCTGCCGGCACGTCCTGATCTGCGCCTACATATTTATATAATTCTGTCATAAAACTCTGGCAGAATGCCATAACTTCTCTGTCTGATTTTCCCTTAGGATCAAAATCGCTGCCACCTTTACCGCCGCCGATAGGAAGTCCGGTTAAAGAGTTTTTAAATACCTGTTCAAATCCCAAAAATTTTAAAATACTCTGGTTTACAGAAGGATGGAGACGCAGTCCTCCTTTGTATGGTCCAATCGCTCCGTTAAACTGTACACGGTAACCTCTATTAACCTGAGCCTGTCCTTTATCATCTACCCACGGAACACGGAATGTAATAATTCTGTCCGGCTCTACCAAACGCTCTAAAATTGCTTCTCTGCGGTATTTTTCTTCATTAGCTTCAATCACCAGTTTTAATGAATCTAAAACTTCTTTTACTGCCTGATGAAACTCTGTCTCACCTGGATTTTTTGCAACCACACTCTCATAGACTTCATCAACGTATGACATAGATTTTCCTCCTTTTTGACAAAAAAGGCCCTCTCCTGTCCAGGAAGGGGCCTCATTGCCTGTTTTTCTCTATTGATTTAAAGTATATCAGTACATAGTGTTCTTGTCAAGAATATAATTTTCAGTTCTAGCTCCGCTTAATTATCTTTTGGCTGGACATATCCCAACGCCTGCTCTACTGCTTCTTTTTCCTCATTACCCAGAGGGCCGTCGGTCTGTCCCATATCAACTCTCTTTAGATACAGGTAACATCCTTCTCTGCTGTGGACGGAATTTAGAACAAAACCACTGTTGGTATAATCCAGCATCGCCATGGCAAAACTTAAATTTCCTCCCATTCCTTTAAACGCATTATACCGAACCAGGCCGAACTTTTGGTAAGACGCTCTTATATTGCGGTTAATAGAACGAATTGTATCCTTTGCTCCTCTATCTTCTTCCTGAAGTCGTCGAACCTCTTCTGAGATTTCCATAAGAAAATCCTCCAGAGATTCTGCGTCTCTTCCTCTCATAAAGTAGTCGTATTTGCGGTTTAACTTATTGATTTTCGCAATACACACCACTACTGTTATCAATAGGATAAATATGAGAATACATAATCCTATTATAATATAACTGGAATCTATTCCTAATTGGGTGAACAGATCACTGTCCATATTGCCATTTACCATTTTACTGTTTCACTCCCTGCATTTGTGTAGCTCTGCATTTCCATGTTTCTTTCTTCTGATATTTCCTAAACCGGCTTTTAATTTCGGATAGATTCTATCAATTCTACAAGTCTTTCTAGCTCTGCTTCTGAATAATATTCGATTTCAATTCTTCCTTTGCTCTTATCTTTTCTGTGGATCATAACCTTCGTTCCCATAATACTTTTCATTCTTTCTTCTAAGTCCTGGAAAATAAAGCTTAAATCCTTTTCTTCTTTCTTCGGCTGTTTTTCTTTCGCCGGCTTTAAAAGAGATTTTACCAGCTTTTCTACTTCTCTTACACTAAGGCCATTTTTTACAATTAATTCTGCTGCTGCGTACTGCTGTTCCATGTCCTCAATAGCTAAAAGCGCTCTGGCATGTCCATTGGATATGATTCCCTGGATTAAAAGTTCTTGAATTCTTGGCTCTAATTTTAAAAGCCTGAGACTATTAGCAATGGTAGCCCGATTTTTGGATACCCGTTCTGCTATCTCCTCCTGTTTTAATCCGAACTCATCAATCAGCTGTTTATAAGCCCTGGCTTCTTCGATTGGGTTCAAATCTGATCGTTGTACATTTTCGATTAGACTGATTTCCATCTTTTTTTGTTTATCAAATTCTCTGATAATTACGGGAATTTCTTTTAATCCAGCTATTTTAGCTGCTCTCCAGCGTCTCTCACCTGCAATTATTTCATATAATTCTCCCTTTTTTTGCACCATAATAGGCTGCAGTACGCCATACTGGCGAATGGATTCTGCAAGTTCTTCTAACTGTTCCGAATCAAACTCTTTTCTCGGCTGTTCTTTATTTGGCTCAATCAAAGAAAGTTTTAAATAAATTTCTTTTGGAACTTCAACAATCTTTGTCTCTACTACTTTTTTTTCCTGGGATTTCTCTTCACTAATTGGATCTTCTGTAAAATCTCCCCCAAGAAGAGCCCCTAATCCTTTTCCTAATCCTTTTTTAGCTGTTTTTGCCATATCAGATTTCTTCCCCTCTGCTTATCACTTCTGCCGCCAGCAAACGGTAACTTTCCGCACCGCTGGATCTGGAGTCGTACAGATTAATAGACATTCCATGACTGGGTGCTTCTGCCAGACGAACATTTCTCGGAATAATGGTTTTGTAGATATTTTGATTTAAGCTGCTTTTTACACTTTCTACTACTTCCAAAGAAAGATTTGTTCTGGCGTCGTACATGGTAAATACGACTCCTTCTAACTCTAATTTCCTATTTAGCTTGCGCTTTACCAGATTAATGGTTTTCAAAATCTGGCTTAATCCCTCCAATGCATAATATTCGCACTGTATAGGCACAATTACGGTATCTGCTGCAGTTAATGCATTAATAGTTAGAAGATTTAAAGAAGGTGGACAGTCAATAATAATGAAGTCATACTGATTTTTAATTTTCTTCAAATTATTTTTCAGTAAAGTTTCCTTATTTTCCATCTCCAGTAATTCAACTTCTGCTCCAGCTAAATTTACGTCGGAAGGAAGAACGTCCAAGTTTTCCTGCACTTCTTTTTCAATACATTCTTTTACTGTACTTTCTCCAATTAACATCTGGTAAACCGTATTTTCTATACTGCCTTTTTCCAAGCCAAATCCGCTGGTGGCATTTCCCTGGGGATCAAAATCCACAATCAGGACCTTTTGTCCTGCTTCAGCCAAGCAAGCTGACAGATTAATAGCTGTTGTAGTCTTTCCTACTCCACCTTTTTGGTTTGCTATTGCAATTGTTCTTCCCATAATATGGTCTTATCCCCTTTTTTACTGATTTTCAAGTAACTGTCCAATACAGGGCATCTTCTTGTCCGGCTTTGCCGGACAAGAAGCGTCGGAGATTCCTCCGATGTGAAACCTGGTGTAAAAAGCTGTTTACAAGCCAGCTTGACACAGCTTTTTACACCAGATTTCCCGCCGTCCTGAACAATTACATTCTAAATTATAATGTCGAGTGTTCACATTATAACACACTTTTTTGCTGATTCCTATGGTAAACTTGCATATTCTTTTTAAATTTCTCCGTAACTATTCAAGATGCTGGAAAATCAGGCAAAAAAAACATGTCAAACTGGTTTATAAGCGGTTTTTACCCGATTAGTAAGTGGTTTTAAATGTTTCACGTGAAACATTTTATTACTTACATATCTTCTCTTGTATTCACTTTCCTACTGTATTATAATAAGAGCAGCCCAATTTTAGGAGGTTTTTATGAAAACAAAAAACAAATTACTTACAATATTACTGCTTGCAACAGGTGCAGCATCTGCTACTGCTCTTATTAATCAATGTATAAAAATTTCTGCCGTTTCAAAAAACTTGTTACAAAAACCGGAATCTCTATGCTATAAATGGAGACTTGGCAACATCCATTATACAAAATCCGGTGCCGGAAAACCACTTCTATTAGTTCACGATTTAATGCCTGAGTTTAGTGGACATGAATGGGATAATTTAGTTTCCAATCTCAGTAAATCTTATTGTGTTTACGTCATTGATTTACTTGGATGCGGATTATCGGAAAAACCAAATATTACTTACACCAATTATGTTTTTGTTCAATTGCTGACCGATTTTATTCGTTCCGAAATTGGGCACCGCACCGATATTATTGCCTCTGGTAACTCTGCTTCCTTTTCTATTATGGCATGTAGTTTAAATCCAGAGCTATTCAACAGACTCTTGCTGATTAACCCAGAATCTATTCTTTCCAGCAGCCTTATACCTGGAAAACGGGCAAAATTTTTTAAATTTATTTTAGATACCCCTGTTATAGGAACTCTGCTCTATCATATTGCAGTAAGTAAGCATTCTCTGAAAGAACGCTTTACCCAGGATTATTATCATAATCCATATTCTGTAAGCGGATCAGATATTGATCTTTGTTATGAATCTGCACACTTAGGAGAATCACCAAAATCGGTTTATGCCAGTGTTCAATGTAACTATACTAAATGCAACATTATTAATGCCTTAAAAAAAATAGATAATAGTATCTATTTAATTGGAGGAAAATCCATTGACTCGATTGAAGATCGATTCAAAGAATATAAACTTTATAATGCTGCGATTGAATATACATGTATTCCTAACACAAAAGCGATTCCTCAATTAGAACAGCCTGATAAAGTTTTAAAGGCCATTGAGATGTTTTTTTCATAATTTACAATAGCCAGGTAAATGTTTCACGTGAAACATTTACCTGGCCTTTCTCTTTTATCCAACTATTAGCATAACACTCTTATTTTAACGGCTCTTTTGACGGCAGTCCTGCTTTTCTTGGATATTTTTTAGACATATGCTCTTTCTTTTCAATCACGACAAATGAACGTTCTGCCTCTGCATCCTCCAGGGAAAATTTTACTACCTTCTGGGTTTTACTTCCCAGCAGCTTAATTGCCCCTTTTGCCTGTTCTAATTCCTCGTCAATAACACCTGATTTATAAGAAATAAACATTCCGCCTACTTTTACAAAAGGAAGACAGTATTCCGACAAAGTCGATAAATTCGCTACTGCCCTGGATACGCAAAAGTCATACTTTTCTCTGTAATCTAAATTAGTTCCATAATCCTCTGCACGCCCATGGATTCCGTGTATCCCATCAAGTCCCAGTTTATCAATTACACTTTGAAGAAACTTTATCCGTTTATTTAACGAATCTAATAATGTGATTTTTAAATTTGGAAAGGCAATTTTTAGTGGGATTCCTGGAAACCCTGCTCCTGTTCCTACATCTATCATAGAATAATCTTTATCAGCTAAATCTTCTGCAGCTTTTACCAACGCCAGACTATCTACAAAATGCTTAGACACTACATCCGGAAGTTCCGTAATTGCAGTTAAATTCATCACTTTATTAGTCTCTATCAGCATCTCATAATACTGATAAAACTGTTCCATTTGTCTATCTGATAACGCGATCCCAATGGATGAAATTCCATGGTTCATTAATTTCACAAATTCAGGATTCATTTATTCTCCATTTCTGCCATCTTTTTTTCTTGTCTGGCCTGTTCTAAATATACCAGCAACACAGAAATATCTGCTGGGGATACGCCGGAAATTCTGGAAGCCTGTCCCACAGAAGCCGGCTGAAACTGATTCAGCTTTTGAACCGCTTCTCTTCTTAAACTTTTTACAACAGAATAATCAAATTTTTCAGGAAGTCTCTTTCCCTCCATCTTTTTAAATTGAGCCACCTGCTGCATCTGCCTTTTAATATATCCTTCGTATTTCATATTTATGTTAACCTGTTCCTGCACATCATTATCCAATTTTGGTCTATGTTCATCAATTTCAGTTAACATAAAATAATTTAATTCCGGTCTGCGAACTAACTCTGCCAAGGTAGCGCCTGTTTTTAAAGGCGTACTTTCATGGCTGCTTAAAAATTCCTGAACTTTCGCATTCGCTCCTATATTGGTACTATTTAACCTTTGTACCTCTTTTTCAATCATCTGTTCCTTTTTCAACAGTCTGTCATACTCTTCCTGGCTTACCAGCCCGATTTCATATCCAATCTTTCTAAGCCTTAAATCTGCATTATCCTGACGTAAAAGAAGGCGATACTCTGCTCTGGAAGTCATCATACGATATGGTTCATGGTTTTCTTTGGTTACCAAATCGTCAATCAAAACTCCAATATAAGCCTGGGAGCGATCCAAAACCACAGGTTCTCTCCCTAAAATTTTCATAGCTGCGTTGACGCCTGCCATAAATCCCTGTACTGCTGCTTCTTCATAACCAGAACTTCCATTAAACTGGCCGCCGCTGAATAATCCTTCAATTTTCTTAAATTCCAAAGTAGCTTTCAGTTCCAGGGAATTGATACAGTCATATTCAATCGCATAAGCGTTGCGGACAATCTGAACATTCTCCAGTCCTGGCACAGTCCGATACATGGCATACTGGACATCCTCCGGCAGGGAACTGGACATTCCCCCCAAATACATCTCATTGGTATAAAGCCCTTCTGGCTCTACAAAAACCTGGTGTCGATCCTTATCAGGAAACTTTACTACTTTGTCTTCGATAGACGGACAGTACCTAGGACCAGTTCCTTCAATCGCTCCGGAAAACAAAGGCGAACGATCCAGATTCCCCCGAATAATCTCATGGGTTTTTTCATTGGTATAGGTCAGCCAGCAGGATACCTGTTCCTTTTGAATCGATTCCGGATCAGTAGAAAAGGAAAACGGTACGATTCTTTCATCGCCTTTTTGTTCTTCCATTTTAGAAAAATCAATACTTCTTTTATCTACTCTGGCCGGAGTTCCCGTCTTAAACCGGAACATTTCAATTCCATGAGCTTTTAAAGAGTCTGTCAAATGATTTGCCGCCTGTAATCCATTAGGGCCTGTAGGATTGCTTACATCTCCATAAATACAACGGGCATTTAAGTATGTGCCTGTAGCCAGTACCACTGCTTTCGCATGGTAAACAGCCCCTGAATAGGTCTTAACACCAGTAATCTTGCCTTCCTCTGCCAGTATTTCTGATACCTCTGCCTGACGAATAGTCAAATTTTCCGTATTTTCCAAAGTTATTCTCATTTGTCGGGTATATTCCTGCTTATCCGCCTGGGCCCTTAAAGAATGGACAGCCGGCCCCTTCGATTCATTCAGCATTTTGGACTGGATAAATGTTTTATCAATATTTTTTCCCATTTCACCGCCCAGCGCGTCCAGTTCTCTTACCAAGTGGCCTTTGGAACTGCCTCCTATATTTGGATTGCAGGGCATCAGCGCAATACTGTCTACACTGACGGTAAACATAATGGTCTTCAAACCAAGCCTGGCTCCTGCAAGAGCTGCCTCACAACCTGCATGTCCGGCTCCTACTACTACAATATCGTATGTTTCCTCTAAATATGGCATCTTTTCCTCCAAATTATTTTCCCATACAGAATTTACTGAAAATCTCATTTACTAAATCTTCGCCTACTTCTTCTCCAATAATGGTTCCCAACTGGCTGTATGCGTCCATCAAATCAATGGAATAAAAATCTTCCGGCATTCCATCTAAAATACTGTTTTTTACCATCTGCAGACTTTTCAGCGTATCCTCTAATGCTTCCTTATGACGGATATTTGTAATATATACCTCATCATTAAACCCGATTTCTCCCTGGTAAAACATGGATTTAATCTCTTCCTCCAAAACTTCTACTCCTGTCTGTTCTTTTGCAGAAATCGGAATTACCTTATGAGAAGAACGTTCTTCCAATTCTTCCTTCGCTACTACCATATCCAAATCAGTTTTATTCAATAGTACAACCGCTTTTTTATCCCGGATAAAATCCATAATTTCCTGATCGTTTTCGTCCAGCGGGCAGGAACCATCTACTACATAAATAATTAAATCAGCGGATTCTGCTGCGGTTCTGGCTCTGGTTACACCGATTTTCTCTACTACGTCATTAGTTTCCCTGATTCCTGCAGTATCTACCACATTCAAACTGATTCCATGGAGATATATATTTTCTTCCAGCGTATCTCTGGTCGTTCCGGCTATTTCTGTCACAATCGCCCTGTCTTCTCCAATCAATACATTCATCAGGGAAGATTTTCCGGCATTAGGTTTTCCTAAAATAACGGTTTTTACCCCTTCTGTCATTACCTTTCCATTGTCAGCAGAAGCTAGCAAATGATTTACTTTTTCCAGCCACTTTTCTGTCTCAGATAACAACTTTTTCCCATATCTATCTAAAGAAATATGTTCCGGATCATCCAGTGCCGACTCAATAAATGCAATCTCATACAGCACCTGTTCTCTCAAGTCTTTTATTTTTTTCGACATTGCTCCGCTAAGCTGGCTGACCGAGCTTTTTAAGGCGTATTCATTTTTTGCCTGAATCACATCCATAACCGCCTCTGCCTGGGACAAATCAATACGGCCATTTAAAAACGCTCTCTTTGTAAATTCTCCTGGTTCTGCTGCTCTTGCTCCGCTTCGGATTACCAGTTCCAAAATCTTTTTCACCATAAACACACCGCCATGGCAATCAATTTCCACCGTATCTTCTGCTGTATAACTGTGAGGCGCCTTCATCACCATTACCAGAACTTCATCCAATCTGTCCTCTCCGTCTTGAATAAATCCGTAGTGAATGGTATTCGCTTTTTCTTCTTTTAGGCTTCTTCCACTTTTTCTGATAAAAATCTTATCTGCCACATCAAACGCTTCCGGTCCGCTGATTCTGATAATCCCGATGCCGGAATTGCTCATAGCTGTCGCAATAGCCGCAATGGTCTCTCTTTTCATTCATATTCCTTTCTGGAGGTTCAAATCTACGCTGAACTGTTATAAAAAATGCTGCCTGGCTGCCAGCAGTTTGTAAACCACTAGACAATGCCGGCAGCATCCGCCTTATTTCTATGTGTTATTCAACTTCTTTTTTCTCTCTGCTGGAGTAACGTTCCTTCCGGCTCACATCTTTCTTTAAGAAAATCACAACATGACGGAATGGCTCTTCCCCTTCGCTTCTGGTCGTTACATACTTATCGTTTTGAAGAGCAGAATGGATAATTCTTCTTTCATAAGGATTCATCGGCTCTAAAGAAACGCTTCTCTTGGTTCTCTTAACCTTATACGCAATATTCTTTGCCAGAGTTTCCAGAGTTTCTTTTCTTCTGGCACGGTAATTTTCCGTATCCAGTTTTACTCTCAGATAGCCTTCGCTTCCCTTATTCAATACCATGCTTACCAGGTACTGTAAGGAATCTAAGGTCTGTCCTCTTTTTCCAATCAGGATTCCCATATCGTCTCCGATTAGGTTGATAGACATTTCTTTTTCTTCTTCATTGTAAGAAATCTCAATTTCCACCGGAAGATTCATTGCATCAAATACCTGCTTTAAGAAATCTCTTGCCTTATCTTCAATGGTTTCCTGCTTGCCGGCTCTGATAACAGCCGGTTTTGCGCCGATTCCCAAAAATCCTGTGCTGCCTTTGTCAACCACTTCATAAACCAGCTTATCACTGGTGGTTTCCAGCTGGATTAACGCCTTTGTTACTGCTTCATCCACTGTTTTTGCAGAAACTGTAATCATCTCCATAGCAAACCCCTCCTGATTATTTATGTTTCTCGTTCTTTTCGTTATACATCTTAACCATATTTGCCTTTGCTGCTAAACTGCCCGGCTTTGCGTTCTGGTTATAGTATTCCGTTGCTTCCTTTGCATGCTCCTGGCTCTTTGCAATCTTGTCCATTCTGGCAGCTTCTTTCTTCTCATTCACTTCCTGAATGTGCTTCCAGTCCTGGCTCATATTCTGATTTGGCTTAATTGGAGGAAGTCCCTGTTTTGCCCGTTTTTTATTGGCTTTCTCTATGTTCTGCTTCACCAGTTCATCAATGTCGATCTTATTTAAGTGTACATTAATTGCCCACTGCTGGATAATCATAAATACACTGCTGGCAACCCAGTAAACGCCGATACCGGATGCAAATGTAAAACAGAAAAATACAGACATTAAAGGCATATAGATATTCATAGCCTTCATCATTGATGCGCCAGGCGCATTTTCATCTGTCATGGACTTATTGCTGGAGCTCATCAATTTTGCACTGTACCACTGAGTTAAACCAGCAAGAATCGGGATAATCCATGCCAGATTTGGCATAAATCCCTGCCACGGAGCTACTGCCAGATTGATTCCAAAGAATGAGTTCATCTGTTCAATGTGAACCAGGTTTTCTGCAATTACCTCCTGGGCCTGTGGGAATAAAGCCTGTAAGTTGGTCCACTGATCCGGAGTCAGCTTATACAATAAATCGACGATTTTATCATTGTCCGTAATGGCTTTAATAGTAGCCATGGAAATGTTATTATCAGTGGCAAATTTTGTAAGAATATCGGCTGCATTCATACCGCCGATAGCATTTACTACATTGTCAAAAAATACGCGAACAGAAGGAACGTATGCCGGAATATTAATAATAACTCTGTACAATGCAAACAGAATCGGCATCTGAATCAACATCTGAACGCATCCGCCAGTCATGGATGTGCCGTATTTTTCGTAAACCGCTTTCATCTCCTGCTGCTGCATCATCATAGACTGCTGATCCGTCTTGCCTTTATATTTCTGCTGAATCGCATTCATTTCAGGCTGCATAACTGCCATCAGCTTAGAAGACTTCTGCTGTTTAATGGTCAGTGGGAATAAAATCAATTTGATTACTAACGTAAACAAAATAATGCTCAGACCTATGTTCATAATACCAAACATATTGGTAAAGCGGAACAACAGATCCATGATCCAGCCTAAAATATCAGCAACCGGACCAAATGAAAAAAAGTCGTGGGATTTGGTTAATACTAGCACAGAATTACCTCCTAAAGTTACGGAACTGGATCATAACCGCCTTCTGCAAAGGGATTACAGCGAAGTATTCTCTTGCAGGCCAACCAGGTACCCTTTACAGCGCCATACTTTTGAAGTGCCTCAATGGCGTATTGAGAACACGTAGGCACGTAAATACAGTGAGTCCTAACTTTCAATGGGGACAAAAAAATCTGGTATCCCCGAATCAACAAAATAAAGAGCTTTGCTATCATAAGATTCACTTCGATTCTAATTTAATGTTATGCAGTCCGCACAGATGCCAAAACGCACCTTCTAAATGTTTATAATCGGATGTTTTCGCTGCCACTCTGACAACGACTATGATGTCTAACCCCTGCCGGATGTTCGGTTTGTTTAAACGAAATATCTCTCTGATTAATCTGGTCATGTGATGGCGGACTACACTGTTTCCCACCTTTTTGCTGACAGAAATTCCTATTCTGGTATCTTCGGTATCATTTTCTAATACATACATGACCAACTGTCTGTTTGCATAAGATTTCCCAGCATCATACACCTTCTGGAAATCCTTATTTTTTTTAATCGAACTAAAACGCTTCATTGATTCTCCCTGGGTCAAAAAAAGGCCACAATCACTTGCGGCCTCTCGTTCATTAAGCGGTTAATTTAGCTCTTCCTTTTGCTCTTCTGGCAGCTAATACTTTTCTTCCGCCCGGTGTGCTCATT
>CALHQJ010000071.1 GCA_938036545.1 uncultured Clostridium sp. | reverse complement strand
GTGCCGGGAATTCTTCTTTGGGCACATGTGTCAGCACTTTGGGGAGGGATTTGGCAATGTCTATATTGATTCTGCCGCACAGGCAGTCGACGCATCCGGCGCTGCAGTAGGATATGTGGTGTCCTCTACTTCAAAAGACGGTTTTGGCGGCGAGGTAAAACTGTCAGTAGGCATTAACGGCGAAGGCAAGGTAACCGGAATTGCATTTTTATCCTTGGCTGAGACTCCTGGACTTGGCATGAACGCAACTGGAGATGAGTTTAAGGGCCAGTTTGCAGGCAAGAATGCAGAAGCCCTGGCAGTAACTAAAACAGGTTTTCCGGCAGAAAATGAAATTCAGGCAATGTCTGGTGCAACTATTACATCTGAAGCAGTTACAAACGCAGTAAATGCGGCCATTTACTTCGTAAACAACTGCACAGACAATAAAGAGGAAGATCTGGACATGTTTCAGGGGGCAGGGATTACGGTAGAAGCAGCCACAGATATTGCCAATAAGAGATTTTTTGAAAATATCGGAATTTCTTATGGCGGAATGGATATTGCCAACCTTCATTTTTATGGAGACGATACGTATCTAATGGTAGCTATGCCGGAATTTACCTCCAAGGTGCTGACTGTCAATTATGCAGAAGATCTGTCGGAGCAGATTGCCAATTCTCCGCTTATGGAAGGAACTGGAACGGTACTGACCGAAGAGGACAGGGAAATCATTGACAATTACATTTCTTACGTGACCGGTATTTATACGGGAGAGAAAAAGCCCTTTGACCTGGAAGCTTCGTGGCAGAGATACAAGGAAGGCAGTCAGGCGATGGCTGATTTTAAGGAAGCCATGACCGTAACCAAAACAGACGGCGCCCAGCTTATGTATAATGGAAAACAGCAGTCCTGCAACGGGTATCATGTGGTGATTCCCAAGGAGGCGCTGATTGGATTTTTAAAGACTACATACCAGTTTTTCATGGAAGATCAGGCGCTGAAGCAGGATTTCCTGGAGTACATAAAAGTGGTTATGGATATGGGAAATATGCCTTATCCGGAAGCAGTGGGAGAAGGCGCTTTAACGTCAGAGGAAATGCTGGCTAACCTGTGGACAGAGCTGAACACCAGGCTGGATGAAGTCTTTGCAAAGCTGGAGCAGATTCTGGACAGCGGCATTAACATGGAGGTTTATGTAACGAAAAAAGGACAGTTGGCCGCTATGGATGCAGCATGGAGCTTCCGAAACGAGGAAGATGTTCTGGAAATGTCGTTAAAAGCTGCATTAGAGGGTGGCAGCTATCCGATTCAGAATAGCAGCCTGACTTTTACGGCAGTAGATTCGGTGGATACGGCAGTGGTTCAGCTTCACAAAAACGGAGAATATACAGACGCAGTGTTAAACAGCGGATGGACATTAAATGCAGAGTATTCCGGAGCGGTAATGGAACTTACCTATGAAAATGCCTATGATCGGGCTACGGGAGATTCTGCTGTAAAACTTCTTGTAAAAGATGGTGCAGATGTAAATCTGGAAATTGCCATGACCGGAGTTGTGGATGAACTGGAAAAAGGAAAGAAGCTTCACTATATCGTGGATTCCCTGGATGTTATAGATAATGGCGTAACCGGTGTCAGCTTTGCTGGAGAATTTTATTTACGAGAGCTTCAGACAGAATTTGCGGCTCCTGAGGGAGAGCAAATGGACGTACTGGCCGCCAGTCTGGAAGACTGGGAAGCTCTTTTGGAGGAAGTAATGATGAATCTGTATTCCATGCTTATGGGAGGCAGCTTGTCTTAACAGAGAGCAGGAGGGAACATGGGGACGTTTTTGGTATACGTAAGATTGGAGATAAAAAGAGCTCTGCGTATCCTTCCATGGGCTGCATCAGGGGCGATGGCGCTGGCAGGATTGCTGGGCGCCATTGCCCTTTTTGCCTTTCAAACCTTAGAAGGCGGACGGGAATTGAACCGTTTAAAAGTAGGCGTAGTGCTGCCGGAACAGGATGGTTTGGCGAAAAAGACAGTTTCTATGCTGGGTTCCCTGGACAGTGTGGAAAACATATGCCAGTTTGTGTTTGTGGAACCGAAAGAAGGAGAAGAAGGGACGAAATCAGGTGAATTTGCCTGCCTGATGGAAATACCGGAAGATTTTATAGGCGGTATTATAGACGGAAGCAACCGTCCGGTGAGGATTTTATTTCCAGGCCCTATGGGAGTAGAGGAACAGATTTTTAAGGAACTGGCAGATGCCGGAGCCAGGACTCTTTCCAGCGCTCAGGCAGGAATTTATGCCGCCAATCATATGAATGGATTGTATGGAGTTCCGGCAAGCATAAAAGAAGCAGAGCGGTATCTAAATGCTAAGTACCTGTCATACAGTATGGACAGAGAATCCTATTATCGTAAACGCCAGGTTTCTTCTGTAGAAGATGTGGCGGCATCGTATCATTACGCAGCAGCAGCGGCAGTATTTCTGCTGTTGCTTTCCGGTATACCGGCAGCAGGATATTTTTCTGGAGATAATCTGGCAAAGAAGGAAAAGCTGAAGCTGTTGGGCATTGGAATGGGAAAACAGACTGTGGCAATGGCAGCGGGAATGACGGCGCTGCTGATGGTGTTATTGGTATTTTTGGCGGCAGGATTATTCGTCTTGCTCTGGATTTTCAGGGACAGTTCGCTAGGAGGACAGATTTCTTCTTTTCTGGCATTATTAAGAGAGAAAAGTCAGGGCACCCTGTTATTTAAAACGATTCTGATGGCAGCCCTTCTTTTTACTGCGGCATCTTTAATTGTCCTTTTCTACAGTCTGACTGGGACAGAACTGGGAGGCATGATGGCGTTGTTTTTGGGAACCTGCGCCATGATGGTATTTTCCGGCGGCTTTTTGCCACAGGTATTTCTGCCGGAAAGCTTTCAGAAGATAGGAGCATTTCTTCCCACAACCGCATTACTAGACGGAGTAAAACGGTTTTTCATAAGAGAGCCCCATTGGCCTCTGGTTTTCATTCTGATGGGAATTAGTATGGCGTCCTTGGCCATCGCAGCAATCCGGAAAGGAGGACGGGCATGAAACGAATGACTATCTGGTTTGTGCTTTCCATTAAACGGTGGCTGCGTCACCCTGGCTTTACGGCCCTTCTTCTGATTATGCCGGTAGTTCTTTGGGGGATTCACAGGCTGGAACCGGAAGAAACCAGCCGCATCCGGATTGGAGTGGTTTCAGAAGATGGCGGACTGGGAACAGAGGTGGTAAAAGATTTGGTGGAAATGGGAAAAGCTGGAAGTATGTTTGAGTTTGTCCCATACGCCACGGAAGAAGAACTCAAGAAAGAAGTTCAGACCAAAGCAGCAGAATGCGGATACCTGTTTCCAGAGGGCTTCGAAGAAAAACTGGAGCAGGGCAGGTACAAGCGCTCTATTACGGTATATACGGCTCCGTCTACCATATTAGACCCTTTGGTAGGAGAAGTGGTGTTTTCCGCCCTGGCTGCCCGATATGACGGTATGATTTTTGAAGATTATGTGACAGGAACAGAACAGGGGAATCAGGAACAGCCTGGAGAAAAGCTGGGGAAAGAAGCACTTTATTGGTATCAGACTTATCTGGAAAATGGAAGCACCTTTGGATTTGAATACGGAACCCTGACAGACGAGACGGATCAGCAGGTTCGGAGCAGTCTGGCAAAAAAGGAAACCTTTCCGGTAAGAGGTATGATTGGAATCTTTGTTTTTTTATCTGCATTTTTTGCTGCCTGCATTGTAAAAGAGGATGAGAAGAGAGGGCTGTTTTCGGCAATTCCCTATGGAGAAAGGATGCTGTGCAAAATTGGAGCTCTTGCAGCACCTGTATTGCTGGCATCTGTGTCCGGATTGTCAGGACTGTGGATGACAGGAGGATTGGAGAGTATTGCGCTGGAAATAGGAGCACTGGCCCTATGTGGAGCAGCTTCTGTTTTGTATGCAGGAGCTTTATGCGCAGCAGCGCCAAGCCCAAAAGCAATTGCCATGATAATTCCGGCGCTGGCTTTGGGGCTGTTTTTGGTGTGTCCGGTTTTTATAGATGCAGAAAAATGGCTGGATTTGGTTGGAGTGATTCGGAGGATTCTGCCTCCTGCCTGGTATTTGAAATTATTTTAAGGCTTTGGGGATAATTGAAAGGAATCCGTACATGCTATGAGTAGATCCACAAAACAATAACAAGAGCGGATCAGGCGAGAGGAGTATGCGGATATGAATGGAAATGCAGAACTTTTGAATTTTATTTACCAAAATTCTCAGATGGGTGTGGAAACCATGGAACAACTGGGACAAATGACCAAGGATGAAGCATTTCAATCTTTTTTAGAAAAACAGAAGGAAGGATATCTGGAATTTCATAAAAAAGCAAAGGACATGTTGTGCCAGATGGGCTGTGATGAAAAGGGGTTGAGTACCTTTGAAAAGCTTCGGACCTATCTGATGATTAATATGCAGACTATGGTGGACAAAAGCAGATCCCACATGGCGGAAATGCTGATTCAGGGAAGCACCATGGGAATCAATGACGCAATTAAGAAACTCAAAGAGTATCCGGATGCAGAACCGAAAATTGGAAAGCTGATGGGAGATTTACAGAAATTTGAAGAAAAAAGCCTGGAAAAGCTGAAAGGTTTTTTATAAGAATAAAAACGCCTATCCTGCGGATTGAGACAGGATAGGCGTTTTTTGATTCCGTGATTGAAACATTTTTTATTGGCAGATGCCTTCTGCAATTTCGGATGCCAGAGTTTCTAAAACATCCATCTGTGCATCATTTAAAGAGGATTTTAAGCTTACGCCGGTTTCTAAGACCGTCATGTTTTTCATGGTTTCCAAAATCGCCTTCATCTGCTTGGAAGCAGTGCTTGCCCAGGAACCATTGTCCAGTAAAGCTATGGTACGGTTCTGAAGATTTAAAGCCTTCATATCTAACAGAACGTGCTCCATGGCCGGATACAGTCCGCCATTATAAGTAGGAGCAGCCAGGACAATGTGGCTTGCACGGAAGGATTCCGAGATACACTGAGAAACATGAGTGGAGGAAACATCATATACAGCGATATTCTTAATGCCTTTTTCAGCCAGAATAGAAGCCAGGACATTAGCGGCGTTTTCTGTATTGCCGTACATAGAGCCGTAGAGGATTACAACGGCCTGTTCCTCAGGGGTATAGGTGCTCCAGTGCTGGTACTTGTCCAGCAGATATGGAATGTCGCTTCTCCAGACAGGACCGTGTAAAGGGCAGATAATCTGGATGTCCAGCGTGCTTAATTTTTTGATGGCAGACTGAACCTGAGCGCCGAATTTTCCAACGATATTGGTGTAGTATCTTCTGGCGTCATTCAGCCAGTCTCTGTCAAAATTGATTTCATCATTGAAAATATTGCCGTTTAATGCGCCGAAAGTACCGAACGCATCTGCGGAAAACAGCACTTTTTCAGAAGTTTCATAAGTAACCATTACCTCCGGCCAGTGTACCATAGGGGTCATGTAAAAGGCCAGGGTGTGGCTTCCAAGCTCTAAGGTATCTCCGTCTTTTACAACTACAGAGCGGTCGGATAAATCGGAGATGGAATAAAACTGTCCCATAATCTGGAAAGTTTTTGCATTTCCGACGAGCTTGACTTCTGGGTAAAGGTTTACAATATCTGCAATTGCAGAGCAGTGATCCGGTTCCATATGGTTGACGATCAGGTAATCCAGAGAACGGCCGTTTAAAACGTGCTGCACATTTTCCAGAAACTGAGACCGGATAGAAGGATCTGCGGTATCCATAAGGGCGGTCTTCTCGTCCAGGATCACATAAGAGTTGTAAGAAACGCCATTGGGGATGGGAAACAGATTCTCAAATAAAGCAAGACGGCGATCATTTCCGCCTACCCAATGAATACTGTCAGTTACTTTTCTGGTACAATACATGGGGAATCCACCTTTCTATTCATGAATGTATGTAATGGGAGTTAGTATTGACTGATTTCGTGTTCCAAATTCTATATTATACTATAAAGTCTCCAAAATGTCATTGGTTTATCAGGAATTTTGAAAAAAATAGGGGGTGTTCTATTTGGAAAATTTATGTTAAAATAAAATCAGTATGCCTAAGGGCGGTAAGATTAAGGAGGAAATCCCGATGATTCAGAAATTAGTAGAAAAAATCCAGAAGACCAAGGCCCCGATCTGCGTTGGCTTAGACCCGATGCTGTCTTATCTTCCAGAGCATTTACTGAAGAAGTCTTTTTCCGAATACGGTGAGACTTTAGAAGGCGCAGCAGATGCTATCTGGCAGTTTAATAAAGCAATCGTAGACGCAACTTATGATTTGATTCCATCTGTAAAGCCTCAGATTGCCATGTATGAGCAGTTTGGCATTGAAGGCTTAAAAGTATACCAGAAAACCGTAGATTACTGCCAGGAAAAGGGCCTGATTGTAATCGGAGACGCTAAGAGAGGCGATATCGGTTCTACTTCTGCTGCATATGCAACGGCTCATATTGGCAAAGTAACGGTAGGTTCTAATGTATTTTCCGGTTTTGGCACAGATTTTGTAACCGTAAATCCATACTTTGGAACAGACGGAGTAAAGCCTTTTGTAGACGCCTGCAAGGAGAATGATAAGGGTCTGTTTATTCTGGTTAAGACTTCCAATCCTTCCAGCGGAGAGTTTCAGGACAAGCTGGTAGACGGCCGTCCAGTATATGAACTGGTTGCAGATAAGGTTGTAGAGTGGGGCAAAGAGTCTATGGACGGAACCTACAGCAACGTAGGCGCAGTTGTAGGCGCTACTTATCCGGAAATGAGCCGCATTTTAAGAAAGCTGATGCCAAATACCTATTTCTTAGTACCAGGCTACGGCGCTCAGGGCGGTACTGCAGAAGATTTGAAGTACTGCTTTAATGAAGACGGATTAGGAGCAATTGTCAATTCTTCCAGAGGTATTATTGCCGCATATAAGAAAGCTCCTTATGATAAGTTTGGTCCAGAGCATTTTGCAGATGCATCCAGACAGGCTGTTATCGACATGGTAGCAGATATTAACAGCGTATTATAAAAAGCTCCAGGAGGAACCCATGGCACAGGTAAAATTAACAGCATCAGTAGCCAGTCAGGAAAAGCTGGCAGAGGGAATTTACAGCATGTGGATTGACGCAGAGCCGGTAGCGGTTCAGGCAAAGGCCGGTCAGTTCGTTTCTGTGTATTCCAAAGATGGCGCAAAGCTGCTTCCGCGCCCTATCAGCCTTTGTGAAGTAGACAAGGAAAAAGGAAGAATCCGTCTGGTTTACCGCGTTGCAGGCGCTGGGACAGAAGAATTTTCCCATTATCAGGCAGGAGATTCTATCGACATTTTAGGCCCTCTGGGAAATGGCTTTCCACTGGAAAATATGACCGGAAAAAAGGCGTTTTTAATGGGCGGAGGCATTGGCATCCCGCCTATGCTGGAACTGGCAAAGGAGCTGGACTGTGAAAAACAGGCAGTGCTGGGATACCGTGACGCCGGTATGTTTTTAAAAGATGAATTTGAGCCATATGCTTCTGTATATGCTGCTACAGAAGACGGAAGCGCTGGCACAAAGGGAAACGTAATGGATGCAGTTCGGGAAAACGGATTAGAGGCAGACGTGATTTTCGCCTGCGGTCCCACTCCCATGCTTCGGGCAATTAAGGCTTATGCAATGGAGCATAAGATTGAATGTTATTTATCATTAGAAGAAAAGATGGCCTGCGGAATCGGCGCATGTCTGGCCTGCGTATGCAAGTCAAAAGACGTAGACGAGCACTCTCATGTCCATAACAAACGAATCTGCAAAGACGGCCCTGTTTTTCGGGCAGAGGAGGTGGAGCTGTAATGAATACCAGAGTAAACCTGGCCGGAGTAGAACTGAAAAATCCGGTTATGACAGCTTCCGGAACCTTTGGATCAGGAGCAGAATACGGCGAGATGGTAGATTTAAACAAGCTGGGAGCCGTAGTGACAAAAGGCGTTGCCAACGTACCCTGGCCAGGCAATCCCACTCCGCGTATTGCAGAGACTTACGGAGGCATGATCAATGCCATTGGCCTGCAGAATCCTGGCATTGATGTGTTTGTGCAGAGAGATATTCCATTCTTAAAACAGTACGACACCAAAATTATTGTCAATGTCTGCGGAAAGACCACAGAAGACTACATTGAGGTGGTAGAACGTTTGGGAGATCAGCCGGTAGACATGCTGGAAATCAATATTTCCTGCCCAAACGTAAAAGAAGGCGGCATTGCTTTCGGCCAGGACTCAAAGGCAGTAGAAGCCATTACCAGGGAAGTGAAAAAGCATGCGAAACAGCCGGTCATTATGAAACTGAGTCCGAATGTTACGGATATTACGGTTATGGCAAAGGCGGCAGAAGCCGGCGGTGCAGATGTGCTTTCTTTAATTAACACCCTGACCGGTATGAAGATTGATATTAACAGACGGACTTTTGCAGTGGCAAACCGTACCGGCGGCTTATCCGGTCCGGCAGTAAAGCCAGTGGCAGTCCGCATGGTCTATCAGGTAGCCCAGGCTGTCAGCCTGCCCATCATTGGCATGGGCGGTATTATGAATGCAGAGGACGCTATGGAATTTATTCTGGCAGGAGCTTCTGCAGTAGCAGTTGGAACCGCTAATTTCCACAACCCGTATGCAACCGAAGAGATTGCAGCAGGAATTGAAAATTATATGAGACGCCACCAGATTGAGGATATTAAAGAGTTAATCGGTGCGGTGAGATAACATGCATTAGGCGGCATGGCCTGTTTATAGGGACTGTGCCGTCTTTTTGTATGCTTTGCAGTGTACGTTTCTAGAGGAAGAAAGTACGCAAGATCATGCCCCCACTTCAGGACGTTTCTTGATTGAAATAACAGGAAATCTATGATAAAATTGAAACGAACAATCTCTCACACAGATGAAGCAGGGATGAAATATAGAAAATAAGGGCAAAGAAAGCCCGCCAATACGGAGGTTCGATATGGAACAGTACAAACAGGAATTTATTGAATTTATGGTAGACAGCAATGTTTTAAAATTTGGCGATTTTACGTTAAAGAGCGGACGGAAATCCCCATTCTTTATGAATGCAGGCGCATATGTAACCGGAACTCAGCTTCGCAAGCTGGGCGAGTATTATGCAAAGGCGATTCACGACAATTACGGCCTGGATTTTGACGTATTATTTGGACCGGCTTATAAAGGTATTCCGTTAAGCGTTGCAACTGCCATGGCTATCAGCGAGCTGTATGGAAAAGATGTAAAATACTGCTCAAACCGAAAAGAAGTAAAAGATCACGGCGATACTGGAATCCTTCTTGGAAGCCCGATTAAAGACGGCGACAGAGTTGTTGTGATTGAGGACGTTACTACTTCCGGCAAGTCGATTGAAGAAACCTTCCCGATTTTAAAGGCTCAGGGAAACGTTGAAATTAAGGGCTTAATCGTTTCCTTAAACCGTATGGAGAGAGGAAAGGGAGAAAAGAGCGCTCTGGAAGAGATTCAGGATTTATACGGTTTTCCAACCGCTGCCATTGTAAATATGCAGGAAGTAACCGAATATCTGTATAATCGGGAGTGCGGCGGCAAAGTTGTCATTGATGATACCATTAAAGCAGCTATTGACGCTTATTATGAGCAGTACGGGGCAAAATAAGAACAAAAGGTTCAGACAGCCTTGTGTTACCGGAAGGGAGAACATGTATGGAGCGAGTATATAAGACCATGCGCAATGTAGGTGCAGGAAATATTGCTATTGGAATCATTATCGCTGTTACCGGCCTGACAGTGGGAATTATGGCCATTGTCAACGGCGCGCTGCTGTTAAAGCGCAAATCAGAAATCGAATTTTAAGCGGGGCATTGCATGATTAAAAATACGACAAAGAACCAAAAGCTGGGCTGGGTGTTGTTTATCTCGTACCTGATCCTGCTGGTCTATTTCCTGTTCTTTGCGGAAGCGTTTGGAAGAACCACCAGGCCCCAGGATACCTATGCCTATAATCTGGAACCCTTTAAGGAAATCCGAAGATTCTGGACATACCGAGATGTGGTGGGGATGAAAAGTTTTCTGTTAAATGTAATCGGCAATATTGCAGGGTTTCTGCCGGCTGGCTTCTTCCTTCCCATAGTCAGCCGCAGAAGCAAAAAATGGTACAATACATTTTTGATTTGCTTTCTTTTCAGCCTGTCCGTAGAAACTGTTCAGCTTGTATTTAAAGTGGGAAGCTTTGATGTAGACGATATTATGCTGAATGTATCAGGCGCAGTTCTTGGCTATATTCTGTATCAGATCGTACAGACGGTAAGGAGTAGACATCGTGTTAGGAAAAAGAAAAGTCAGGCAAGATAAGCCCAAAAAGGTTTCCTATATCCGGAAACCTTTGGCAAAACACAGTAAATGGTCCCTGGGGCTTTGTGCCGCAGGGCTGATTTTATTTGCCGGTACTATGTATATTACTGTCCGGGAACAGGGACAGAGCGGCATGTATGCAGGAGCGCTTGGATTTTCCAGCCTGGTATTTTCCATACTGGGACTGTGGTACAGCGTTCATGCATTTATGGAAAAAGAAAAGAATTACATACTGGCCAGGATCAGCCTGCCCGTAAGCGGGCTTCTGGTAATTCTGTGGCTGGTTATGATTATAATAGGATTAAGGAGCTGAGACAATGGACTACCGCAAGTTATGGAAAGAAGAAAATGAATCTGTTTTAGAACGATACGAATTGTCATTAGAGCGGATCAGCCAGATCCAGGAAGAAAATACGGTTCCGGCGCCGTTTCAGGATTACTTTGCAGTTACAGCCGGATTTATCAGCCAAATTGCAGATTTGACAAAACGGTTACAGAAAGCCGGAGTCAGAGAATATGTACATTCCTTAAGTCTGGAAGAACTGGCAGAAGAAAATAAATCTCTTTATGCAGACATTCTGCCGGATCATTACGAAGAAAGCTATGCCAATCCTGCATATGCAGTAAAAAAGCTGGGGGATGAGTATGGACAGCTTTTGGCATTTTTATATACAGAGATCAGAGGCCAGATTGTATACTCCTTTGAAAGCCGTCTGTGGAACATTACGGTATTAAACGAGACTTTTATTGAGATTTATAATTTATTTGAAGAGAAAATTCCGAAAGCCCAGGAAGTGAAGGACGTATTATACTGGTTTGTCAGTGATTATGCAGACCAGACCGTGGCTTACCGTACCAGAGAAACGCTGGACCCGTCCCTGTCTTTTGCGGCTGACATTATTACAGGAGAAGACCTTTCCGATCTTCGGTATCTTTATCAGTTTGGCGAGTATATTTCAGATACAGAATTAAAGATAGCAGAGTTTTTAAACCGTCTTCCTCAGGAAACCATTGATAAGATGGCCGATACCTATACCGAGGGATTTCGGAAAGGATTTGAGGTGATGGGAAGAGATCTTTCCATTAAGAAGACCGTTTCCATCCGTTATGAACTGGGATATGAGCGGATGCTGCAGAAGGCCATTGCCAATTTCCGCGAGATGGGAAAAGAAGTGATTGTTCTCAGAGCGGCAGTCGAATCCATTAACCGCAACCCAAACCGGAAGCTGGGCTTTTACGGCACTTCTCCAAACAAACAGTATGATTATGACCATCGGTATGACAGCGCCATTTATATGGGAACTGCGTTAAAAGAGAGAAAACTTTCTGTAATCAAGGGCGCTCTGGAAGAGTATAAAGAACTGGCCAGACTTAACGCAGGTCCTGCTGTGGTAGAAACTTTTGGAGAAGAAGGATTTACTCCAGTTAATAAAAAAGAAGCTCTTTCCTTAAGCCGCCATCAGGAGGAGGTAAGCATTGCCTATTCCAACGAATATATGCAGATTGCAGACCAGTACCAGCCTGGCGAGGAAACCAGCTTTACCATTATTGCATTTCCAAAGCCGGAGATAGGAGAGCGTTTTCCAGAGATTTTTGAAGAAACCATCCGGATCAATACTTTAGATTACGAGCTGTACCGAGACATGCAGCAGGTAATCATCGATGCTCTGGATCAGGCGGAATATGTAACAGTTAAGGGAAGAGGGGGAAACCGTACCGATATTCGGGTACACCTTCATCCATTAACAGACCCGTCCTCCCAGACCAATTTTGAAAACTGCGTGGCTGACGTCAACATTCCAGTAGGCGAGGTATTTACGTCTCCCGTCCTTTCCGGTACAGACGGAGAGCTGTTCGTAGGAAGCGTTTACATTGGAGACATTCAGTTTAAAAACCTTTCGGTCATCTTTGAAAACGGACGGGTAACGGACTACATGTGCGAGAATTTTGCAGATCCGGAAGAAAACAGGGCTTTGATTAAGCAGGTCATTATGAGAAACCATGAACATCTGCCTCTGGGAGAGTTTGCAATCGGAACCAATACCACAGCCTATGCCATGGCAGAAAAGTATGGAATTATTGATAAGCTTCCCATTTTGATTGTAGAAAAGATGGGGCCTCATTTTGCAGTTGGAGATACCTGCTACAGCTGGTCGGAAGATGCGCCCATGTACAATCCGGACGGCAAGGAAGTAATTGCCAGAGATAATGAGGTATCCATTTTAAGAAAAACCGACGTTTCCCAGGCATATTTTAACTGTCATTGCGATATTACCATTCCTTATGATGAGCTGGGAGAAATTGCAGCAGTAAGCCCTGATGGAATAAAAACGGTGATTATCGAAAATGGACGTTTTGCCCTGTCTGGAGCAGAAAAATTAAATGACCCCTTGGAAGCTTAAAAATCCTATTGACGTTAGATTTAAAACCTAGTATTATAATTAATAAGTGTAGTTTTATTGATAAACTACACTTATAAGAAAGACTTATTAAAAACATTCGTGAAAGTTATGAATCTAAAACTACAAAGGCAAGCACCAAAAAAAGGAGGACCAATGATGGCAAAAGTCGGAATTGTAATGGGAAGTGACTCAGATATGCCGGTAATGGCAAAAGCGGCTGAGGTGTTAGAAGAGCTGGGTGTGGAATTTGAAATGACAATTATTTCTGCACACAGAGAACCGGATGTATTTTTTGAATATGCAAAATCAGCAGAAAGCAGAGGCTTTAAGGTGATTATCGCAGGTGCAGGAAAGGCAGCCCATCTTCCTGGCATGTGCGCAGCAATATTCCCAATGCCTGTTATTGGAATCCCCATGAAGACTTCTGATTTGGGCGGCGTAGATTCTTTATATTCTATCGTTCAGATGCCGTCTGGCATTCCGGTGGCAACCGTAGCTATTAACGGCGGTGCAAACGCAGGAATTTTAGCGGCAAAGATTTTGGCAGCTTCTGACGAGGAGCTGTTGGGCAGATTGAAGGCTTACTCAGAAAAGCTGAAAAATGATGTGGTAAAAAAAGCAGATAAGCTGGATGAGCTGGGATACAAAGAGTATCTGGCACAGATGAAAAAGTAAGATATTATAAAGCAGGACATCATTCAGAACAGAAAACCAATCGTATAAAGAATTTAAGAACTCAAAATGGAGGAAGTTATGGATTACAAGAAATCTGGAGTTGACATTGAAGCGGGATATAAGTCAGTTGAACTGATGAAAAAGTTTGTTCAGGGAACCATGCGTCCGGAAGTATTGGGAGGCCTTGGCGGCTTCTCCGGAGCATTCTCCATGAAGTCATTTAAAGATATGGAAGAGCCGACTCTGTTATCTGGAACTGACGGCGTAGGTACCAAGTTAAAACTGGCTTTTGTAATGGATAAACATGACACGGTAGGCGTGGACTGTGTGGCAATGTGCGTCAACGACGTAGCCTGCGCAGGCGGTGAGCCTTTATTTTTCCTGGATTACATTGCATGCGGCAAAAACTATCCGGAAAAGATTGCAACCATCGTAAGCGGTGTGGCTGACGGATGCAAACAGTCCGGAGCAGCGTTAATTGGCGGCGAGACTGCGGAAATGCCTGGATTCTATCCGGTAGACGAATACGATCTGGCTGGTTTTGCAGTTGGTATTGTAGATAAAAAAGATTTGATTACCGGTGAAAACCTGGCTTCTGGAGACGTACTGATTGGTATGGCTTCTACCGGCGTTCACAGCAATGGTTTTTCTTTAGTCCGCAAGGTGTTTGAAAACGAACTGACCAAAGAGGGATTAAATACATACTATGACGAGCTTGGAAAGACTCTGGGCGAAGCGTTAATCGCTCCTACCCGTATTTACGTGCAGGCTCTGAAAAACGTAAAAGAAGCAGGCGTTAAGGTTAAGGCATGCAGCCACATTACTGGCGGCGGATTTTATGAGAACGTGCCTCGTATGTTAAAAGAAGGTACAAAAGCAGTCATTAAAAAAGACAGCTATCCGATTCCGCCAATCTTTACTCTGTTAGCAAAGAAAGGTCAGATTGAAGAGCAGATGATGTATAATACCTATAACATGGGTATTGGCATGATTGTAGCAGTTGATCCGGCTGATGTGGAGACCGCTATGGAAGCTATGAGAAAAGCAGGAGATACCCCTTATGTAATCGGCTCCATTGAAGCAGGAGAAAAGGGAGTGGAATTATGCTGAAAATCGGCGTAATGGTGTCCGGAGGCGGCACCAACCTTCAGGCGATTATAGAGGCCATCGGAAATGGACTGATTACCAATACGGAGATTCGTGTGGTAATCAGCAACAATAAAAATGCGTATGCCTTAGAACGGGCGAAACAGGCAGGAATTGAGGCAGTATGCCTTTCTCCTAAAGATTTTCCGGACAGGAACGCATTTAACCAGGCGTTTTTAAGCAAAGTGGATGAGTATGATTTGGATTTAATCGTGCTTGCAGGCTTTTTAGTTACCATACCGGCAGCCATGATTGAAAAATATCGGAATCGGATTATCAACATTCATCCATCTTTGATTCCTTCTTTCTGCGGAGTAGGCTATTATGGATTAAAAGTACATGAAGCAGCCTTACAGAGAGGGGTCAAGGTTACCGGTGCAACAGTACATTATGTAGATGAAGGGGTAGATTCCGGCCCGATTATTCTGCAGAAGGCAGTAGAGGTAAAAGAAGGGGATACCCCTGAAATCTTACAGCGCAGAGTTATGGAAGAAGCAGAGTGGATTATCCTGCCCCAGGCCATTAACATGATTGCCAATCAGTAGCAGTCAGTAAGGAGAGTTCAATATGAAGGTATTAATCGTAGGAAGCGGCGGACGGGAACACGCCATTGCATGGAAAGTGGCTCAAAGTCCAAAGGTAGATAAAATTTATTGTGCTCCTGGAAATGCCGGCATTGCGGAATTTGCAGAATGTGTGCCCATTGGCGCCATGGAGTTTGATAAGCTGGCAGCATTTGCCAAAGAAAATCAGGTGGATTTAACCGTTATCGGTATGGACGATCCTCTGGTTGGCGGTGTGGTAGATGTGTTTGAGTCTCAGGGACTGCGGGTATTTGGTCCAAGAAAAAATGCGGCAATTCTGGAAGGATCCAAGGCATTTTCTAAGGATTTAATGAAGAAATACGGCATTCCAACGGCAGCCTATGAGACCTTTAACAGTCCGGAAGCAGCCCTTGAATATCTGGAAACTGCCGATATGCCAATCGTATTAAAGGCAGATGGCCTGGCGCTGGGAAAAGGCGTTTTAATCTGCAATACCAGAGAAGAAGCAAAAGAAGGCGTAAAGACCCTGATGCTGGATAAGCAGTTTGGATCTGCCGGAGACCAGATTGTAGTAGAAGAGTTTATGACCGGCCGTGAAGTGTCTGTTCTGTCCTTTGTAGACGGTGATACCATTAAAATTATGACCTCTGCCCAGGATCACAAGAGAGCAGGGGACGGCGATACCGGATTAAATACCGGAGGCATGGGAACCTTTTCTCCAAGTCCATTTTATACAGCAGAGGTCGATGCGTTCTGTAAAGAACACATTTACCAGAAGACAGTAGATGCAATGAAGGCAGAGGGAAGAACCTTTAAAGGAATCATTTTCTTTGGCCTGATGCTGACGGAAAAAGGCCCTAAGGTACTGGAATACAATGCCAGATTTGGCGATCCGGAAACCCAGGTTGTCCTTCCTAGAATGAAAAACGATATTGTGGAAGTCTTTGAAGCCTGTGTAGACGGAACCCTGGATCAGATTGATCTGCAGTTTGAAGACAATGCAGCAGTCTGCGTGGTTCTGGCATCAGAAGGTTATCCGGTAAAATATGAGAAGGGCTTTGAGATCAAAGGACTGGAGAATTTCAAAGATCGGGACGGCTATTACGTATTCCATGCTGGAACGAAATTTGATGAAGCCGGCCATCTGGTTACCAACGGAGGCAGAGTCTTAGGTGTCACTGCCACAGGAAAAGACTTAAAAGAAGCCAGAGCCAATGCCTACCAGGCCACAAACTGGATCGATTTTGACAACAAATATATGCGCCATGATATTGGAAAGGCCATCGATGCAGTTTGTGAAGAATAGAGTGGGTAACAGTTCAGCCATGCGAAGATTCAGACAGAAAAAGCGTTGAAAGCTTGTTTTCAACGGAAACAAAGAGCAAAAACACACATGTCATAACAAACCAGAAAAGACCACAGCCAGTCAGGGTTTTCCGACTGTCCGTGGTCTTTTCTCTTTTACGCGGAAAAAATATATTGTGTCACAGCAGGTACGAAAAATGGGAAAAGTGTTTTCAAACTTTAGTTGCGTTTGCTGTGCTTCGTAGCTGAGAGTGTTCTTTCCTACTGTGTGAGTGCAGAACATAAGACCACAGAGAAATATCCTGGTCAGAAAGGCCTTTACCGTCAGCATGGCGCTGGAATGCAGGCTGGTAAGCTACGCTCCGGACAGACTGCAGCCAATTACCTTTGATCCGGTACATCATGAGTACAGGATTCTGGGAGAACGGGATGTCTGGATTGGCGCTAATACGGTTATCTGCGGAGGTGTAACGATTGGCCAGGGAAGTGTAATTGGCGCAGGCAGCGTTGTAAACAAAGACATTCCGCCGATGGTAGTGGCAGCAGGAACTCCTTGCCGTGTGGTACGGGAAATATGTGAAGCAGATAAAATCAGTCCGGAAAAGATTGCGTTTTAAGCTGGGTAATCTATCCCTGATATGTCGGCGGCTGTACAACATAATCACATTTGGATTTGTGCAGAAACCACGCCGATAAAGCCTGCCCTGCCGCAAATTCTAAAGTATTCTCTATGTACAAGCCTTCAATGTTTTGATATAATTATTAGAACTCCATGTTTTTGCAGAACGGTTAAATCAGAGCAAAGAAGGTATAAGAGATGAAAGAACAGGAAAAGCAGCCACTTTTCCACAGAGAACATTCCAACATTAAATTTGTGGCTCCTATTATAGGTATTATCGTATTGCTGGTCGTGATTCTGGGTGCACTTATGTTTAATACAATGGGGCTGTATGGGGTGCTTCGGCAAAAGACCATAGATTACGCAAGTGATGTGTCGGCTCAGCTGGCCAGCAATATTGCCTATCGTATGGAGAGGAGAGAGGTTTACATTCAGAATCTGGCAGATACGTTTTCGGGGATGCCGGAGTTTTTGCTGACTGAGGAGCTGCTGAACCGTAAGGCAGACTATCTGGAGATGGACGAAATTTTTGTGATAAAAGCTGATGGAACCACAATTCCGGAGAACAGCAGGCATGCAGGTCTTGCCAAATATCTGGCAGACCATCCGGAGTTGTATACAGATTCAAGGATTTTTTTCACAACCAATGATGAAGTGTTTTTTTCTGCACCGATTTTCCATAAGACAGCAGGAAACGGTCTGCTTATTGGAGTCCGTTCCAAGGATGTGCTTCAGCAGATGCTCCAAAATGTGGACTTTAAGAACAGAGGTTTGTGCTGTATTGTAGATAAAGACGGGACGGTAGTAGTAGCTGCCACAGATGAGACCCCTTTTTTAAAATTAAATGATATATTTAATGAGAATACGACTGAGGATATAGCGGAGACACAGCGGATGCTGGAGGACATTAACGATCACCGTTCTGGTGTGGCCCAGATTGGCGAAGTGGGTGGAGAACCCCTTATCCTGGGCTATGACTTTCTGGGAATCAACGACTGGATGCTTCTTACCCTGGTTACAGCTGACCTGCTTGGGGAAAGTACTACGCCCTATCTGATCCGCTATGTAGCGATTATCGCTTTCCTTCTCCTGGTAATGATTGCCATTGCGCTGTCTGTGATCTGGTATTACCGCCGTATTCTGGAACACATTCAGGCTATTGCGCTGACCGATCCCCTGACAGGAGGATACAACAATCTGGCTTTTTGGATGAAGTGCGAAGAACTGCTTCGGGAGCATCCGGAGAAAACCTATGCTATAGTTTATTTGAATATCCGGAATTTCAAATGGTTTAATGAGTGCTTTGGCATAAATCAGGGAGACGAGCTTTTGCGGCAGATCTACAGGAATCTGGGTGACGATCTGCAGGATGGCGAACGGCTGAGCAGAAACTCGGGGGATCATTTTTATCTTTTCCTGGAGTGTTCGGATGAAGAGACGGTGCGCCAGCGTCTCCATAGCATGCTGGAGCGGCTGGACCGCAATTTGTCGGAGAACTTTTCTTTCGATCAGGTTCGCTTTGCTCAGGGAGCTTATTTGATTCAGAAAAGAGATGCGGACTTTATGGTGCTGTCTGACAGGGCAAAGGTAGCCAGTACCTATGGTAAGGGAGAGAATGACTGCTGCTTTTATGATGTTGCTTTAGGGCGCCAGATGGAAAAGGAGCATAGTTTAGACACATCTTTCCAGCGAGCCATTGAGAATCACGAATTTCAGCTGTATATTCAGCCTAAGGTATCTCCCTGCAGACATACAGTGACTGGCGGTGAAGTGCTGGTCCGCTGGAAACATCCTGAATTTGGTCTGTTGTCTCCGAGTGAATTTATTCCGCTTTTTGAGCGCAACGGAAAAATTTGCGACCTGGACGTTTATATGTTTGAAGAAACCTGTAAGCTGATGAAGGGCTGGCTGGAAAAAGGTTATACCAAAATCCTGTCCGTCAATCTTTCACGTGCCCATCTGGTTTCCAGTGATTTGACCTTTTTAAACAGGTTCCGGCAAATTAAGGAGGCCTATCAGATCCCTGACGGCCAAATCGAGCTGGAACTGACCGAATCCCTGATGCTGGAACGTCGGGAGCTTCCTTTGGTGATGTCAATGATTGACCATATCCGTGAGGCGGGATTTTTGTGTTCCATAGATGATTTTGGTTTCGGCTATTCATCGCTGACCATGTTAAAAGATTTAAATGTAACGACTGTGAAGCTGGATCGGCAGTTTTTCCTGGACGAAAACGAAAAATCCTGGATGGTAATCGGCCAGCTTATCCAGCTGGCTCATAACCTGGATATGTCTGTGGTGGCCGAGGGTATTGAGAATTTTAAACAGGTAGAGAATCTTTGCAGATGCGGCTGCGATTTGGTTCAGGGCTATGTTTATGCAAAACCTATGCCGGTTTCGGATTTTGAGGATTGGTCTGCTTTACAATACGGCTGAAAGGAGGAGCAGAGATGGATCATGAAAAAGTATATGGAATGAATTTTGGCAAGGTGTATGGGATGCTGATGGCAAAAGCCGAGAGGAAGAACCGTACAGCAGAAGAGGTGTATGAGGTGACTTCCTGGCTCACTGGTTATTCAGCAGAGCAGATTGCGGAACTGGCTGATGCAGAGACTACCTATGGAGAATTCTTTTTAAAAGCCCCTGGGCCAAATCCGGACAGAAAGCTGATAAAAGGAGTGGTCTGCGGGGTCAGGGTAGAGAACATTGAAGAACCCCTTATGCAGGAGATCCGTTATCTGGATAAGCTGGTAGACGAACTGGCAAAAGGGAAAAACATGGAAAAGATTTTAAGAAAAAAATAAGCCGCCATTTCAGAATTTGACATGCAAACGTTTGGGTGAAAAGAAATTGACAGACATCTTTTTGGTGATTATAATGGTAGCAATAGTCATCAGAAGGTGATCAATCAGGCAGAAGCCCCAGGAAGCAAACCGCTTCCCATAAAATCGGAAATTCAAAAAAGATACTAATACCAGGAAGGTACAGCAGTCAGAAGACAGCGTGTGTTTCTGGTATTTTTTTGTTTTTTCGGTGACAGATACATAGAAAAAGGAGAAGAGAACATGAAAACCAAATCATCTGTAGAAAAATTGACCCTTTCCGCTGTATTTTTAGCGCTGGGAATCGTACTGCCTTTTTTGACCGGCCAGATTCCAGCTGTAGGAAATATGCTGCTGCCTATGCACATTCCGGTATTGCTCTGCGGCTTCGTCTGCGGCTGGCAATGGGGACTGCTGACCGGCTTTGTGCTTCCTATTATGAGAAGCGCCCTGTTTTCCATGCCGCCTATGATGCCGACTGCAGTGGCTATGGCGTTTGAAATGGCAGTATACGGCGCAGTTACCGGCCTGTTATACCAGAAGCTGTCCAAGAATATGGCTTCTGTTTATATCAGCCTTGTAGGCGCTATGATTGCAGGACGTCTGGTATGGGGAGCTGTCAGCATTGTTCTTTATGGAATCGTGGGAAAAGCCTTTGGATGGCAGATCTTTTTAGGCGGAGCGTTATTAAATGCCGTTCCTGGAATTATTTTGCAGCTGGTTTTAATTCCGGTGATCATTTTTACATTAAAGCGGGCAAAGGTAATGGAATAGAAAAATGAGAGAAATTTTGTTGGAACAGTGGAACCGTTATCCGAAAATGGAACTGACGGATGCTGTAAAGCTTTTGTATCAAAGTGAATTTGGCGGGGGTCATATGATTGCAGATCCCAGGAAGAGCCTGGACTTTTTAAACCAGGAATGGAGTCAGGAACAAGACAGGGGAAAGGGCTGTGAAGGCGGCGGTTCTCCCATATATGAGTATATTGGAGACGGGATGTACCGGATGTACCTGCAGGCCCTGGAGGATCACATTTCTCCGGAAACCCTGAATCAGATGTTTGTTTTGTCAGCACAGCATAAAAAAGGAACCACAGAGTCTTTTGAAAAGAAGCTGGAGCTGCTTCTGGAATGCTGCCGGAGCGGGGAACTTCCCTTTAACGAGAGGGAGGTAACGGAATACCTGGCAGATTATAAAAAACAGGGCTATCCGGCAGTCAGTCACAGTCCAGCTTATAAAGAAGCCTACCATCCGGTTTACCGAGTAGTAGAAGAACGGTTTATCCGGTACTATCCGGTACTGCGGTACATTGATATGGAGGCAGAAGAAAAACAGAGGCAGTCCATATCAGGCCAGTCCCAATGTGGAGAAAGCCAGATGCTGGTAGCCATAGACGGTATGTGCGGCAGTGGAAAAACCACGCTGGGCCAGGTGCTTTCTAAGGTATATGATTGTAATTTGTTCCATATGGATGATTTCTTTTTAAGACCGGAGCAGAGGACAGCCGAGCGAATGGCTCAGGATGGCGGAAATGTGGACTATGAGCGATTCCAAAGCGAGATTCTGGATCACATTTCAGAGTCCAATGGCCTGACTTACAGAACGTATGACTGCAAAAGCCAGACCCTGAAAGAATCCGTCACAGCGCCATGGAAATTTTTAAATATTGTAGAAGGTTCCTACAGCCAACATCCCTATTTTGGACAAATTTACGATCTGCGTTTCTTTTGTGAAACCGACAGCGAAGAACAGCTCCGGCGGATTCGCCTGCGAAATGGAGAAAAAATGGCAGAGCGATTCCGCACTGAGTGGATTCCAAGAGAAGATCGATATTTTAAAGCATTCCAAATAAGAGAAAACAGTATTCCGGTCTAGGATTTTCTGCTTTTCAGCATACCGGAAATCGTATTATAAAGCAGTTTCATATCTACCGGTTTTGCAATATGACCGTTCATGCCTGCTTCAATAGAGGCATGGACGTCTTCCGTAAATGCATTGGCAGTCATGGCCAGAATAATAACGGACTTTGCATCTGGGTGATCCAGTCTGCGAATTGCTTTTGCCGCTTCATAACCATTCATTACCGGCATCTGAATATCCATGAAAATGGCGTCATAGGTACCAGGCTTTGCCTGTTTAAATTCATTTACCGCCTGCAGGCCGTCGGTTTTCAGGGTAAAGGTTGCGCCCCTCATCTGCAAAAGTTCTCCCAAAATCTCAGAATTAATCTCATTATCTTCCACTAGAAGAAAATGGCAGCCGGACAGATCTTCTTTTTGAAGATCCGAAGAGTCTTTGTCCTGCTCGTGTCCATCATTTTCTACAAGTTCAAATTCCAGTTCAATCTGGAATGTAGTGCCGTTCTGCAATTTGCTTTGTACACAGATGGTTCCGCCCATTAAATCTACAAGGCCTTTGGTAATGCTAAGTCCCAGTCCGCTGCCTTCTACTCTGGATACATGATCGCTTCGGATAAAGGGCTCAAACAGGTGGCTCAGAAATTCCTCACTCATTCCGATTCCGCTGTCCTGGATGGTAAAGCAGTAGCGTACATGCTGGGATTCTTTAGCAGCAAGCTCATCAACTCGGAACAGGACCGTACCGCCTTCCGGAGTAAATTTAAAGGAATTGCTTAACAGGTTGATTAAAATCTGCTTGATTCTCAATGCGTCTCCGGAAAAACGGACGTGTTCAAAGGGCCCCTTTTCAATTTGAAACTGAAGTCCTGCGTGTTCAGCCTGAGACGTTAAAATTGAGGAAATATGATTAATCAGTTCATCCATGTGTATAGTCTGATGGTTTAAATGAATTTTGGACTGCTCAATTTGGCTCATGTCCAAAATATCGTTAATCAGACTGAGCAGATGCTGAGAAGAAACCGAAATTTTATGGAGGTAATCTTTGGTTTTATCCGGATTGTTTAAGTTTGCAAGAGCCAGGGTAGTCAGTCCGACGATAGCGTTCATGGGAGTGCGGATGTCATGGCTCATGGAGGACAGAAAATCGCTTTTTACCCGATTGGCTTTTTTTGCTTCTGTCAGGGCCTTTTCCAGATTTTCTTTTGCCTTTCGTTCTGCAATGACTACGTCCGTTACGTCTGAACGAATGAAGCAAACCCGTCCAAGGCGCATGTCAATAGCGGAAACAATCATGTTTTTGGTGCGGATCTCACCGCTGGCATTGTAGATGGAGTAGGCAAAAGAGTAGCTGCTTCGGTCTTTCAGACGCTCCAGAATACGTGAGGAATCCAACATATCTGCTACAAATTTCTTTTCCTGAGGATTATCAATAACCGTTTCCTGAATAATCCGGAAGATTCTTTCAGAAAGAACCCCGGCCTCTTCGCTGAAATTATCGTCTCCTCCGCTTACGATCTCGTAGGAATCAGCCAGCAGGTTGATATTGGCAACCAGATCGTAATTGGTAGCAGACAACTGACGGAATATTTTTTCGCGGATTTTTGTTTCCGTAATATCCGTCACAGTCAGGATTCCGGTAATGTCTCTCGTGTCCGGCGTTTCCACAAGGACTACCTTAAACTGAACGTATTTTCCGGCTTTTTGATTGGGAAGTTTGATAAAACAGGGCATCAGTAGTTCCTTTATACCATTGGAGTAAGCCTGTAACGAAGGCTCATTCAGGTACTTGCTGTAAAAATCAGTCCGTTCGTTTTCAGCCTCAATCAGAGTGCCAAGGCCTGTAAAAAATGCTTCACGTTCTTCTCCAAAGGTTTCCAGCAGTTTGGAATCTGTATAGTCTACGATTTCGTAAATTTTATTTTTGGTAATATTGCAGTGACCTAAAATCAGGGCATCGGGACCGGTAGACTGATAGTGCTGTAAAATCTGTTTGTGATACTGCTGGCGAAGCTGCTCCTGCATTTTTTTCTCAGCAGTAATATCGTGGTAGTCAGCATAAACTCTGGAGTCTCCGCCGTCGCATTGAATGACGGAAAACTTGGCGTTTACCCAGATGTAGCTGCCGTTTCCTGTTTTGAGACGGCACTGCAGTTCATACCGTTCCCGCTTCTCTCTGATACACTGATCCAGATTGATTCTTACATAGTCCCGATCATCCGGATGAACTCCGGACAGGGCATTATCCTGATATATAGCCCATACCTCTTCTTTAGGCATATTGACCATTTCTGCAAACCCGTCTGACAGGTATTCCGGTTTTAGTTCCCCTCCTACTGTATGGTGTAGCACAGCCATTCCGCCTGGAAGATATTTGACAACAGTTTGGAAATACTGCTCCAGCCGTTCTTTTTCCTGACGGCTTATGACCTCTTCCGTCACGTCTCGAACGAATTTGACAGAAGCGAGAGTACCGTTCCAATCCATTTCGCGAGATCTGGAAGTAAAGAAGCGGCCATTGTCTTCAAAGGTAATATCATCTGCTGTCAGGGAGGAATTTCCGCTGTTTAGCGTACAGAACTCACACGGCTGGGACTTTCCATACAGAATCTGGTAGCAGGTTTCTCCGGTTCTGTTATGTTCCTTCCAGCAGGAGGTTTTTAATTCATTGGCGTAAAGAAGACGGTAGGTTTTCTTGTCTACGACATAAATATCATCTGCAATCTCTCCGGCAAGGGTTTGGAATAACTGTATTTCTGGAGATAGAATGGATGAAGAACTGCATTTTTTTATTTCAGCCATAGCGATCCTTTCTATGAGAGTTGACTGTCTGCATATGCAGAAATTGCGTGGATGTGCTGCTCATAACAGGCTTCAAAGTCCGGCAAAAGGGCCATTGCCCTGCCGACATTGTCTGCCCTTAAATATTCTGTCAGTTCATTAGAAAGCTGATATAATGCATCAAAGCTTAAGTTCATACAGACGCCTTTTAAGGTGTGGACGGCTCGAAAGGCGTCTTTCGTATCACCCTGTTCCAGGGCCCGGATGAATAGCTGATGGCTGCTGTCTTTTAGAAACAGCAGTACAAATTTTTTGACACGTTCTTTCTGAAGAAGCCGCTCCATAACATTGGCATAGTTTCCGCCGATTTCCTGATAGAGATTTTCCAGAGTCATAAGTTAAGACCTCCGTGGTTCATTGTGGGATTCGTCAGGTATATCCATGATTTTGCCGATAGCACCGCTGTAGGAAGCCTTGCTTCCAGAAGTCCAGAGTGTAAGGCAGATAATGGGAAGGGTCTGCGTGGTATTTCCAAGCTTCAGGACAGCATTGCATTCGATTACCGGATGTTCCGGTGTGACAGAACGCAGCGTCTGGGCCAATTGGAGCATCTGCTTCTGGCTGATAATGGATAACAGCTTTTCGTTTTCCAGGGGGTTCCTGATAAAGCGGGAAATCCCCAGCTTTTTTGCACCCCAGTCCGAAAGGGTAAGCATAGACGGCTCTGCAGTATATTCGAACTGGATTTCCGATGCCAGAGTAGAGAAAAACTGAAACTTGATCCGTTCTTCTTCCAGCATGCTTAAGGTCCGGTTGGAGGCAGACAGTTCTTTTTTTGCCAGAAGCTGTTCTGTAATGGCGTGGATTTCTTTTTCGCTGAACCGATCTAGGGAATTGATGGTAAGCTCTTCCTGGATGTGATCCTTAATATCCGTTAAGCATTCTAAAAGCAGGGGATTGAAAGCTCCGCATTCTCCATTCAGAATCATGGATATGGCCGTTTCGTGGGAAAATGCCTTTTTGTATACCCGTTCGCTAATCAGTGCGTCATAGACGTCGGCAAGAGAAACTACCTGGGCGGATATGGGAATTTCTTCTCCTTTCAGGCCGTCAGGGTATCCTCTGCCATCGTAGCGTTCATGGTGCCAGCGGCAGATTTCATAAGCCACCTGTACCAGAGGCTCATCCTTGTGCAGAGGCAGATTGGCAAGCATATCTGCACCTATGGCAGAATGGGTTTTCATAATTTCAAATTCCTCTGCTGTCAGGCGTCCGGGTTTATTTAAGATATTTTCAGAAATGGAAATTTTTCCAATATCATGGAAGGAAGCAGCCTTGCTGATCATGGAAATTTTGATCGGATCCAGGCTGTAAGCCGTTGTTTTCTCACGGAGCCGTTTTAACAGCAGCTCGGTCATGGTGCCAATGTGGAGAACGTGAAGGCCGCTTTCTCCGTTTCGGAACTCTACGATATGACTCAAAATGGATACCATTAAGGTATTGCTTTTTTCCCGTTCATACATTTGATCCGCTACCATGGAAATCAGCTGCTTTTGTTTGGAATACAGCATAATGGTATTGATAACCCTGCGGCGGACAATAACCTGGTCAAAGGGCCTGCTGATGTAATCGGCAGCGCCCAGTTCGTAGGCCCGTTCCACAACGGAGTGGGAATTTTCAGAAGAAATGATAATAACCGGAATTTCCTCAATCCAGTGATATTTATTCATCATTGCCAGGACTTCAAATCCGTCCATCTGGGGCATGACAATATCAAGCAGGACAAGGGAAATCTCTCTTTCGTGGGAATGAAGCAGCTCCAGGGCTGCCACCCCGTTTTCTGCTTCTAAGATCTCATACTGCCCGCCCAGCATGTCTGCCAGAAGGGCGCGGTTCATATCCGAATCGTCTACAATCAGAATTTTATTGAATTTACGTTTTTTGTACATAGCTGCTTTTTGCTCCCCCTTTGATACCTCTGTATTGAGTGTAACACAAAGCGGACGGAAAGTATATGATAAAAAGAAAAAAGGTCGCAGGCACTGGAAAATCCAGATGCTCTGCGGCCTTTCGATTAGCCAAGTCCGAGTTTGGTATAGATATTCCAGCAGCAAAGACCCATGATAACAATAATCAGTCCGACAAACAATTTGTCTACGGTGCTGGAAGGAATTTTCTTGTTGATTTTCTTGCCCACGATTCCGCCGTAAACTCCGCAGAGCATCATTCCGATGAGCATGACCCACAGTCCTGGATCAACGTCTTTGTAGAGAGCTTCCGGTACGCTGCCTTTGACAAAGGTTACAATCAGGCTGGCGATTTGAGAAATCAGAATCATGTATAAGGAGTTCTGAGCCGCCGTTTTAGTAGGCATGGAAAGGAAGAAGTAAAGCACAGCCAGATTCATGGGGCCTCCGCCGATTCCTACGAAAGAGGAAAGGGTTCCCAGAGCAAATCCTAAGAAGACCAGCATACCAGGATTGGTTACATGAAGAGACTTGCATTTTTTCTTGTTTAAGGTATAAATCAAAGTTAAAAATACGGCAATCAGTAAAGCAATGGCCTGATAGCCGCCTACCATTTCTCTGTTGGCAGACGAATTTTTGATAATGTCGTAAATGTATTTGCCAATGACGCCTCCGATAGCAGAGCCAATCGCCAGCCAGGTAGTCAGATTCCAGTCGATTAAGTTGTCGCTGCCGCCTTTTTTGGAGTTCATGGCAGAACTGATTACATTGTAGCTGGTCATAGAAATTACCGTACAGGTAGATAAAAACGTAATGGTATTAACAGGCAGTACCCCCACTGCATCCAGGGCAGGCTTCATAAATACGCCGCCGCCGACTCCGCAGATAGCGCCTACTACAGAGGCCAGAATACTGACTGCAAAAAAGATAATATAAGCCATGTTGTCCCCCTTTTGCTATAAGCCCTTTTGTTCTATTTTTCTTTGTCTTTAAAATAGGTAGGTTCTTCAAACTGTCCCGGGAAGATGTATTTTTCAGCCAGGATAGCGGCGTCAGCGATACAGTCCAGACAGGAACGGAACGTCTCAGAATGAGGTTCTTTTAAATCGTGACAGGTAACGGTACGATTATTTTCGTAAAATTCCTTTGTAATCATACCAGCCAGTTCATAAGACGCCTTTTTTGATTTGTTTGTTTTGTCATCATCCATATGTCCGGTGCTGGTTACAAAACCTGCCAGATAAATGGCTCCGGATATGGCCCCACAGGTCCCCAGTCTTGCGCCCATACCGCTTCCGAAGGTTTCCATTCCCTTAAAACATACCATAGGGTCCAGTCCCAGAAGATCCGCATAAGTAACCGCTACAGCCTGTGCGCAGTTGTATCCGCTTTTTGCATAATAATCCACTGCGATCTGTGCTCTTGATTTCAGCATAATATTGCCTCCTTTGTATTAATAAATAACCACCTCTGTTATTATAAAACTGTGACAAAAAAATGTCAATCTAACAAGAGAAAATTGGACGATTTCAATAGCGAAAAGGGATCGCTTAATCATCTGATTTGATAATTTTGCGATCCCTTCTCTAAGGGTGATAAAATGTATATCAGGGTTCTAAACGAACCGTGATTTTGGATGGATATTGTCCGCCGTGATGGATGGTATTGTGCGCTACAACAGTAGTCTGGCTGTTGTATCCGTCTTTGGTGTTGCTGCTGGGGAATACAAAGTTCTTTGCGCTGGATGTAATCGTTACGCGGATTTTATGTCCCTTTTTAAAGCAGTTGGAAATCTTGGTGGTGCGGATTTTTAAGTTTACTACTTCGCCAGGAGTTAAAAAGTCAGCGTGGTCAAATCCGTTGCGGTAGCGGGCGCTTAAGATGCCGTCTGCCAGCTTAATAGAACGTCCGTTTTCATCCACATCGGTCAGGCGTACCATAAAATCTGTGTCAGGGGCATCGGAGGAGATATAAAGAGACGCCATAATGTCACCGGTAATAACAACATCTTTTTCCAGCGGAGCAGTGGAGTAGCACAGCATATCCTGACGCAGTTCCTCTTTGGTGTAGTCTTCCGGAACCTCAATTTCATTTTCTGACATATCAATAATGTGAGTAGAAGGATTTTGAGGATCATAGTCGTAACTGTCGCTGGTTTCACGTTCTGGAAGCTGGAAGGAAAGAAGGCCATCTCCAGCGGAAGTATTGGCCTGTCCGTTGCTGTCCAGGAATATATCGGTTTCTATTGTTTCAGGAACTGGCCAGTTGGAAGCAGTTTTCCAGGTTTCCTGGCCTACGGTATAGTATTCTACAGGGGCGGTACGGTCAATTCCATTGTCAACCCCTTTCAGGTAATGTTCAAACCATTTGAAATAGATGTAATCCAGGTCAAAGCGGAGAGCCTGGCTTCCGAAGGAAACGCCGTGCATGTCGTATTTGCTGTTTCCACTATGCTGCCATGGGCCGAGGATGACCTTTCTCATGCCTTCTGGGAAATCATGGACAATTTCCAGAGCTTCTGTGGTTCCCATACCGTTGTCATCGAACCAGCCGGACTGGATCAGCGCCGGAATCATAGCCTTTTTTGAGCGTTCCTGCCAGTTGGAACAGCGCCAGAAATCATTATAATCGCTGTTTTCCAGCCATTTATTTAAGAATGGAACCGGATAGCCCAGGGCTTTTTCCGGAAGATCCTTTAAAGGACGGATATTTAATACTTCTTCCCAGTCGTCCCGTTCCATTAATTCCGGATGGAATTTCTTCTGGGAAACGGCAAAGGCCCATGCCAGCATACCGGAGGTAAAGGAACCGCCGCGGCGGGGAAGATCAATAAATGCGCTTCCGGCGCAGACTACGCTGATTAATGCCTTTAAATGCGGATTTCCGCTGGCAGCAGCAGCCCACTGTACATAGCCTAAATAAGAGCCGCCAACCATTCCAACGCTTCCGGAAGACCAGGTCTGTTCTGCAATCCAGTTTAAGGTATCGTCGCCATCTTCTACCTCGTAATAGTTGGGAAGCCATTCTCCTTCGCTTAAATTCCGGCCGCGGACGTCCTGAATAACAACGGCATAGCCTCTTTGTACGTAGCGGTAGTAGACTTCACAGCCATCCTCTTTTCCGTAGGGAGTGCGGACAAAAACAGCGGGAACTGGTTCGGTTACGCCTTCTGGCAGGTAAACATCAGTAGATAAATGGACGCCGTCTCTCATGGCAACGTCAAAGGTTCCTTCATGGCGGACGCCATAGATGGTTTCATTGGGCCAGGTTTCCTTCCACATACTTAAAACGGTCTTGTCTTCGTCTCCTTCCCGAACTAAGAGGGAAATCATTTCTCTGGCAGAACAGCAGACTGCAATCAGGCTGCCATGTTCCATCAGCTTGTTGTTAGGAAATTTGATGTCTCTTTGAAGATACCAGGAGCCGTCTTCGCTGGTGTAGTGCTCGTCACCTTCTGGAAGAGAAGCGCAGATTTCGCCAGATCCGGTAAGGGACTGTTCGTAATTAGAAAACTGGCTGGAAAGTTTTAGTAAATCAATTTTGGTGAAACTTTTATAAAAGTTATTATCAGCTTCTGACAGTGGTTCCCATGGAAGAAGGTTTCCAGTGGCAATGTCCAGCTTACGAATCGAAACAGGATGAGAATCAAAATTCAGTTTTCCATAAAGGATTCCAGATACATACAAGTGATAAAGCTTCATGTTTTCCTCCTGATGTGAATTGTATTAGAAGAGCTTCTGCATCAGACAGAAAATTTCTGAAGATGCAAAAGCTCAGCTGTTTGTAGTTTAATTGTTCAAATGAAGGTTTAAGCTCCGATAATTGCGCGGATTGCATAAGCTACGGAAATACCTAAGTAGTTGCCCATAGCTCCGGCCATAACGCCCATTAACAGACCGGTGGTAATCATGGTTTTCCACTGTGCACTGGATGCGATCAGGGCGGCGGTAGGGCCATCAGAGATACATGCTACAGCAGACAGCAGAACGTACTCAAATTTTACCTTCAGCAGTCTGGTAACCAGCAGGTGAAGGAGGATACAGCAGACAATCACGCAGAAGCAGAACAGGGTGATATAGAAGGTAGAACCAAAGAACTGCTTTAAATCTACTGCAAAACCAATGGTAGTTAAGAATAACAGTGCTACAAAAAGTCCAAGGTCAAAGTTGCCGCGAAGTTTCCGTACTGCAGGAATCTGTGCAATAATAATGGAGAATGTGGTAATCAGAAGGATTCTTCCGGCGCTGCGGAAGTCCGGTCCGAATATTTTTCCTGCAACAGTAGTAGCTGCCCATACAGTACCAAAACCGATTGCTAACAGCCATGCAATTTCCTGAATGGACCATTCTTTGGAAGCCATCAGTTCTTCGTGATCGCCATTACCTTTTAATTCATCTTCTGTCATTTCATATGGCCATAATTTTTTCAGCTTTTTGGAGTTCTTATAAATAGCCGGAGCAGCGAACATGGCAATCAGGGTCGGGATACCAACTACGTAATCAGCTGCATTTGCAGAAGCGATGGTATTTTTAGATGCATCCAGGCCAACTGCAATTGCAGTTAAGTTAGAACTTCCGCCAGTGTAAGTACCAACGAACATGCCGGCAACCTTCCAGCCTTCGTCAATCTTGGAAGCGAAGAAAATACCAAATACCAGAGCCATCAGGCAGACGCTGAGAGCTGCGGATACTAAAGCAATAACGGAGTTTCGGTTTAACAGCTTTTTCATCTGCTTTAAATCCAGACTCAACAGACAGATGGAAACCGAAAGCGGAACACAATAGCCGCTGACTGCGTCATAGGTAGCGCTGGAAACCGGAACCACCCGTAAGTTTGACAGTACAATACCAGTAACGATAACGGTCAGAGCAGGGCCCAGCATTTTAAACACTTTAAATCGCTGAAGCCAGAAACCAACAGCTACCATGAGGAACATAATTAAAAGCAGAGCGCCTTCTGAGGAGAATAACGTACCTTCCATAAATAAATACCTTTTTGGCTGGCAGGTATGAACAACTATGCCTGCCAGTCCATTCCTTTCTGAATGTTTCTGTGTGCAGTGGGTGGATTAGAAATCAATATCAAGTCCAAGACCAGGTTTCTGGGACAGGGTATAAACGCCGCCTTCTACCGTAAAGCCGCCAGGCATTCCCATTTCCGGATCAACAGCATACATGAAGCTGTCGCAGTCTGCCTCGGTAATATTGCTCTTTGCAGCAACAAGGCTGACACCTGCGCCGATAGCTACCTTGGTTTCCAGCATACAGCCTACCATACAATTTACATGGTTTGCTTCAGCAATGGCATTGATTTTTTCTGCTGGATACAGACCGCCGCACTTCATCAGCTTGATATTTAAAATATCAGCAGCTTCCATCTTGCAGGCTCTTGCTGCATCAATTGGAGAGTGGATTGATTCATCCAGCATAATCTTTAAATCTACTTTGGAACGGACAAATTTTGCACCATCCATATCCCACCATGGGAGACACTGTTCAACGGCTTCAACACCGACTTTTTCAAATTCCTTTAAGGTAGCTACTGCATCATTAGCAGTGTAGCCCTGGTTAGCGTCTACACGAAGACGGATATCATTTCCAACAGCTTCACGAATCAGGGTAAGAGCGCGGATATCATCAGCAGGATTAATGCCGGCTTTTACTTTTAAAATCCGGAAACCGTCGCGTTCTACACGCTCTTTTGCTTCCTGAGCCATGAGTTCAGGAGTATCAATACCGATGGTCATATCGGTTACAATCTGATCGCGGTAGCCGCCTAATACTTTATAAAGAGGCTGATTCATAACTTTACCCTTTAAATCATAAAGAGCGATGTCAATAGCTGCTTTAGCAGAAGTGTTGCCGGAAATCAGACGATCCATCATCAGGTGGATGCCTTCAATATTCATTGGATCCATGCCAATAAGACCCTTCTTGAACAGTTTCAGCACTTCCAGAACGGTTGCGCTGTTTTCACCGGTTACAGGCTCAAATGGAGCTGCTTCTCCAATTCCGTAAAGTCCTTCATCAGTCATAACCTTTACCAGAACATTAATGGAATGATCCTGAACGGCAAAAGCAATTCGAAATGGCTTTTTCATTGGAATCTTAATGACTTCGATTTTAACATCTGTAATTTTCATGATAGTCCTCCTGTCAGTAAAATTTAGTATAATTTTACTCTTTATAAAATTTATAGTCAACCTTTTCCGTAATAAAAATAAAAAAACAGTAGAATTGATGAAAAATGAGTGAAAAATATGTGAAAAAAGCTGAATAAAGTTGAGAATTACCAGGAGAAAAAATTTACATATATTAAAATAATCCCATTAGTTTGATGTATGGATAAATTATTATAGTTTGATACAGGAAATACAGGTTGTTCATTTACGGAAAAGCTATTATATGCTATACTAATAACACTTAATAAGTTTTAGATATAGTAAAATTTAGGGAGGACATGGGGGATGCTTGGAGAACAGGTACGAAATGTTAGAAAATCAAGAGGGATTACATTAAAAGAGTTAGCAGAACGAACAGGGCTTTCGATAGGATATATTTCTCAAATTGAGCGGGATTTGACGGATCCGTCATTGTCTACGCTGCGAAAATTAAGCGAGGCTTTAGACGTGCCGACCTATCTGTTTATGGGAGTAGCAGAGACAGACAGCCGGCTGACGACACGGAAAAATGAGGTGATTACCTTATCCCAGCCTAATTCCAGCATCCGTTACCATTTGCTGACTCCAATGCCTTCTGCCGAATTTGTACCCCAGTCCCTGATTATCCAATTTGAATTGGAACCTTATTCCAGAGATGGAGAACGTCCGGTGATCCATCCCAGCGAAGAAATTATAATGGTAGAATCAGGAAACCTGGAAGTAGTAATCGGAACCGAAAGAATCCATCTGGGAGAAGGGGATTCGACGTTAATTCGTTCCAATCTTCCCCATCTGGTTGCAAATGAGACCAGCCAGCCGGTAGTGGGAGTTTCCGTTTTTACACCGGCTATCTGGTTTCCGGCGTCCGGACGGAGGGGATAATCAGACACCGGAACGGTTTCAGCCTGCCGCTGGCGGGGCGAAAAGCACAGCCGCTGCGGGACGTCACAGATGCTGAGAAGTGTTGCAAACTCTGCCAAAAGGCTACGGAAAAAGGGCTGCCAGGTTCAAAGGCAGTTAAATATGAATTGACAGCAGATAGAACCTGTGCTATAGTATGGACAAGCAAATAAAAGGGAGTAGCGAATATCCATTTTGGATATATTTGAAACCGACAGCCGATGCCGAGAGGCATTCGTATCAAATGAGACAGCAAGACTTTTATTGTGACAGATGTCATAATAAGAGTCTTTTTTTCTTTGCTGGATCAGTTGTCAATTTGCTTAAACGTAATGGGAACTAAAACAATGAAACAATCGAAAGGAGAACGAGTATGGGATGTTTCGGAAATTTACTGTGGTTCATTTTTGGCGGTGCAATCAGCGGATTAAGCTGGTGTCTGACCGGATGCCTGTGGTGCATTACTATCGTCGGGATTCCGGTAGGGATGCAGTGTTTTAAATTTGCATCGCTCAGTTTCTTTCCTTTTGGAAAGGATGTGGTATATGGAGGCGGAGCCGGTTCCTTTTTGTTAAACCTGATTTGGCTCATTGTATCCGGCCTGCCGTTAGCTTTGGAACATGTGTTGATTGGATGTTTGCTTTGTATTACAATCATTGGAATCCCATTTGGCCTGCAGCAGTTTAAGCTGGCAAAGCTGGCGCTGATGCCATTTGGAGCAGTGATTAATTAAAAAATAGAAAAATTGAAACTTTTTTGTAAACCTTCACGTCTAAAGGAATGTAGATAAGTTAAAAAATACAATCTTTTAATATGGAGGTTTACTATGAAAAAAAGAATGACTGCTGCAGTGATTTTAACTACTCTCGTTTTAGCAACAGGGTGCGGCCCTAAGCCGCTGGATACCACTACTTCCGCAGTAGTTGAGACTACGGCAGAAACTACAAAAGCAGCTGCAGAAACAGCTGCCGAAGCAGATACATCACAGGAAGCAGCGGCACAGCCACAGGCTCAGGAAACATCTGAGATTACCGGAACTATTGATGAAATTAAGGATTTTATGTTTACGATTGTAGAGGATGGAGGCGAGGCTTATCCACTGTCTTTTGATGCAGAGCCGGAGGGACTGTCTGATGTGCAAAATGGCGATAAAGTAACGGTTACGTATACGGGAGATTTAAGCAGAGAAGAGGCTTTTACCGGAACCATTGTTTCTGTGAAAAAGGCAGAGTAATTCGACTGCCTGTGATACAAAAATAACATAACCACTGCTTGCAAGGCGGCGTTTCCTGTCTTTTCAGAAGAACAGAAGCGCCGTCATTTTTGTGTGTTTACATTGACCAAGAATCGTAAGAAAAAGGTTCTTGAAGAATCAGGTCTATTGTGATAGACTTAAGATAGGATAGGACGATTGCAATAGACTTAAGATAGGATAGGACGATTGCAATAGACTTAAGATAGGATAGGACGA
>CALHQJ010000070.1 GCA_938036545.1 uncultured Clostridium sp. | reverse complement strand
GATTATCACTACCATAAAGTAAGTGCGGATAGCGAGAAGACATTGGATCTGATTGAAGAGACGTTAAAAGAAAAAGGTTTTCTTGTGGAATAAATGTAAATAAACTAGGGGACGGGTTAAAAAACTCGTCCTCTTTTCCTGTTGCGCGTTCCTTTGAATGGAATTTCAACTGGACAAATAAGGAGAAGAGTGATAAAATAAGAAAGATTAAATGAGAAATGTTATCAAAATAAAACGTAGATAAATATGAGGAGTGAAATAGATATGAAACTAAGTGAATTGCAGATTGGCGATACTGCAACCATATTGTCTGTAGGAGGCGAAGGAGCACTTCGACAGCACTTTCTTGATATGGGATTGATTCAAGGAACGGAGGTAACGGTTGTAAAGTATGCGCCGATGGGAGACCCTGTGGAACTTCGAATTCACGGATACGAGTTGTCTATTCGTCTGGCAGATGCTGAAAATATTCAAATCAGTGAGGCGCATAAGCCGAAGAAAAGAGAACGTACCGGATTGAGGATAGAGAAGCACCATCCCGGCTACGGTGAAGGTGGCAAATTCCACGACCGGAAGGAAGAAAATCCGCTTCCGGATGATGTAACGCTTACATTTGCGCTTGTGGGGAATCAGAATTGTGGCAAAACAACGTTGTTTAATCAGTTGACCGGTTCGAAGCAGCATGTAGGTAATTTCCCGGGTGTAACGGTGGACCGCAAGGATGGCGTAATCAGAGGCTATGATAATACATTGCTTACAGATCTTCCCGGAATTTATTCTATGTCCCCTTACAGCAGCGAAGAGATTGTAACCAGAGAGTTTGTGATACGGGAAAAGCCCAAAGGAATTATTAATATTGTAGACGCTACGAATATTGAACGAAATCTTTATCTGACCATGCAGCTGTTGGAACTGGGATTTCCTATGGTAGTTGCCTTGAATATGATGGATGAACTGCGGGAAAATGACGGCTCTGTGCTGGTAAATGAAATGGAGGAAGCCCTTGGAGTTCCGGTCATTCCCATTTCAGCGGCCAAAGGAGAGGGAATTGAGGAGCTGGTCCGTCATGCCATCCATGTAGCCAAATATCAGGAATGTCCATTGGAAACAGACTTTTGTAAAAGCGCAGAGGGAATCCACAGAGGAATTCATGCTGTTATGCATTTGATTCAGGATCATGCAGAAAGTGCAGAAATTCCGGTACGGTTTGCAGCCAGCAAGATTATGGAAGGCGACCAGCAGATTCTGGAAAAGCTGAATCTGACAGAAAATGAACAGAGGCTTTTGGAAGACATTGCAAAGCAGACAGAAGAAGAAACCGGCATGGACCGTGCTGCTGCAGTGGCCCAGATGCGGTTTGATTATATTGAGGACGTGTGCAGCGGTACGGTAATTAAACCAAAAGAAAGCAAGGAACGGATTCGGAGCAGAAGGATTGACCAGTTCCTGACAGGAAAATATACTGGTATCCCAGCGTTTATCGGCATTATGGGAGTGGTATTCTGGCTGACATTCAATGTTATCGGCGCATTTTTGCAGGGGCTGCTGGAATCCGGCATCACGGCTCTGACTGAGGCGGCAGACGCAGCCATGGCAGCAGCCAACATAAACGGAGTCCTTCATTCCCTGATAATCGACGGTATCTTCAATGGCGTAGGCGGCGTATTAAGCTTCCTTCCTATTATTGTAACCCTGTTTTTCTTCCTGTCTCTATTAGAGGACAGCGGTTACATGGCCAGGGTTGCCTTTATTATGGACAAGCTTCTTAGAAAATTAGGGCTTTCTGGAAGAAGCATTGTTCCTATGCTGATTGGTTTTGGATGTACAGTACCAGGAGTTATGGCCAGCCGGACTTTGCCTTCGGAACGGGATAGAAAGATGACCATTCTGCTGACACCGTTTATGAGCTGTACGGCAAAGCTTCCGATTTATGCCTTCTTTACGGCAGCTTTCTTTCCAAAGCATGGCGCTCTGGTAATGATTAGCCTGTATGTGTTTGGAATTGTTATGGGAATTTTGATGGCTTTGATTTTCAAAAAGACTACCTTTAAAGGGGGAGCAGTTCCCTTTGTTATGGAACTTCCCAATTACCGTATGCCGGGGGCAAAAAATGTATTCCATCTTTTGTGGGATAAGGCAAAGGACTTTTTGCAGAGAGCCTTTACCGTTATCTTCCTTGCAACGATTTTGATCTGGTTTTTGCAGAATTTTGATATGAGCCTGAATCTGGTAGAGGATTCTCAAAACAGTATTCTGGCGTTGGCAGCTGGAGCGCTGGCTCCGATTTTTATTCCGGTTGGATTTGGAGATTGGAGAATTGTTACAGCGTTGATTTCTGGATTTATGGCAAAGGAAAGCGTCGTATCCTCCCTTACCGTATTATTCGGAAGCACTGAGGCCCTGCAGGCCGGTTTAACCACAGTGGGCGCAGCGTCCCTGCTGGTATTCTGCCTCTTATACACGCCCTGCGTAGCGGCAATTGCTTCTGTAAAACGGGAGCTGGGGACAAAATGGGCGGTGATTATGGCATTGGGCCAGTGCGTCATTGCATGGATTTGCGCCTTTGCGGTATACCATTTGGGGTTACTGGTTCTATAACTCTTTTTTAATACAGGAAATGTCCATCATCTCTTCAATCATTCTGTGAAGGGTCTGGGCCTGGCGGCCGGAACTGGCGCGGTAATAGGTTTCCTTTCCCTCCCGTCTGGACTCAATCAGGCCGCTGGCCCGCAGCAGCCTGAGGTGATGGGCAACAGCCGGGCTGCTCATTTCCATCATGGCGGAAATATTAATTACGCATTCTTCACAGTGGCATAAAATCCAGAAGATGCGGATCCGGGTGGGATCGCTTAACTGCTTAAACATATCGGCAGTGGCCTGAAAATCGCCCAGGCCAGGCATGGTATCTAAAATCTGATCCATGGATTGTCCATGCTCATGGGGTAATGTGTAATGTTCCATAAAAAATCCTCCTGATTTCCAGTTTATCATAAAAATTTGTTAAGATCTATACGAAAATTGCAAGCAAACCTTTAGAAATTTTTAATATATAAACAAAGAAAATATGCTACACTATGTTTGTAAATAAAAACAAGTACAAGTATAGATTAGAGGTGAATGCATATGATGAATCAGATTAAAAAAGGATGTTATCATTTACTGTATACCATAGGCAGCTATCGTTTAACAGAGTGGAACTTGGAGAGACAGCTGAAACGAGAGGTTCAGCGTATGCTTCAGGAAGGCATCAGAACAGCCTAGAGACAGTTCAATTGTATCAACAGTTATGGTTTAGAGGCCGTCACATGGAAAAATGTGATGGCCTTTTCTTGTGGGAAAAAGCAAAATCGAATATAATAGAGCTGAAATAAAAAACAGGAGGTATGACTGATTTTGAATATAGGAATTGCAGGCAATGGCAGAATTATTGATTTGGCAGGAGAGGCCATTGTCAGCCAGCCGGATTTTCACTGTACTGCTATTGTATGCAGGCCAGGAAGCAGAGAGAAAACAGCAAATTATGCAAAAAAGTTTCAAATTCCTGAACTGTATACCGATTACCAGGAATTTTTACAAACAGCTCCCATTGAGGCGGTTTATATCGGAATTGTCAATAGCGAACATTTTAACTATGCAAAACAGGCCCTTTTGGCAGGAAAGCATGTGATTTTGGAAAAGCCTTTTACCGTTACCTGGAAGGAAGCTCAGGAGCTGGCCCAGCTGTCAAGAAAGACCGGAGCAATCCTTTTGGAAGCTATCTATATCCGGTACAGTGACTGGATAGAAAAGATCCACTATGGATTGGAAAAAATCGGAAAAATCCGGATGATTCAGTGCAGTTTTTCCCAATTTTCCAGCAGATATGAAGAATATCGGAAGGGGGCGGTGCTTCCGGTATTTAATCCAGGTCTGGCAGGAGGCGCTTTGTTCGATTTAGGTGTATACTGCGTTCATTTTGTAGATGCCGTAATGGGAGAAGAGAAAATTCAGGAGATTTCTTACAAGGCAAATCACGGGTTCAATGGAGTGGATACGTCGGGAGTACTGACTATTCATTATCCGGAAAGCCTTGCGGTCTGCGTTTGTGCAAAAGATTCTGATGGAGAACGAAGAGCCGTGATTCAGGGAGAAGAAGGCTGGCTGGAAGTGGAAAATTTTCCTACAGCAGAAAAGGTGCTGCTTCACTGCAGAGGAAAAGAAAAACCAGAGATTTTGTGGGAAAAGACGGATACAAATCCAAACTTCCTGATGAGAGAATTTGGAGAATTTGCCAGAATCCTGACAACCAGAAGCAGGGAAGAAGCAGATAAAAGCCTGACCAGAAGCTTGCGGGTAATGAAAATCTTAGACGCCGCTATGACCGGAAGATAGAAAGAAGAGGGAAAAAGATGTTAGAAAGAGAAGATGGACTTAAAAAACAGCGTTACATCCGGAACGACCTGGATTAACGCGGCAACTACGTTGAAAGCCTTTGGCCAGCCGCAAAAAGCCCTTCCTCTGTATGAAAAGGCATGGCGGGCGTACAGCGGATCTCTGGATCCTATGGACTACCGGTTTGCCGGTCTGTCCAACAACATGGCCCTGGCTTATGTGGACATGGGAGAATATGCTCATGCAGGAAACTATTATGAAAAAGCCATGTCCATTATGAAAAAGCTGCCGGGCGGTTCTATGGAGATGGCGGTTACTTATGTGAATCTGGCATGCATGTATGACGTCTGGGGACACCGTTCGGATCTGGAGGGAGACGATGCAGCCCCTGATGACTGGGATGAGAGAATCTGGGACTGCTTAGACAAGGCTATGGAGTATCTGGATGATCCCCAGGCTAAAAGGGACGGATATTATGCCTTTACATGCAGCAAGTGTGCCGGAACCTTTGGATACTTTGGGCAGTTTCGCCGGAAAAAAGAACTGGAGACCAGGGCAGATGAGATTTACAGCAGGTGATGAAAGGGCTGGAACTGGCAAAAAGGTACTATGAAGTCTATGGAAAGCCAATGATTGCAGAGCAGTTTCCGGAATACGAAGGCAGGATTGCCGTAGGACTGGCAGGGCCTGGTTCCGAGTGCTTTGGATATGGCTCTGGCAGAATTTGTAAAAAATGCAGCTTCTGCCATATATCTGCTGAACCACCGTTATACGCCCTATTACAAGTGGATGCTTCGGGGCTTAAAAGATCTGCCCCGTCTGAGCTATCTGTCCGTTCCTTTAGAAGAGCTGATAACAGGACGGAGGGAAACGGACGGGAATATAATGGGCCAGAAGGACCGCAGCGCAGCAATTGAAGGAGTCTGCCAGGAGATAATTAAAGAGATAAAAAGTCAGGGACTGTCATGCGGAAGCTGGGATTATTTAGAACCCCATGCCATAGAGATTATGGAACATATTCAGAATGGACAAATCCGGAACCTTCATTTAATGGATGAATAAAAAAGCATAATTATTCATAAAAATGCAAGAAAATACTAATTAACCGTTTACGGATTGGTAGAATTTATGGTATAATAGCCCTAAATACAAAGATGATTTTCAAGTTTACCAGATTGAAAAGGAAAGGACTGGCAGCCATGGAACACTACTATCAGCCGGAGATCGAATGTGCCCCAAGAGACCAAATCAGGGCATGGCAAAGCGAGCGTCTGGCAAAAACGGTAAAGCATGTTTACGAGCATGTAGAATACTACAGAAAAAAGATGGATGAAAAGGGAGTAAAACCGGAAGATATTCAGTCAGTGGATGATTTACATAAACTTCCTTTTATTACCAAGGACGATTTACGGGAAGCCTACCCCTACGGATTGCTGGCAAAGCCGCTGTCTGACTGCGTTCGGATTCAGTCTACCAGCGGAACTACAGGCAGACGGGTGGTGGCTTTTTACACCCAGCACGATATTGACCTCTGGGAAGACTGCTGTGCCAGGGCCATTGCAGCTGCAGGAGGAACCAGGGAGGACGTGGTCCACGTATCCTATGGATACGGTCTGTTTACCGGAGGTGCAGGTCTTCACGGCGGCTCTCATAAAATAGGTTCCCTGACTCTGCCAATGTCTTCTGGAAACACGGACCGCCAGATTCAGTTTATGTGCGATTTAGAGTCAACAATTTTGTGCTGTACCCCGTCTTATGCTGCATATCTGGCAGAAAGCATCTGCGAACGGGGACTGCAGAATAAGATCAAGCTGAAAGCCGGAATTTTCGGAGCAGAGGCCTGGACGGAAGAAATGCGCCGCGATATTGAAAAGAAGCTTGGAATTAAGGCCTATGACATTTATGGCCTGACGGAGATTTCCGGACCTGGAGTATCCTTTGAGTGCAGCGCCCAGAGCGGCATGCATGTAAATGAAGACCATTTTATTGCGGAAGTAATAAATCCAAAAACCGGAGAGGTACTTCCTGACGGAGAAAAGGGAGAGCTGGTATTTACCTGCATTACTAAAGAAGCCTTCCCGCTGATTCGGTACCGTACCAGGGATATTTGTATTTTAAGCCATGAGCCATGCTCCTGCGGCCGTACCCATGTAAAGATGACCAAGCCGTTAGGACGCAGCGACGATATGCTGATTGTTAAGGGCGTCAATGTATTCCCATCACAAATTGAAACTGTGCTGATTAACCAGGGTTATCCGGCTAATTACCAGATTGTAGTCGATCGGGTTGACAATAGCGATACCATTGAAGTCCAGGTAGAGATGACGCCGGAGATGTTCTCCGATAATGTAGGCGTAGTAGCTTCCAGAGAGAAGGAGCTGGTAAATGCCCTGAAATCCATGCTGGGCATTGCGGTTAAAGTTCGTCTGGTGAACCCCAAGAGCATTGCCAGAAGCGAGGGAAAAGCGGTTCGTGTTGTTGATAAGAGAAACTTATATAAAAATTAATAAAGGAGGGGGATTATGACAGTAAAACAGATTTCCGTATTTGTGGAAAACAAGCCTGGAAAACTGGCGGAGCTTACTGATTATCTGCATCAGCATGACATTGACATGAGAGCCCTGTCCATTGCAGAAGCTCAGGATTTTGGCATTGTCCGCATGATTGTGGACGACCCGTATAAGACCTCCCAGGTATTAAAGGAGGCAGGCTACGTGGTATCTATTACTCCGGTTCTGGCAGTAGAGATGAGCGACGAGCCAGGAAGTCTGTACCAGATTTTGAAAATCTTAGGAGACGGAGGCGTTAACCTGGATTATACCTATGCATTTTTAAGCCAGAAAGCGTCTACTGCCTACATGATTTTGCGGGTAGCAGACAATGAGAAAGCCATTGAGGTGCTGGGAAAGAGCGGAATCCGGCCGGTATGCCAGGACACCATTGTAGATTTATAAGCTTTGGAATATAGTAAGAGACAATATGAAAACAGAGGATATCGCAGCATCATCCGATTAGATGATTGGGCGATACCCTCTGTTTTTTCTTTTTCCGGCGATCCGGTTATGCGGCTTTCCGTCTGGACAGCATACGGAGTACCAGGAGAACGGCGATTAACAGCGCTGCGCCGAAAGGAAGAGAAATCCATGGACTCTGGATAAAACCGGCTACAATATAGGTAATAAATGTAACGGCGGCCACAGTCAGGGAGTAAGGAAGCTGGGTGGATACGTGGTTGACGTGTTCACACTGAGCTCCGGCAGAGGCCATAATGGTGGTGTCGGAAATGGGAGAGCAGTGGTCTCCGCATACGGCTCCGGCCATGCAGGCGGAAATAGAAATTACCATTAAGGTAGGATTGGTATTGGCAAATACGTTGACCACAATGGGAATCAGGATGCCAAAAGTACCCCATGACGTACCGGTCGCAAATGCCAGTCCGCATCCAACCAGGAAAATGATAGCAGGAAGCAGGTTTAACAGACCTTCTGCGCAGCCGCTCATTGCAGAAGCTACGTATTCAGCAGCGCCAAGGCTGTCAGTCATGGATTTTAAGGTCCAGGCACAGGTTAAAATGAGAATGGCAGGAACCATGGCCTTAAAGCCTTCTGGCACACAGGACATGCATTCTTCAAAACGCAGCACCCGACGGGCCATATAAAACAGGATAGTAAATACCAGTCCAAAAAAGCTTCCCATAGCCAGTCCTCTGGAGGCGTCACTGTTGGAAAAAGCGGTTACAAAATCTGCGCCGTCGAAAAATCCTCCAGTATAAATCATACCGATAACGCAGCATACAATCAGGCAGGCAATAGGGAGAACCAGGTCGATAACGGAGCCGCGGCCAATGTAATTAGTGCCTTCTACATTGGCATAGGGACGGCCAGGAGTGGTAAACAAGTCGCCAGTTTCACGGGCATTGTTTTCGTGCTTTGCCATTGGGCCGTAATCAAAACAGGTTACAGCTAAAATAATCATCATTAAGATGGTGAGCAGAGCGTAGAAGTTGTATGGAATAGCCTGAATAAACAGGGAAAATCCGTCTTCTCCCTCCACAAATCCGGTTACAGCTGCAGCCCAGGAAGAGATGGGGGCAATGATGCAGACCGGCGCAGCGGTAGAATCAATGATATAGGCAAGTTTGGCTCTGGAAATCTGGTGCTTGTCTGTAACCGGACGCATTACGCTTCCCACGGTCAGGCAGTTAAAGTAATCGTCAATAAAAATCAGGACGCCCAGGGCAATGGTAGCTAACTGGGAACCGGCTCTGCTTTTGATTTTGCTGCTGGCCCAGCGTCCGAAAGCGGCAGAACCGCCGGCGCGGTTCATCAGGGACACGATAACGCCCAGAATAACCAGGAAAATCAGGATGCCTACATTGTAGGAATCAGACAGCACGCTTAAAAAGCCGTCGTCAAATACGTGGGATACGGTTCCTTCAAAGGAAAAGTTGGAGTAGAACAGGCCGCCTACCAGGATTCCGATGAATAAAGAACTGTAAACCTCTTTGGTAATCAGGGCCAGTCCAATGGCGACGATTGGAGGAACTAGGGCCAGGCATGTGGCGTACATGGCGGGCTGCGGAGCCGCAGTTTCCTCAGCGGCTAAGACGGTCATGGGAAATAAGGCCAGCATCAGCATGAGCATAATCCCAAGACGTAAGATACGGTGTTTGCTTTTCATACAGAAATCTCCCTTCATTTGGTGAATCGGCTGCAAATAAAAACAGCCATGCTCCGGTTCCAAATAAGGGCGCGGTTCATGGCGGAATATTATCAGGCAATATATTATGAAAGAAGTTCCGGCATGGTAGCGCTCCACTTTATTTGTGACAGTCCGGCACATATTTTATGCCGGCCCAGGATTACTTTTGCAAGGGGCAAGAAGAAATCCTTCGGCGGTATCCCCTTTCCTACATCTGGCCCCTGCCATGACGATGTGGTACTTTTGAAGACCGCTCCTCTACCAGTTTACCTATTTGTATCATAGAAGCAGAAGACTGTCAAGGGAAAGAATTCACAAATTTTATGTAACCAGTCCAGATATGTAAGATTTAGACAGAAAAAGCATTGAACTGAGCTGATACATAAGGCTGCAAGTGCGATTTTCAATACAAAATAAGTGGATGAAAAATATACAAAATATGTAAAAATAATAGTGGATTATCAGATGAAATAGATGTTAAAAAAACTTATAACAATATTTTGATTGTTAAAAGTGATGAATTAATTCGAGAAAACAGTACAAGTGATGAAAAAAACAGCAAAAAGCAGACAACTTTTTGATGAAAAAAGCAAAATTCGTTGACTTATTGCTGTGGATCAGATAATTTAGAGACATAGATAAGATTACTTGTCTAGGTAATCTAACCCCCAAACAACTTTTTAGAAAAAGAGAGGAGAAGTAGGTATGAAAAAACGTTTATTAAGCGCAGTGATGGCAGGAGTCATGGTGGTTGGACTGTTGGCTGGATGTAGCGGCGGGGCTAAGAAAGAAAGCTGGAAAGTTACCTGTCCATGGGCTCCATCTGGCGTAGCGGCTATGGTAAGCCAGAAGGCAGCAGAAAAGTCAACTGCTTATTCTGATAAGATTACATTAGTTGCAGAAGCAGTAAAGGGCGACGCGGCAACTGTAAATACCTGGGTTGCAGATACAAAGGCAAATTCCAAGGAATTGGTATTCGCTGGAGAAGGGTTATTTGCTATCACGTCTATTTTAGATCCGGCCAAAATGCAGTTTACCTATGATAACTTTGCATATGTAGAGAATTTATATTCTTCTATCTTCGTATTATCTGCTGACGCAGAGCTGAACATTCAGAATCTTGCAGACCTGGAAACATTTGCAGCAGAAGGCAAAGAAATCAGCGTGGCAGTAAACGGTGCTACCAGTTCAGAAGCATTTCTGGCTGCAGCATTATTCGGTTCTATGGGTGCTGGAGACAAGCTGAAATTAGTTGCTTACACCTCAGCAGCAGAGGCTGCTCAGGCAGTTGCAAAGGGTGAGACTAATTTTGCAGTTTCACATCAGTCTCAGATTTTAGAAACCCAGCAGCAGGGCGGAGTTACTGTTGTTTGTGCATTTGACGATAAACCGCTGGAAAATGGCCCGTTTGCAGGTGTAGAAGGCGTCGGTGAACACGGATATCCATTCTTCCGTAACCGCTGTTTCGTTATGGCATGTGCAGGAACCGATGCAGAAAAGGTTGCAGAGCTGAAGAAACTGTATGACGATATTTTAGCAGATGAAGAAGTTGTTAAATGGTTAGAAGAAACCATGCTTTTGGAAGTAGATACCATGTCAGAAGATGATGTAAAAGCCCACATTGAAAATGTAAAGGGAATTGTAAACGAATACAAAGATATTGTTGCTAATTAATAAATATTTGCTGAGGCAGGAGGGGATGGACTGATTCATTCCCTCTGTGGTTTTAAGAACAAAGGAGGTAGGAACCATGAGCGGTCTGATTAATCAGTTTCATGATCGAATTGACGTTTGGGGAGAAACGCTGCGGGAAAAAGAAATCCGTATTCCGATTAACCTGGTGGCGGGAATCGTATTTTTGGTATTCGCAATTGCAATTATCGCCATTATGCCGCAGCAGGTAGCAGTTTCGGATAAAGACGTAGTAAACGGCAGAGCATTTCCAAGCTTGCTGATGTACGTGATGATCCTTTGCAGTGGTATGCTCATTGTGAAGGATTTGTATAAGATTGTGAAAAAGCAGCCTTTAGAATGGAAGGTCATTAACCTTCAGACAGAGGTAAAGGCGCTGGTTATTTTTGGTATTTTGCTAGGAACCTTTTTGTTAAGCAAATTTACCGGAATGTTTATTATTGGCGCATTATTCTGCTCCCTGGCATTTTTGCTGTATTTCAGATGCGGCAAGAAGAGCTATTATGTTATTACGCTGGTGCTGACAGCGGTAATCTGGGCTGCATTCAAATTTGTTTTGAATGTAGACTTTTAAAAGGGGGGTATTGAGTTATGATGCAATATATTATTCCGGCTTCAGGGCTTTTATTTACCCTGGAAAATATTTTGTGGATTAACATTGGAGTCTTTATCGGTTCTGTATTTGCAGCAATCCCTGGACTCAGTGTTATTTTGTGTGTAATTTTGTTTTTGCCGGTTACATATACCATGTCGGCAATTCCGGGAATGATGTTTTTGCTGGGAATTTATTGTGCCGGCGGTTACGGAGGAAGCGTTTCTGCAATTTTGATTAATACTCCTGGTACGCCTCATGCAGCTGCTACCATGCTGGACGGATATCCCCTTTCACAGAAGGGCAGAACCAAGGCGGCGTTAAAAATCGCTTTGTACGCATCTACCTTTGGAGGTGTGTTCTCTGCTTTGATGCTTCTGTTTTTAGGTCCCCAGGTTGCAAAGGTTGCCGCAATGCTGGGAACTCCGGAATATTTTATGGTATGCGTATTTGGCCTTACCATTATCGCAGGCGTATCTGGAAAGAGTATTATCCGCGGACTGATTTCTGCCAGCCTGGGTCTGTTTATTGCCTGCATCGGTTCTGACCCGATGACCAGCTACGACCGATTCACCTTTGGAGTCAGCCGGTTATATCTGGGGATGGATCTGGCTGTTTGTTTAATTGGGCTTTTCGCGCTGGTTGAGATTCTGGCAAAATCAGAAAAGCGTCTGGACTCTCTGAAAATGGATGCCAGAAAGATTGAAGATGATGGAAAGATTACCAGGGAAGAATACAAGCGTATGATTCGTCCGGTATGCTTATCCTCACTGATTGGCGTTATGGTAGGAATCGTTCCTGGAACTGGAGCTTCTGAAGCGTCCTGGTTTAGTTACTCCCAGGCGAAAAATATGTCCAAGCATCCGGAAGAGTTTGGTCATGGTTCTGTAGAAGGAATTGCAGCGGCGGAATCTGCAAACAATGCAGTTACCGGCGCCACTCTGATTCCGCTTCTGACCTTAGGTATTCCTGGAGACGGAACGGTTGCAATTATGCTGTCCGCTTTGATGATTAATGGTTTGAATCCGGGTCTCAGCCTGTTTACAACAGATGGCGATATTATGTATGCAATTATGCTGGGATTGATTTTAGTAAACCTGTTTATGCTTCTTCAGGGAAAATTTTTAACCAGCTTATTTGCAAAAGTTGTTTCTATTCCACAGGAAATTTTAACTCCGATTATTGTTATTTTCTGCTTTGCAGGCGCATACTCCGTAAACGAAAACTACTTTGATGTAGGTATTGCATTAGTATTTGCTGCATTGGCGTGGATTTTACGAAAGCTGGATTTACCGGCAGTTCCAATTTTATTGGGTATGGTATTGGGAAGCATGACAGAAACCAATTTCCGCCGTGCGCTGCTGATTTCTAATGGAAGTCCTAAGATTTTCTTTAGCAGTATTTTCTGCTGGATCTTTGCAGCTTTGATTGTATTTGCAATTGCAACCATTGTACGAGGTAAGATTAGAGAACAAAAAACAGGAAAGCCAACACTATAATAGGGAGGAATTACTCATGGCATATAATATTATTTTCTACTTTTCCGATCAACAGCGTTGGGATACATGCGGATGTTTTGGACAACCCTTAGATATTACTCCTAATTTAGATGCTTTAGCGGGAGAAGGCGTAAAGTTTGACAATGCATTTTCTCCTCAGCCTGTGTGCGGTCCTTGCCGTGCATTATTCCAGACTGGAAAATACCCGACGGAAACAGGATGCTTCCGCAATAACATCATGCTTCCGGAAGGCGTAAAAACTTTGGGAAATTATATTGAAGAAGCGGGGTATGAAACTGCTTATATTGGAAAATGGCATCTGGCCAGCGATGGAGAACTGGAAAAAGCGCCAGCCATTGACCATACGGTTACGGCAATTCCGGCAGAGCTGCGGGGAGGCTATACCGGATTCTGGAGAGCGGCAGACGTATTGGAATTTACTTCCCACGGCTATGACGGATTTGTATTTGATGAGAACAACAACCGAATTGATTTTAAGGGCTACCGTGCAGATTGCATCAATGATTTTGCCCTGGAATATCTGGAACAGTATGATGGAAAGAAGCCGTTCTTTATGACTGTTTCCCAGATCGAGCCTCATCACCAGAACGACCACAATCACTATGAAGGACCAGATGGCTCAAAAGAGCGTTTTGCCAACTTTATCCTTCCTCATGATTTGGAAGTGTTAAAGGGAAATGCTGCTGAGGAATATCCGGATTATCTGGGACAGTGTGCAAGCCTGGATGAAAACCTGGGGCGTCTTGTAGATAAGCTGAAAGAAAAAGGATTGTATGACAATACCATTATTATTTATGCGTCTGACCACGGCTCTCATTTTAAGACCCGTAATACCGACAGCCACTTAAATGGATATGATGATTACAAACGTACCGGACATGACGGCGCTCTTCACGTTCCGCTGGTAATTGCCGGAGGGCCATTTAAGGGCGGAAAGGCTGTACAGGAGCTGGTTAGTACAGAGAGTCTTCCGAAAACCATTCTGGCAATGGCAGGAGTGGACATAGGAGATAAGATGATTGGTGAAAATCTTCTGGATGTTGTAGAGAATAAAGACTCTAATCGTGAAAATCAGGTATTTGCTCAGGTTTCTGAAAGCCGTATCGGACGTGTGGCCCGTACTGCAGATTATTTATATGCTGTTTATGCTCCGGGCGTAAACGGAGGAGAAAAGGGCGCTTCTGATGTTTATGCAGATGATTATCTATATGATTTAAAAAAAGACCCATGGCAGTTTAATAACGTTGTTACAGAGCCAGAATATGCAGAAGCAAAAGCGGATATGCGGAGACGTTTGCTGGACTGGATTGAAAAGGCAGAAGGATACCGTCCGGTTATTACAGATTAAAGGAATTTTAACATGAAGGTTTCGAACAGGAAGTGGGAACAGGTCTACCGATGGCTGCTGGCGTATATTGATGAAAACAAATTTACAGAAAATTTAAAACTTCCATCTGAAAATAATTTGTGCCGACGCCTGAAGGTAAGCAGGGAAACGGTACGTCTTGCAATGGAACAGCTGGAGCAGGAAGGGCTGATTCGTAAAATACAAGGAAGCGGAACCTATTTTAATAAGGATGCAGCCATGTCCCAGGAGCTGGATGACAGTACGGCCCATATTAAAATCGGGTTAATCCTGCAAGGGCAGGATGTCAGTGCAAATTCGGAGCTGATTCAGGGAATCAGAAGTATTTTAAAAGATCAGCCTGCAGAGCTTAAAATCTTTTTGACAGACAATAAATTTGCAAATGAAAGAAGATGTCTGAAGACGGTTATGCACCAGAACTTCAGAGGTTTTATTGTAGATGGAGTAAAAGCCAGCATGGTCAGCCCCAATCTGGATTGTTATCGGGAAATACAAAAGAGAGGAATCCCGTTGATTTTCTATAACAATTATTATCAGAATCTCCACTGCCCCAGGGTAGGCGTGAATAATGGTGTCTGTGCCGAGCAGCTGGTAGGAAGGCTGATTCAGGCAGGACACCTCCATATTGCCGGAATTTTTGTATTTGATAATTACCAGAGCGTGGATAAGTTTCAGGGCATGGTTGCTACAATGAAGAAATATGGAGTGGAATTTCAGGATGATTACATCAAATGGTGTGTGTCCAATGAAGCCCATGATCCCAAATATATGCGTTCCATTGTGAAATTTTTGAAAACCATTCCCAAATGTACAGCCATTGTCTGCTGCAACTATATGATTTACCGGCTGGTTCGGCAGGCTTTGGAGTCCCAGGGGAAGAAAGTGCCGGAAGACTATTCACTGGTGTGTTTTGATTATTCGGCAGATGGAAAAGAACGGGAAGGAATTACCTGTTCGGTTGACCAGGGGTACAAGATGGGGCGTCAGGCCGCAAAGCGGTTAATGCAGATGATTGAAAACGGCGAATGCAGCGACCGGGATTACCTGGTGCTGCTGCGGCCGGAAATTTATGTGGGTACTTCAATTAAACAGTTAAAAGATAATTTCCTATAATGGAAAGCGGAACTAGATGAGAGCGTTGCAAAACCATCAGATAGATGATGGAGCGGCGCTCTCGCTTTGCATATGGAAAATTCGGAAGAAAGATACCGCTGATTTTTGTGGAAAAATTGACACGAACATGGTATTATAGCATCATAGTGTGCAGAACAGACAGGATGGCAGCAGGCAGGATGGAAAGGATAAAAAGTGCGTTCAGGGCAGTATGGAAAACCGTATACCCATTGATGATTTATTATATGTCCGTATTTTCAATTGACGAGATGGCTTCGGCAGCGGGAAAGGAACCGGCGAATTCGGTTGCGATCCTGATTCCCGGAGCAGTTTTGACAGTGGGGATCTTGTGGTTTCCTTATAAAAGGGACTGGATTTTACGCAGCGGCCAAATTAGGACCATAAAACCGGAGATTCCCAAAAGGTGGCAGGATCTGATTGTCCTGGGAATTGCCGCCAGCGTAGGTTTTAATCTGCTTTTAAGCCTTACCCCTCTTTTCCGGTGGTTTCCAAAGGTCGAGGAGTCAGTGGAGACGATTAACAGCGCAGGATTCTGGCTTCAGTTAATTGGCGTATGCCTGATTATTCCGGCGGCTGAGGAACTGGTATTTCGAGGGATTGGATACTGGGGGCTGAGGGATGGGATGCCGGCAGTTCCGGCAGCAGTTTTTTCCGCAGTCTTTTTTGGGCTGTTCCACGGAAACCTGGTACAGGGGATTTATGCCGCAGGCCTGGGACTGATTCTGGCTTTTGTGATGGAACGGTATCAGACTGTAACATCTGTCTGGCTGGCACATGCAGCTATGAACATCGGATCGATTTATGTACTTAACGGCGTCCTGCTCCCTATGATCGATCACAGCATCCTGTTGAAAATACTGGTTGCCATTTTTGCGTTGGGAGTTTCGGCAGCAGAGCTTTTTAAGCTTGGCCGGAAAACGTGACAGGAGATAAACTTAGAGGAGGAACAAACGTGAAGCTATTATCAATTGCCATACCTTGCTACAACTCAGCAGCATATATGAGACATTGCATTGAAACTCTGCTGACCGGAGGAGAAGAAGTAGAGATTCTAATTGTGGATGACGGTTCTACAAAAGATAATACGGCAGAGATTGCAGATGAATATGAGAGAAATTATCCGACGATTTGCCGTGCCATTCATCAGGAAAACGGAGGCCATGGCGAGGCTGTGAATACAGGCCTTAGAAATGCAACAGGGATCTACTATAAAGTAGTAGACAGTGACGACTGGGTAAATGAAGAAGCTTACGTCCAGATTCTGGAAACCCTGCGCCGCTTTGTATATGGAGAAGAAACTCTGGATATGCTAATCAGCAATTTTGTATATGAAAAACAGGGAGTAAAGCACAAAAAGGTTATGAACTACCGGACTGCCATTCCGAAGGATAAACTGATTGGATGGGATGAGGTAAAAGGGTTTATGATGGGGCAGTATATTTTGATGCATTCCGTCATTTACCGGACGGAACTGTTGCGCCAGTGTGGATTGGAACTGCCAAAGCATACCTTTTATGTGGATAACATCTTTGTTTATCAGCCCCTTCCCCATGTAAAAACCCTTTATTACCTGGATGTGAATTTTTACCGGTATTTTATTGGCAGAGACGATCAGTCTGTTAATGAAAAGGTGATGATAGGCCGGATTGACCAGCAGATTCGGGTTACCAAGCTGATGCTGGGATACTATGACGTAACCAGGATTAGCTGCCGCAAGCTGCGCCGTTATATGACCAATTATCTGGATATTATGATGACCGTTTCTTCTATTCTGGCGATTCGTTCGGATTCGGAAGAAAATTTAAAGAAGAAAAAAGAATTGTGGCAGTATTTAAAAGAGCAGAATTTCAAGCTGTATCTGCGGCTCCGCTGGGGCTTTTTGGGCCAGGGCGTCAACCTGCCTGGAAAGAGCGGAAGAAAGGTATCCGTAGCAGGATATAAGATTACGCAGAAGTTCTACGGGTTTAATTAAGAAATATGTTGAAAAGCGCTGTAAAATAAAAGAGGGTATCGCCAAATTATCGGATTTGATAATTTGGCGATACCTTTTCTGCATTATCCTAAAAGCTTCTGGGAAGCTTTTTTTCGCTCCTCGCTGTAGCCGTAGCCATATATCACATAGTATAAAGTGTAAGCCATAATACAGCCGCCGAATACGTCTACAATGGAGTGCTGTTTTAAAAATACGGTAGCCATGCAGATTAATACCATCAGAACAAAGGAAGATACCTGAATAATCGGGTATTTCTTTAATTTTTCACTGCGGGCAATGGCTACATGGGTACAGATGGAATTATACACATGAATGCTGGGAAATACATTGGTAGGAGTATCCGTTGCATACAGGCTGCATACCAGTCTGGTAAAGATGTTTTTGTCTGGGTCTAATAAGGGCCGGAAGTCTGTGCCGTTGTGGTAAAAGGTACAAATAATCAGGCTGATGGTCATGCCGCTGAACAGGTAAATACACAGCTTGTAATATTCCTCTTTATCAGAGAAGAACAAGAATGCAACCGTAACAGTTACATAAAGAAACCATAACAAATAGGGGACAATAAAAATTTCTTTAAAAGGAATAAAATCATCTAACCGTACATGAATGACATGGTAATTGGTGGTAACTGTGCGTTCCAGATAGAAAAACCAGGTTAAGTATACCAGTCCGTAAGATAAAATCCATGCATGCTTATATTTTCGGAGAAATTCTTTCATACAATCCTCCTCCCTTAAAATTGTAGCTGGATTATAGCATAATTATATGCACCCAACAAGAGTGTTAATGAAATGTTAATAAAAATTGGCGATATTTCATTTTTTTGTAATAAAAGGGTGGAAAATTGTGCAATAGTTCTATGCGGCTTCCTATGGGATTGTACGGCGGTTTGCGCCTTCAGGCCGTTCGGCCATTTGCTTTAATTCTGTGCTCCGGCTGCATATGTGCTGTCCGGATTTCAATTTGTGGCAAATAAAGTAGCAGATAATTGTGGGTTGGATTATGAAAAAGAGAGGTTTTGGACATCCTCTTATGTCAAGGTACTCAAATCAAAAACAAAAAAACCCTTGATTCTTCAAGGGTTTCAGAGTAGCGGAAGGGAGATTCGAACTCTCGACACCACGGGTATGAACCGTGTGCTCTGGCCAACTGAGCTATTCCGCCATGATGATGGGGCCTACAGGGCTCGAACCTGTGACCCTCTGCTTGTAAGGCAGATGCTCTCCCAGCTGAGCTAAGACCCCATATCTTATCGCTTATTTGCGACTGCTTGCTTAGTATAATCTATATTGTCCCAATTGTCAATACTTTTTCTACAATTTTTTTAAAAGAAATTTTTGAGGGGATTTTATGCGGTTTTTATAGGGATTTCTGGAAGTATTTTCCGGTTCCATGCAGATAGTATAATTTATGAATCTTTTATTATCTTTCATAGGGTTTTATGATATAATAAGATGGATTGAATGTGACATGCATCAGATACGCAACGATTATAATAACGGGAGGTTTTCCATGCATTATTTCATTGTAAACCCCCAATCCAAAAGCGGAAAGGGAGAAAAAATATGGGGAAAACTGGAAAAACTGCTGAATAACTGGCAGATTGAATACGAATGTTATAAAACAGAAAAGGCAGGAGATGCCAAACTTTTTGCAAGAGAATTGACAGAAGGGGTGAAGGAACCCAGGATTATTGTGGCAGTAGGAGGAGACGGTACGGTAAATGAGATCCTGGATGGATTGTGTTTTTGTGGCCCTGTTACCTTTGGATATGTTCCGACAGGCTCCGGCAATGACCTGGCCAGAAGCCTACGCCTTCCGAAAAATCCAAAAAAGTGCCTGAAGAAGATTCTTCATCCTAAATACCACAGGCAATTGGATTACGGAGTAGTTTCTTATGGAGAAGATCGGATTGAGCACCGGAGATTTTGCGTAAGCTCCGGCATTGGCATGGATGCGGCGGTCTGCCATAATGTGCTGTATTCAAAAGGCAGAAGGTTTTTAAATAAATTCCATGCCGGACGTCTGGCCTATGTGCTAATTGGATTGAAGCAGCTGATTCTGGCAAAGCCATCAAAGGGATACATTTTACTAGATGGGGTAAAGAAAGCGGAGTTTAATCATATTTATTTTATTTCCGCCCACATGCATCCTTATGAGGGCGGAGGATTTAAGTTTGCACCCAAGGCTGACCCGTCGGATGGAATTATGAATATCAGCGTAGCCAGCTTCAGCGATAAAAAGAAGCTGCTTTCCGCAGTGCTGTCTGCTTATCTGGGACAGAAAAATTCTGGAAAAGGCCTGCGTACCTATGAATGCAGAGAGGCCAGAATCCATGTAGACCGTCCTATGGCGGTTCATGTAGACGGAGAGAGCTGCCTTTACCAGGACGATTTGCAGATCCAGTGCATTGAAAAACAATTACGGGTAATTGTATAGAGAAAGGAACAAAAAACATGAGAATTGGACAGGGGTATGACGTGCATAAATTAGTAGAAGGCAGGGACCTGATTTTAGGAGGTGTGACCGTTCCCTATGAAAAAGGGCTGCTAGGCCATTCAGATGCAGACGTATTGGTACACGCCATTATGGATGCGCTGCTGGGAGCGGCGGCTCTGGGAGACATTGGCCAGCATTTTCCAGATACAGATCCGAAATACAAAGGAATATCCAGTATCGAATTGTTAAAACACGTTGGAGCGCTGCTGGATGAGCACCACTATATCATTGAAAATATAGATGCTACGATTATCTGCCAGAAGCCCAAACTGGCGGATTACCGCCCACAGATGGCGGCCAATATTGCAGAGGCTCTTCATCTGAATGTAAGTCAGGTCAGCGTGAAGGCCACTACTGAAGAGGGACTGGGATTTACCGGAAGCGGAGAAGGAATTTCTTCACAGGCCATTACCTTATTGACGGAAGTGGCTAATTACTGTTATGATGATACAATGACACGGCAGGAGGCCGGATGCGGCGCCTGTGCAGGTTGTCAGAGCTGATAAAGGCAGTACATTGACCATAAAACGGGAGGATAGAAATCAGTATGAAAATTTTTAATACGCTTACCAGGCAAAAAGAAGAATTTGTTCCGTTGGAACCAGGCAAGGTTAAGATGTATGTCTGCGGTCCTACAGTGTACAATTTTATTCATATCGGCAATGCGCGTCCCATGATTGTATTTGATACGGTACGCCGTTACTTTGAGTATAAAGGATACGAGGTAAACTTTGTTTCCAATTTTACAGACGTAGACGACAAGATTATTAAAAAGGCCATAGAAGAAGGAGTAGACGCTCAGACGATTTCAGAGCGCTATATTAAAGAATGTAAAAAAGATATGGCGGCAATGAATGTCAAACCGGCTACTACCCATCCGCTGGCTACCCAGGAAATCTGCGGGATGCTGGATATGATTCAGACTTTGATTGATAAAGGCCATGCTTATGCGGCAGCTGACGGAACGGTATATTTCCGAACAAAATCCTTTAAGGACTACGGAAAACTGTCCCATAAGAACCTGGATGATTTACAGTCCGGATTCCGTGAGATTAAGGTAACCGGTGAGGAGGGCAAGGAAGACCCGACTGATTTTGTACTGTGGAAACCGAAAAAAGAAGGAGAGCCTTTCTGGGAGTCTCCCTGGTGCGACGGACGTCCGGGCTGGCATATTGAGTGTTCGGTTATGTCTAAG
>CALHQJ010000069.1 GCA_938036545.1 uncultured Clostridium sp. | reverse complement strand
CCGGAGTTTCCTAGGGAACTGATTGGAGAATGGGAAGAGTTCTGCCAGAATCTGCCGGTTGTACTGCCCTATGAAGACCGGACAGTGGCAAAGAGCAAGATTAAACGCCGTCTGTACTTTATGCTTCATATCCGTACCGGAAAGCTGCTTCCATGGGGAACCCTGACCGGCATCCGCCCGACCAAGATTGCCATGAGCAGACTGGAAACCGGATGGAGCAAAGACGAGATTCGAGACTATATGAGGCAGATGTATCTAATCGGTTCAGAAAAGCTGGAGCTGAGTCTGGAAATTGCTGAGAGAGAAATCAAGCTTCTTTCTCCACTGAACTATGAAAAAGGATACAGCCTGTATATCGGGATTCCATTTTGCCCGACAACCTGCCTGTACTGTTCGTTTACCTCTTATCCCATTGGGAAATGGAAGGGGAGAACCGGAGAATATCTGGAAGCGCTGTTTAAAGAGATGGAATATACTGCAAAAAAGATGGCAGGCCGTCCGCTGGATACCATCTATTTTGGAGGAGGTACTCCTACCTCATTAGATGCAGAAGATTTAGACAGGCTTTTGACGAAGCTTCGAGAGACATTTCCAGTGGAGCAGGCCCTGGAATTTACGGTAGAGGCAGGCCGTCCAGACAGTATTACCAGAGAAAAACTGGAAGTATTAAAGCGCCATGGAGTCACCAGAATCTCCATTAATCCTCAGACCATGAAGCAGGAAACACTGGATATTATCGGCAGACACCATACGGTAGATATGGTAAAAGAAACATTTGCCACAGCCAGAGAACTGGGATTTGACAATATCAATATGGACTTCATTATTGGCCTTCCTGGAGAAACCAGCGAAGACGTCAGGGCAACTATGGAGGAAATAAAAAAATTAAAGCCAGATTCTATTACGGTACATGCCCTGGCAATTAAACGGGCGTCCCGTCTCCATCTGCTGTGGGAAGAATATAAGGATCAGACGGGCTGCGACATTGACGCCATGGCGGAAGTAACAGCAGCTACAGCAAGAGAAATGGGGCTGGAGCCCTATTATCTGTACCGCCAGAAAAATATGGCCGGAAATTTTGAGAATGTAGGATATGCAGCTCCTGGTAAGGCATGCATTTATAATATTCTGATTATGGAAGAACTGCAGACCATAGCGGCCTGTGGGGCAGGAACCACTACAAAGCTGATTTTTCCGGCAGAAAACCGGAAAGAGCGGGTAGAAAATGTCAAAGATGCAGACCAGTATGTACAGCGGATTGATGAAATGCTGGAAAGAAAGGAAAAAATTGTAACAATTCAGCCATGCGAAGATTCAGACAGAAAAAAGCGTTGAAAGCTTGTTTTCATAAGAATTTTTCTGTCTGAATCTTCATAGGGCGGACGCCCGACGCTTCTTGTCCGCTGTAAGCGGGCAAGAAGATGCATGGCTGAATTGTTACAAAAAACACTTGCAAATTGGGAAAAGTAATTTACAATGAATAGTAGTTTAAATGAATGGGAGAGAATAAGATTATGCCATTAAAGAAAAAACCGGTAACCGGCATGAAGGACATATTGCCTGCTGAAATGCAGATTCGGGAATATGTTATGAGCCAGATTAAGGAAACCTATAGAAGCTTTGGTTTTTCTCAGATTGAGACCCCTTGCGTAGAGCACATTGAAAATCTGACCAGCAAGCAGGGCGGAGATAATGAAAAACTGATTTTCAAGATTTTAAAGAGAGGCGAAAAGTTAAACCTGGAGACTGCCCAGACAGAAAGTGACGTCGTAGACGGCGGCCTGCGTTACGATTTGACCTTGCCCCTTTCCAGATACTATGCAAATAATTCTGCATCTTTGCCGTCCCCATTTAAGGCTTTGCAGATGGGAAGCGTTTGGAGAGCAGACCGTCCTCAGAAAGGCCGTTTCCGTCAGTTTGTGCAGTGCGACATTGACATTTTAGGCGACGCTACCTGTATGGCTGAAATTGAATTGATTCTGGCAACAACTACGGCTTTGGGAAAAATCTGCAAAGACGAGAAATTTACCGTTCGCATTAATGACAGAAATATTTTAAAGGCGATGGCAGTTTACAGCGGATTCCCAGAAGAAGCTATGGATCAGGTGTTTATCACCCTGGACAAGCTGGACAAAATTGGCATGGACGGAGTTCAGGCTGAGTTAAAGGAAAATGGATTTGCTGAGGAAAGCATTGTAAAATATACGGAACTGCTGTCTTCTGTTACAGATGATTCCCAGGGCGTCCTCAATCTGGGACAGGCTTTAAACGGGGTACTGGGAGACGGAGTTGCAGAAAATCTGGCTCATATTATGGATACGGTTGCCAGCGTACTGGATACAGAAGCAGACTGCCGTCTGGTCTTTGACCCGACTCTGGTTCGGGGTATGGGCTATTATACAGGAACGATTTTTGAAGTATCCGTAGAAGGCCTGGGCTACTCAGTAGCAGGAGGCGGCCGTTATGATAAGATGATCGGCAAGTTTACGGGTATGGATACTCCGGCCTGCGGATTTTCCATTGGTTTTGAGCGAATTGTAGGAATGCTGTTAGACAGCGGATTTTCCGTTCCGTCAGCCGGAGCAAAAACTGCTTATTTATTTGAAAAAGGCCTGGATCCGGAAGCTCTGGCAGAAGTAATTAAAGAGGCTATGGAAGCCAGAAAAGCAGGAGCCCAGGTTCTGGTAGCTCAGATGAATAAAAACAAAAAATTCCAGAAAGAGCAGCTGATGAAAGAAGGCTACGAGGAATTTAAAGAATTTTATAGAGAAGCACTGAAAAAGTAAAAGGAGATGTACATCATGGCAGAAGCAATGTTAGGATTGAAGCGTACTCATCGTTGCACCGAGGTTACCACCAGTGATATTGGAAACAAAGTTACCGTTATGGGATGGGTGCAGAAGAGCAGAAATAAAGGCGGTATTATTTTCGTAGATTTAAGAGACCGTTCCGGTATCTTACAGCTTATTTTTGAGGAAAAAGACTGCGGCGCAGAGAATTTTGCAAAAGCTGAGAAGCTGAGAAGCGAATTTGTAATCGCAGTAGTTGGTGCAGTAGAGGCTCGTTCCGGCGCTGTGAATGAAAACCTGGCTACTGGTGCCATTGAGGTTCGTGCTGAGCAGCTTCGTATTTTATCAGAGTCTGAAGTTCCTCCATTTCCAATTGAGGAAAATAGCAAGACCAAAGAGGAATTGCGTTTAAAATACCGGTTCTTAGATATTAGAAGACCGGATATCCAGAGAAATCTGATGCTGCGCAGCAAGGTAGCAACCATGACCCGTGCAATTTTGGCAGAAGAGGGATTCTGGGAAATTGAAACCCCTACTCTGATTAAGAGTACCCCAGAGGGCGCAAGAGACTACCTGGTTCCAAGCCGTGTTCATCCAGGCTCTTTCTATGCCCTGCCACAGTCTCCACAGCTCTTTAAGCAGCTGTTAATGTGCTCTGGCTGCGACCGCTATTTCCAGCTGGCACGCTGCTACCGTGATGAGGATCTTCGTGCAGACAGACAGCCGGAGTTTACCCAGATCGACATGGAGATGTCTTTTGCAGATGTAGATGATGTAATTGGAGTAAATGAAAAGCTGCTTCAGAAGTTGTTTAAAGAGGTATGCAACTATGATCTGACTCTTCCAATTCCAAGAATGACCTGGAGAGAGGCTATGGATCGATTTGGTTCTGATAAGCCGGATCTGCGTTTTGGAATGGAACTGAAAAACGTGACGGAATTAGTCAGAAACTGCGGTTTTGGCGTATTTACCGGAGCCATTGAAAACGGCGGTTCTGTTCGTGGTATTAATGCAGAGGGACAGGGCGCTATGCCAAGAAAGAAGATCGACGCTCTCGTAGAATTTGCAAAGGGATTTGGCGCAAAAGGTCTGGCTTATCTGGCAATTCAGGAAGACGGCAGCTATAAGTGTTCTTTTGCCAAGTTTATGACAGAAGAAGAGTTAAAAGCCCTTGCAGATGCTATGGACGGAAAGCCGGGAGATCTGCTGTTATTTGCCGCAGATAAGGATAAAGTGGTATTTGACGTATTAGGCAACTTACGTTTAGAACTGGCTAAACAACTTGGACTGTTAAAGAAAGATGACTTTAAGTTCCTGTGGGTAACCGAGTTCCCACTGTTGGAGTACTCTGAGGAAGAAGACCGTTATGTAGCAATGCACCATCCATTCACCATGCCGATGGACGAGGATCTTCCGCTGATTGATACCAACCCAGGCGCAGTACGTGCAAAAGCATATGATATTGTATTAAACGGTACCGAGATGGGCGGCGGTTCTGTCCGTATCCATCAGGCTGACATTCAGGCGAAGATGTTTGAAGTATTAGGATTTACACCAGAGAGAGCAAACGAGCAGTTTGGTTTCCTGTTAGAAGCATTTAAGTACGGAGTACCGCCTCACGCCGGTCTGGCATACGGTTTTGACCGTATGATCATGCTGATGGTAGGAGCAGATTCCATCCGTGACGTAATTGCGTTCCCTAAGGTAAAAGACGCATCCTGCCTGATGACAGAGGCGCCGACGCCAGTTGATCCAAAGCAGTTAGAAGAACTGGGAATCGAAGTATCTCAGACAGAAGAATAAAAGAGATTTCATTCTGATATAAGAGGAAAATAAAATGCTGGGGCATGTGATTGCTGCAAATCATATGCTCCAGCATTTTGACGTTTGTTACAGTTCTTTTTCCGCATATTCCTGGATAGTTAAAATCTGGCAGGCAGCCATGGCAGCGGCGTCTTCCGGTTCATGGGTAATGAGAATTACGGTTTTTCCCTTGCTGCGTTCCCTGGTATCCTCGATGACCAGCCGCCTGGTTTCGGCATCCAGCCCTTTAAAGGGTTCATCTAAAAACAGAAGATCATATTCTGCTAATAAAGCCCGTAAAATCGCTGTTCTGCGTTTCATTCCTCCTGACAGCTCTCTGACAGGCTGATAAAAACATCCCGACAGCCCGACGGCTTCCATGGCGGCAATGATTTCCTGTTTCTTTAAGAATGGGGCAACCAGACGAATATTGGAAACTGGGCTGAGGTTTTCACATAATCGGTCTTCCTGAAAAACGGCGCTCATTTTTAAGCCGGAAAGTCCGGAAATGGTTCCAGAGTCTGGTGTTTCCAGCCCCATAAGAATCCGGAGAAGGGTAGTTTTTCCCGTTCCGGAAGGAGCCATGACGGCAGTAACCCTGCCTTTTGGAATCCGTGCAGAAAAATCCTTCAGGACTGTATGGGTTCCATAGGTTTTACAAAGCTTGTCTAATACAATATCCATAGGCTACATCCTTTCCAACCGTTTTACGCCCATATTCAGCAGCTTTAAAAAGAATTTTTCAAAGGCCAGGCTGACAATGACAATAACCAGAGTCCAGGCAAATAAATCAGGAGTATTTAAGAAAATCTTAGCGTTGTAAAGACTTTCTCCGATAGATCTATCCGGAATTCCGATTACCTCTGCCGCAATGCCGGATTTCCAGCAAAGCCCCAGGCCAATGGTACAGGCAGACTGGAAAAAAGGCAGAACCTGTGAAACATAGATGTAACGGATGGTTCTTCCAGAGGGCAGGTCAAAGACCTTTGCCATTTCCAAAAGATCCTGGCTGGTGCTGAAAATGCCGTTTAGTACGTTGGTGTAGATAACCGGAAATACCATTAAAAAGGAAATAAATACGGATAAATTTTTAGAGGGTATCCATATCAGGGCCAGGATAATAAATGACGCTACCGGAATGGCTTTTACTGTAAGAATAAAAGGGGAAAGCAGTTCCTGAACCAGCCTGAACCGAAAGGACAGGGCAGCCAGCAGAACGCCCATACAGGCAGCTGATAAAAATCCAAGGGAAATGCGGGAAAGGGAAAAACCGATAGCCTCCCAGAAGGGAAGCGTCCTGATTAAAGAAGTAAGACGTACCAGGACGGAAATGGGAGAAACCAGAAGGATTTCCTGCCCCAGGGCCTGGCTTGCCAACTGCCATACAGCCAGCCAGAAAAGGGCCGCCCAGGGCCGAAGCCTGGGCGTGCTGGATGATTTATGGGATAAAGTAAAATTCATCCGTAGGAAGGGCTCCGCCTACAGCGGCAGGATTCTGCTGATATAAAGAATCCAAATAACCGGAGAGCTTCTCCTTCATCTCTTCTCCGTCAATATAAGTAATGTTGCATTCCGGAATTGCCTTTACGGCTACAGGGGCAGGTACAATCTCGTATTTTCCAACCAGTTCAGCGCCTGCTTCTACGTCGCTGTTTACAAAATCGACAGATTCTTTGTAATGGGCCATGAAATCAGCAACTGCTTCCGGATGCTCTTCAATAAATTCTGTACGGGCAACTACAACGCCGGTAATCATAGCAGAAGGAGCTTCAGAGCCTTCCTGAAGCTTGTCCCATTCCTCGCTTAAATCTAAGGCTGTGCGGATGGTTTCCACTTTGGACTGGGCGGTAGTTACAAAAGGCTGAGGCAGCATGGCGATTGCGTTTTCAGAAGAAGTCAAAGCTGCCAGACATTCGGTATGTTCGCTTTTCCACTGGATGGAAACGTCTTTTGCCGGATCGATACCGTTTTCAGACAGGATGTAGTTGAGACCATATTCAGGAGTAGCGCCTTTGCCGCTGGCATAAATGGTTTTGCCCTTTAAATCCTCAACAGAATGAATGGTATCGCCGTTTTCTACAATGTAAAGAACGCCCAGAGTATTAACAGCCAGAACTTCTACGCCGCCTTTAGTGTTGTTAAACAGCACAGAAGCCAGGTTTGCAGGAACAGCGGCAATATCGGCCTGTCCCTGTACCAGTTTTGGAGTAACCTCGTCAATAGCGGCGGCAATGGTGAAGTTGTAATCATAGGTGTCAATGGAACCGGCGTCGGAATCATCCATAAATTTGACCATGCCCATAGCAGTCGGTCCTTTTAAGGCCATAACGTTGACAGCGGTTCCATCCTCGGAAGCTTCTTCGCCAGCAGTTTCTTCTGCTGTAGTTTCTGCTTCAGAAGCATCGGTTTCCGGCGCTTCTGTTTCTTGTGGTGCGTCTGTTTCGGTCTGGCTTTCAGTTTGGGCAGCAGCGGTCTGGGAAGCCGCGGTGCCGGAAGTATCGGCAACGCCGGTACAGCCTGCTAAAAGAGCGGCCGTAAGCGAAAAAATACAGGTGAGTGATAATGCTTTTTTCATAATAATCCTCCTTTTCCTGACGCAGAATACGTCAATGTCTATTTTACACGGTTAGGAAGAACTAAGTCAATAGGGAATTGAGACGATATTCGCCAGGCGTAAGGCCTGTGACTTTTTTAAACTGTCGGGAAAAATATTTTTCATCTTCATGTGGCCGATAACAATCGGTGGTATCCAGGTCACGCTCACTATAATTTTAAGGAAACCTTGAAAGCATTGCAGGAGATCGGTTATAATAGAGCTCTGGCCCTGGAAACCACCAATTTTCCAGACACGAAAACGGCAGCAGTGAAAAGTCTGGCATATTTAAAAGGAATTTTGGAGGTTATTTAATATCGGTGTACAGGGAAACCTGTACGCCGTTCTAGATCCAGAAAACAAAACAGGGAGGTTGTAGAGTGCTGTTAAAGAAGTTTTTTAAGTTTGTACTGCCTTCCATTGTGTCTATGTGGATTTTTGCCCTGTATACAATGGTAGACGGAATGTTTGTGGCCTGGGGAGTGGGAGAATCGGCCCTGGCGTCGGTGAACCTGTCCATGCCTTATGTGATTCTGATATTTACCATTGGGCTTTTGATGGCAACCGGAACATCTACGCTGATTTCCATATCGCTGGGGAAAAAGGAGGAAGAAAAAGCCAGCCAGCTATTTTCTATGAACCTGGCGGTACTTACGGTGTTATCTGTGGCAGTAACGGTAATATCTCTGATTTTTTTAGAGCCGATTGCATTGTTTCTGGGGGCGTCTCCGGATAATTTACCCCATGTCAAAGAATATGTAGGAACCATTTCCATTTTTGCCGTATTTTTTATCTTATCCTACAATATGGAAGCATTGGTAAAAACCGACGGGACTCCGGCAGTATCGGCGGTAGGTGTGACAGCCTGCGGCCTTACCAATGTAGTATTGGATTACGTATTTGTAATGCGGCTTCACTGGGGCGTGCTTGGCGCAGCTTTTGCAACAGGTCTGGCCCAGGTAGCTTCTACAGTAATCTTTTTTATCTACTTTGCAAAGTTCCGAAAAGTATTGAAATTCCGAAAATTTAAGCTGGATTTAAAGATATATAGGAAAATCATTCCTCTTGGATTAGCAAACGGATTTACCGAGCTTTCCGGCGGCCTGGCTGTATTTATGTTTAATCAGGTAATTTTAGCAGTAATTGGGGAAAGCGGAATTGTAAGCTATACCGTAATTTCGTACATCAATACACTGGTGTTAAATACCATGTCAGGAATTGCCCAGGGAGTGCAGCCCATTGTCAGCTACCATTATGGGGCTTCTGAACAAAAATCATACCGCAGGCTGTTAGCATATGCCATGACCATGACAATGGCGGTATCGGCGGTCTATTGTCTGATGCTGGAACTGTTTCCGTCCCTATTTGTGGGGATTTTTCTGGCAAAAGGAGACGGGGCGCTGTTTTCCTACACGGAAAAAGCTCTTCAGCTGTATTCCTTATCATTTTTATTGTTAGGATTCAATGTAGTATCGGCCGGATACTTTACTGCAGTGGAAAAACCAGTATTTTCATTTTTGATTTCTGCAGGCCGCGGACTGGTACTTCTGGCAGGTGCATTAGCAGTCTTTGTCGCTGCCTTTGGAGAGATGGGAATCTGGATTTCACCCCTGGTATCGGAGACTGTTTGTGCGCTTATGACAGCCATATTTTTTGCTGTGGTTTTCAGAAAGAAAAGTACGGAAAAACGTTGAAAATAAAGACGGATAAAGGTTGTTTTTTTTAGCTGATTGTGATAAGATTGTATACAACGAGAGAAGTTTGAATACAAACTCTCAGAAAACGTATCTTATCTATTTACAAGGAGGAAAAACCATGGATATTCGCTATTCCGCAAACCAGAGAGACTTTAAGCGCTACACCACCGAGGAAACCAGAAAAGAATTTTTAATTGAGAACCTGTACGTTGCTAATGAGGTAGTTGCAGTATACTCTCACGTAGATCGTATGGTAACCTTAGGCTGTATGCCTACCACTGAAGTTGTTTCCATTGACAAGGGCATTGACGTATGGAAAAACTTCGGAACCCAGTATTTCTTAGAGAGAAGAGAGATTGGTATCTTCAATATCGGCGGCGCAGGTACCATTAAGGCTGACGGCGTAGAGTATAAATTAGGCTATAAGGACTGCTTATACATTACCAAGGGAACCAAGGAAGTTTTATTTGCCAGCGAAGACGCTTCCAACCCAGCTAAGTTTTACATGGTAAGTGCACCGGCTCACAAGGCTTGCAAAACTACCTTTATCTCCATTGATCAGGCTGCAAAGAAGCCATTAGGCGCTATGGAGACTTCCAACAAGCGTGTAATCAACCAGTTTATCCATCCAGATGTACTGGAAACCTGCCAGCTTTCCATGGGTATGACCGTATTAGAGCCAGGCAGCGTATGGAACACCATGCCTGCACACACCCACGAGAGACGTATGGAAGTTTATATGTACTTCGAGATTCCGGAGAACAACGTTGTATTCCATATGATGGGCGAAGGCAATGAAACCAGACACATTGTGATGCAGAATGAGCAGGCAGTTATCAGCCCATCCTGGAGCATCCATTCCGGCGCAGGTACCAGCAACTATACCTTTATCTGGGCAATGGGCGGCGAGAACCAGGCATTTGACGACATGGATACCATCCCAACTACTGAGTTAAGATAAGGAAAATATAGAAATTTACTTTGAGGGTGTCGTAAAATCATCAAATTAGATGATTGAGCGATACCCTCGTTCTATATATGGAAAAAGCCGTTTCTATAATTGTGAAATGTCTGTGAACCTGTAGAAAATCCCCATCCAATCTGCTACAATGAACGTAATGAAACCGTTTATTTGGCAGAAAGGATGGGCTTATGGAAGCGTTAAAGATATTAGTAGTAGATGACGAAGCGCGTATGCGCAAATTAGTAAAAGACTTTTTAAGCATAAAAGGGTTTCGCGTGATTGAAGCCGGAGACGGTGAAGAAGCGTTAGAGGCCTTTTTTGCACAAAAAGATATTGCATTAATTCTGTTAGATGTTATGATGCCGAAAATGGACGGGTGGGAGGTAGTAAAGACCATCCGCCAGTATTCCAAAGTGCCGATTATTATGCTGACGGCCCGCAGCGAGGAACGGGATGAACTTCAGGGCTTTGAACTGGGAGTGGATGAATATATTTCCAAGCCATTTAGTCCCAAGATCCTGACTGCGCGGGTAGAAGCAATTCTGCGCAGAACCGGAAACACTGCGGCAGACATCGTAAATGTTGGCGGAATTCTGATAGATAAGGCCGCCAGGCTGGTGACCATAGATGGCCAGCCTGTTGAATTAAGCTATAAAGAATTTGAACTTTTGACATATTTTGTAGATAACCAGGGAATGGCCCTTTCTCGGGAGAAAATACTGAATAATGTATGGAATTACGATTATTTTGGAGATGCCAGAACCATAGATACCCATGTGAAAAAGCTGAGAAGCAAACTGGGGGAAAAGGGAGATTACATTAAGACCGTATGGGGAATGGGCTATAAATTTGAGGTAGGCCAATGAAACATTCAATTCGAACCCGAATTACCCTTCATTTTGCAGGGATGATGGCGCTGATGATCCTGATTACCTGGTTTGTCAACAGCCGTTTTTTGGAAAGTTTTTATATATCGGAAAAGGTAAAAGTTCTGGAACAGGGCTATGCAACCATTGATTCCATTTTGCAGCAGCAGCATGAAAACGGGGAGTCTATGACAGAGGGCTTTGTTACAGATGATAATTACGCCTATCGGGTGCGTCCTTATAGCGCAGAGACGGCAGAAGAGGGGGAATTGGCGAAAACTCTCCGAAGATTGAGTGAAGAATCTAATACCTCAATTGTAATGGTAAATGGGATTGAAAATATTGCCGTTATGTTTACGCCGCGGGCGGAATTTATGGAACAGCAGATGCAGCGGTATCTGCTGGGACAGGCGGGAAAAGGCTATGAAAAAACGATTCGCAAAACAGACAATTACAGCATTGAAAAGCGGTATGATCGAATCAGCAAAAATTACTACCTGGAATGTTGGGGCTTTTTTTCAGACAATGCTACGGCGTTTCTGATGTCCATGCCTGTGGCAGGGATCCAGGACAGCGTCCGTCTGTCCAGCCGTTTTTTGCTGTATGTAGGCATGGTAGTTCTGGTAATCGGCAGCGTGATTATGCTGGTGATAACAAGGAGAATTACATCTCCTATCCGTTCTCTGTCGAAGATTTCAGAGAAAATGTCGGAGTTGGATTTTGAAGCCAGATACACAGGAGACGCAAAGGACGAGGTAGGCATTTTAGGCAGCAATATGAACCTTTTATCTGAGAAGCTAAAGGAAACCATAGGGGAACTGAAATCTGCCAATAATGAACTGCAGAGGGACATTCAAAAAAAAGAACAAATAGATGAAATGAGAAAAGAGTTTATTGCCAATGTGTCCCATGAACTGAAAACCCCTATTGCATTAATTCAGGGATATGCCGAAGGCCTGACAGAAGGAATGGCAGAGGAAAAGGAAAGTAGGGACTATTACTGCGAGGTCATTATGGATGAAGCCAATAAAATGAATAAAATGGTTCAGCAGCTTCTGACCTTAAACGCCCTGGAATTTGGCAGTGACGGACCGTCCATGGAGCGGTTCGATATTATCGAACTGATACAGGGAGTGCTGGCTTCCGCACAGATTTTAATTGAGCAGAAGGAGGCGGTTATCAGGTTTGAACCACAGGGACCTCTGTACGTTTGGGCAGATGAATTTAAAATCGAAGAGGTCATTACCAACTATATAAGCAATGCGTTGAATCATCTGGACGGCTCTCGAATTATTACCATAAGCGCAGTAAAAGAAGAAAAAGAGGTTCGGATAACGGTTGCCAATACCGGCCAGAATATACCAGAAGAAGACTTGCCGAAAATCTGGAGCAAATTTTATAAAGTAGACAAGGCCAGAACCAGAGAATACGGCGGAAGCGGAATCGGACTTTCTATTGTAAAAGCAATTATGGAAGCCCATCATAAAGAATACGGGGCTTACAATACTTCTGATGGCGTAGAGTTTTATATTACCCTGGACTGCAGCGAATAAAAGGCTGCACAGGCATGACTGCTGCAATTCCTCTGGAAAAAAGTTATAAAATAAGATACAATAAGGACACAGAACAGAGAAAAAGTAAGAGGCAGATGCATTATGACAAATAAAAAAATGACGATGGATGATATTGCAGAGAGAGCCGGAGTGGCGAAAAGCACTGTGTCCAGGTATTTTTCAACGCTTTTTTCTGTCTGAATCTTCGCAAGGCTGAACTGTTACAATATTTTTGAAAAAAATGAAAAAAAGAGTTGACATTTGTCGATAAGGGTGGTAATATATGACTCACGCCGCTAAAACAGCGGCAGGCCAGCTCGAAACGAGTTGAAAAAAGTTTAAAAAACTTGAAAAAAGTTGTTGACAAATCGAAAACAGCGTGATATACTAAATAAGCTGTCGC
>CALHQJ010000068.1 GCA_938036545.1 uncultured Clostridium sp. | reverse complement strand
ATCAAATATAGAAGAATTTAATTACTCTTTAAAGGTATATAAAATACTATATTTGTAAATTTAAATAGACGACAGATTATCGAATTTTCGAGAAAATTTGATTTACTTAGAAAAAATATAGCGATACAATAGAAAGTCGGGGTATACTATAGGATAGTGATGGGTGGAGGAATTTCGAGAATGAAAAAAAGTCAAGTGTATATTTAAAATTATTTTTATCCTATATCGGAATATTGCTGATTCCAATTGTAGTGGCATTTGGGGTATATGGCCGTGCCAGACAGGTAATACAAAAACAGGCAGCAGAGATAAATGGAAACCTATTAAGTATTGTTCAGCATGAGATAGATAGTGAAATAAGGAATATCCAAAAAATAGAAAGTCGTTTGGCATTAGATTCGGAAATTCAAAACTTATCAAAAAAGAAGGGAAGTTTTTCTTCAAAAAATCAGCAGTCATTATATTATTTATACAGAGATTTACATATGATAGATGTTTCAGAAGTATTTTTTGACCATGTGTTTGTATACTTCCCTGAAACGGAGAAGATCAGCAGCAGTTTTGGGAATATGAATATGGCGCTGTATTATAATTTATATTATAAAAATGATGAGATAGATTTAGAGGCATTTCAGGAATATTTGGGTACCAATCATTATAACGATGTACTTCAGATTGTAAGTTCATCAGGAAAAGAAATGATTTTGTTTACCACGAGTACCCTTAATGTAAACGCAGGGGGTCGTCCGGCAACTATTGGAATTGCGGTAGATGCGGAGAAGTTCAGAGAAAAACTTTTGTTTGGTAAATGGCATGAGCAGATGCATATCCGTATTCGAGATGATCAAAAGTATGAAAAAAGACCTGAGACAGAATTTGTAGTTAATTTCCATGAAGTTGGATTTAAAAAATTAAAAGACCACTGGCCGGAAATCAGAGAAAAGATTAAAAAGGCGGGAGAAGAAGGACTGGTTACATTTCAGGGCTATGAATTACACTCCAGCCAGTATGGAGACCACCATTTGATTTCACCAGCAGACGATTTGCCTTTGATATATCGCCAATCGCCGGCAGAGTTGGTAAGAGACTGCGGAAGAGATGCAATTGTGGTTCCGCATCATATTGGTTATCCAAAGGGTTATCGTGGAATTAACTGGGATGAATTTGACAGCAGTGTTTCACCAATTGTAGAAGTGTATTCTAAACATGGCTGCGGTATGAGCGAGATGGCAGATTATCCCTATTATCACAATATGGGACCAAGAGATGGACACAATTTAATCTATGAAGGATTAAAGAGGGGAAATCAGTTTAGCTTTGTGGCTTCAACCGATCATCATGCAGGATTTCCAGGTTCATACGGAGATGGAATGGCAGCTGTCTGGGCAGAGGAAAAGACAAAAGAAAGTATCTGGAAAGCGTTAAAAGCTGGACGTACTTATGCTGTTACAGGAGACAGGATTCGTTGCCAATTTGATATTAATGGCGTTCCCATGGGAGGAAAAACAGAGGGAACAAGCCGTAAAATCTACTGGAATGTAGAAACAGAATACGGGCTGGATAAAATTGTTCTTTACAAAAACAGAAAAGCAATTTACATTGAAAATGGAGAATTATTTACAGAAAATTGTTCAAAAGGACGCTATAAAATCCGTGTTGAAATGGGATGGGGAAAACAGAATTTGTATCGTTGGAATGGTAGGCTGAACGTTTCGGGAGGAGCGATTGTTGCTATGAATCCATATTTTCGCGGCAGAAGTGTTTTGGCTCCATCTCAGGATGAAACGTATGATGCACAGCAGATTAATGATATTGCAACACAACTGAGTTTAATTGATGGAGAACAGGCAGAATGGATTTGCGATACTGTAGGAAACAAGTCCACACTTCATCCTTCTACTTCTTCGATAGTGTTTGAAATTGAAGGTAATTTAAATACAAAACTTCATTTTATAATCAATGGTAAGGAATATGACGCATCAATTGAAGAACTGTTAGAGTATGGATATACAACTGAGATGGAATATTATCATTCACAGGCATTTAAGATTCATCCTGCACTTGCCAGTTCACGTTATCAATTTGAAATGGAGTTAGAGGATAATAGCCCAGAACAGGAATGGGATGTATACCATATGGAGATAAGTCAGAAAAACAGACAGATGGCTTATGTTTCTCCAATTTATGTGAAATAAAATTTGACAACCTGGCCATAACCAGCTAAAATGGAAACCATACCAAGTCCGGCCCATCGTGGCCGGACAGGAAAGAGGTGCCCGCCTGCTGGCGGGAGAATAGGGAACAGGGTGAAAATCCCTGACGGTCACGCCGCTGTGAAAGAACATGTCCCCATGTTAAAGTCAGAAGACCTGCCTCTTTTCATAAGGAGTACAGATGGTTACGAGCGATGGCCAAATGTAGAACGATCTCAGGAAAATATTTCCGGAGATTATTTTGCGTACCGGCTTATCAGAAGATTAAGTCCGGTACTTTTTTGTGTAATAGGATCTTGCTTTGTAATGTTCCTGTTACACAAAAAAGCGCTCTGCGCACTTGCTCGAAGATGCAGGATGTCGCAAGCGGCCGCGCTCGGCGCGAGAATGTGCCAAGGCACATTCTTTATTCACAGGAAAAATAGAAACCGCAATAGAAAGGGAAAATGAATGCAGAAATCGGAGTGCGGAATCCTCGTAGTAAGTTTTGGGACCAGCTATGCAGATACCAGAAAGAAGACCATTGAAGCCATTGAAAACCGGATTCAGGAGGCTTATCCAGAGGCTCTGGCAGCCAGAGCATGGACCAGCGGTATGATTATACGGAAGCTGAAAAACAGAGATAATTACCATGTGGATACGGTAAAAGAGGCAGTAGAAAAGATGGCGTCTCAGGGAGTGAAAAAGCTGTTTGTTCAGCCTACCCATGTGATAAATGGGATTGAAAATGAACAGATGATACAGGACGTTCTTGAGTATAAAAACGAGTTTGAAGAGATATTATTTGGAGCCCCTCTTTTAACCAGCGAAGACGATTCCTGTCAGGTAATTGAAGCATTGATGGAGGAAATGGGGCCTGTTTCTGAGGATACGGCGCTGGTATTTATGGGGCATGGAACGACCCATTATGCCAATACGGTTTATGCTGCCCTGGATTATCGGATGAAGGATATGGGATATAAAAATGTGTTTTTGGGAACCGTAGAGGCCTATCCTTCTTTGGAGACGATGAAACGCCGGTTAAAAGAAGGCGGTTATAAAAAGGTAATATTAGCCCCTTTTATGATTGTGGCAGGGGATCACGCCAGACACGATATGGCCAGTGATGAAGAAGACTCATGGAAATATGCGCTGGAGCAGGAAGGGTATGAAATTACCTGCGTTTTAAAAGGCCTTGGAGAATATCAGGGGATTCAAAAACTGTTTTTACAGCACATTGAAGATGAATGGAATCGAGAAAACAAATGAACAGACAGATGGAAGACTCCTATGTATATCGAAATCAGAAAAGACTGCGCCGTGGATTTACCACTGGCTCCTGCGCCGCTGCCGCTGTCCAGGCGTCCGTATGGATGCTGCTGACAGGAGAGAGGACGGAGGAGGCCAGGCTGATGACGCCAAAAGGTATCTGTCTTCATCTTTCTGTGAAAGAGATTGTCAGGGAAAAACCGGCTGTTTCCTGTGCGGTGAGAAAGGATGCAGGAGACGATCCGGATGCCACAGACGGAGTGCTTGTATATGCCAGAGCAGAATTTTTATCAGATAAATATCCGACAGACTCCTGTTACAAAAATGAAGGAATGCCAGAAATTTATCTGGACGGAGGCCAGGGGATTGGACGGGTGACAAAGCCAGGACTTTCCTGTCCCGTAGGAAGAGCAGCCATTAATCCGGTTCCCAGAGCCATGATATTCCAGGAAGCAGAGAGGATTTGCGAAGAAACAGGTTTTACAGGCAGATTAAAAATTACCATTTCGATTCCAGAAGGGGAAAAGATAGCAGAAAAAACCTTTAATCCCTGTCTGGGAATTGCAGGAGGCATTTCTATATTGGGAACCAGCGGAATCGTAGAGCCCATGAGTGAAGCGGCTCTGGTTGAGACGATTCGGCTTTCTATGAAGCAGAAGGCAGTATTCGGGGAGAAGAATCTGCTGCTGGTTCCAGGAAATTACGGGGAAACATTTTTAAAAGAAGAACTGATGATTGATCCTCAAAAATCAGTAAAGTGTTCCAATTATATTGGAGAAACCCTGGATATGGCCGGAGAACTGGGATTTCAAAAGGTACTGCTCATAGGACATGGAGGAAAGCTGATTAAGTTAGCTGCAGGCATTATGAATACTCATTCGTCTATGGCAGATGGCAGAATGGAGATTATCGCTGCCTGGGCAGGGGCCTGTGGAGCGGGAGAGACCACAGTCAGACAAGTGCTGGAATCCATTACGGTAGAGCAGGCGCTTGATCTTTTGGAACAGGAAGGTATTCTCAAACCGGTAATGGAAAAAATTATGAATCGGATTGAATTTTACCTAAAGAAACGAGCACAGGGCAGCTTTCAGGCAGAAGCCGTCCTTTTTACCAATCAGAAAGGAGTACTGGGAATGACGGAGGGAGCAGGCTCCCTGTTAGAGACATTCCGAAGCTGAACATATATGAAAAATTGCGAAAATTGCTGGAAGGGAAGCCAGAGCAGGGGAACTCTTTACGGGGTCAGTGTAGGGCCTGGTGATCCGGAATTAATGACGTTAAAGGCAGTCAGAATCATAAAAGAATGCCAGGTAATCGCACTTCCTAATGAATCTTTGGAAGACTGCGTAGCTTATGAGATAGCAGTTCAGGCAGTTCCGGAGATTGCAGAAAAGGAGATTTTATGCCTTCCCATGCCTATGACAAAGGATAAAACTATCTTAAAAATGTGCCATGATGATGCGGCGAAAAAGATTCGGGAAAAGCTTGCAGATGGAAAAAATGTGGCCTTTTTAACTCTGGGAGACGCTACGGTTTACTCCACCTGTTTATATGTGTATGACCGAGTCCGGGACGCTGGGGAGAAGGCGGAGATTATCAGCGGAGTGCCTTCTTTTTGTGCAGCGGCAGCCAGGCTGAACCGATCATTAGTAAGCGGAGCAGAAGAACTTCACATTCTGCCTGCGACCTACCAGATCAAAGAGGGATTAAAACTTTCAGGAGTAAAGGTTTTGATGAAATCCGGAAAGAAACTGTCAGCAGTAAAAGAACTGTTAATTCAGGAAGAAAAGCAGGTGTCAGGGGTACAGCGCTGTGGGATGGAAGGAGAAACCATCTACCAGTCAGCGGAAGAAATTGATGAACATGCAGGGTATTACTCTCTGTTTATTGTAAGAGATAAGGAGTAGAATCATGGTATATATAGTAGGCGCAGGACCAGGAGCAGAAGACTTGATTACCCTTCGGGGAGCCAGGCTTTTAGAAAATGCAGACGTGATCATTTACGCAGGTTCGCTGGTAAATCCCGAGCTGCTGAACATGGCAAAAAGTACTTGCAAAATTTATGACAGCGCATCGATGACGCTGGAAGAAGTAGTCGAGACAATCCGTTATGCAGAAGAAAAGGGGCTTATGACAGTCCGCCTTCACACAGGCGATCCTTGTGTATACGGAGCCATCAGGGAACAGATGGATGCATTTGACCGGCTTCAGATTCCTTATGAGATCTGTCCTGGAGTATCTTCTTTTTGCGGCGCAGCAGCGGCTCTTAAAATGGAATATACCCTTCCGGAGATTTCCCAAAGCGTAGTCATTACCCGAATGGCTGGAAGAACAGGGGTTCCGGAACGAGAGAGTATTCGGTCATTTGCCGCTCACCAGGCTACGATGACCATATTTTTGAGCGCCGGAATGTTAAAGCAGCTAAGCGCAGAACTGGTGGCAGGAGGTTATGGACAGGATACTCCGGCAGCCATTGTTTATAAAGCCACTTGGCCGGATGAAAAAGTGATTTTATGTACAGTAGAGACGCTGGCCGAAAAAGCGGAACAAGAAGGGATTAACCGTATGGCGTTAATCGTGGTCGGGCAGGCGGTGGCCCAGAAGGATTATGAACGTTCCTGTTTGTACCATCCGGAATTTACTACCGGATACCGTCAGGGAAAGAAAAAATAAATGCAGGAGGTTACAAGATGCCAGGATATTTATATGTGGTAGGGATTGGCCCGGGCGCTTATGAGAAGATGACCATTGAGGCAGCAGAAGTATTAAGACGCAGCGATGTAATTGCCGGTTATACCGTATATGTGGACTTGATTAAGGAGCATTTTGGAGATAAAGAATTTTTGACGACTCCTATGCGTCAGGAGGTAGAACGGTGCCGAATGGCTCTTGAGGAAGCTGCAAAAGGACGAAACGTCTCTATGGTGTGCAGCGGAGATGCCGGAGTTTACGGTATGGCGGGATTGATTTTAGAACTGGCGCCAGAATACCCAGATGTTAAAATTCAGGTAATTCCAGGGGTTACGGCGGCCTGTGCCGGAGGTGCAGTATTGGGTGCCCCTTTGATTCATGATTTTGCAGTAATCAGCCTAAGTGATCTACTGACGCCTATGGAAGTTATTGAAAAGAGAGTAAAGGCAGCAGCAGAAGCAGATTTTGCTGTGTGTATCTACAATCCATCCAGCAAAAAAAGAGGGGATTATCTGAAACATGCCTGTGAAATCATGCTGCAGTTCCGTTCTCCTGATACGGTATGCGGAATTGTAAGAAGCATTGGACGGCAGGGAGAAGAGATGGAGATTATGACGTTAGAGGCGCTGAAAAGTACCAGAACAGACATGTTTACTACGGTATTTATTGGAAATTCTTCTACAAAAAAAATAGGAAATTATATGGTAACGCCCAGAGGCTACCATCATGGATAGGATTCTGGTATTTGGCGGAACTACAGAGGGCCGGATTTTAGCTCAGAGATTGGAGCAATCTGGCTGTGAGCTCATTGTCTGCGTAGCTACGGAATATGGGAAAGAAACCCTTTGGGAATCGGAGCATATTCAGGTTCATACAGGCCGGATGGACGGTCAGGAAATGGTGGCTTTTTTTCAGAAAAACCAGATTGATCTGGTAATTGATGCCACTCATCCATACGCCAAAGAGGTTACCAGGGAGATTCAACTGGCTTGTAAAGAGACGAAGATTCCTGTAATCAGATGTCTGAGAACAGAAGAAACCCTCTCAAAAGAAGAGGAACAGGCGTTAAAGCTATGTACAATTCATGTTTCCTCTGCAGAGGAAGCGGCAGAATGGTTAAAACATAAAAAAGGCCGGATTTTCCTTACTACGGGAAGTAAAGAGCTGGCGGCTTTTGCCAGGATTCCGGATTACGAAAACAGGATTTATGCCAGAGTGCTGCCGCTTCCCTCTGTTTTGGAGACATGCAGAACAATGGGGTTAAAGGGCAGGCATGTGATTGGGGCGCAGGGGCCTTTTTCTGTGAAGATGAATCTGGCCATGATTCAGGAGTATGACTGCCAGGTTCTGGTAACCAAGGACGGAGGAAAAGAGGGCGGATTTTTGGAAAAACTGAAAGCCGCCGCCATGGCAGGGATTCCGGCGCTGATTATTGACAGGCCAAAGGAAGAAACGGGAATGACTGTGGAAGAGGTGATGAACTGGTATGAGAGAAGAAAACAGAAGTAATACCCCTGTGATTTATCTGGTGGGAATCGGTATGGGAGGATTGGGCCAATTGACCCTGCAGGGCCAGAGAGCCATTGTACAGGCAGATGCAGTGGCAGGCGCTGGCAGAATGTTAAACAGCGTAGAAAAGCTGCTTTCTGGAAAGCAGGTGTTAGAGTGTTATGATGCAGAAGAAATCAGCGTCTGGCTGGAGGAAAACAGAAACTGGATTCATTCTGGAGCCGTACTTTTTTCCGGAGATACAGGCTTTTACAGCGGAGCAAAAAAGGTCAGGGAAAGGCTGGAAGCATCAGGATGGAATGTGATTGTCATAGCAGGGATTTCCTCGGTTTCCTATTTTGCTTCCAGGCTGGGAAGAGACTGGCAGGACACTAAAATTATCAGTCTCCATGGAAGAAATGAAGACTATATCAGGCTGGTCAGGGAAAACAGAAGCTGCTTTTTTTTGCTGGGCGGACAGATTACACCTCGGAAATTATGCAGGGATTTGACTGAAAATGGGTTGGAACTGTGTATGCTGACCTTTGGCTCTGATTTGTCTTATCCAGAGGAACAGATTGTTTCGGGAAGGGCAGATCGACTGGCGGATCAACGTTTGCAGGAATTGGAAAAGCTGGGAAGACTGGTCTGCTGTTTTGCAGAAAATCCCAGTCCGGAAACTTTGACGGACTTTGATATTACCGGTTTTTCATTAAAGGATCAGGATTTTATCCGCGGAAACGTTCCAATGACAAAAGAAGAGATCCGTACTGTAGCATTGGCAAAACTAGGCTTATATCAGGGAGCATGTCTCTATGACATAGGAGCCGGAACCGGATCGGTAGCCATTGGAGCAGCTAAGATACTGAAACCGTTAAAAGGGCAGGTATTTGCTGTAGAAAAGAATCCGGCTGGCCTGGAATTAATCGAAAAGAACCGGAAAACCCTGATTCCGGATATGGCAGGTTTTTTCACGATACCCGGGGAAGCGCCGGAAGCGCTGCAGGGACTTCCTGTACCGACTCATGCCTTTATCGGAGGAACCGGAGGGAGGCTGAATGCAATTATAGCGGAGCTTTTAGAACAGAATGTACAGATCCGCATCGTGATTACAGCCATTACCCTGGAGACCCTGTCGGAATGCCTGGATGTGATGAAACAATGGGATTTTGAAGAAAATGAAATCATTCAGGCCGGTATTTCGGAAACCATAACCGCTGGCTCTTATCACATGCAGAAAGGCAGAAATCCGGTTTATGTGATTACGCTGGCAGGATGCAAAGGAAAGAAAGAGGCAGGACATTAATGAAAAAGTTGGTAATCGCAGCGCCAAAAAGCGGCAGCGGAAAGACCATTTTAACTTGCGGGCTATTGGAACTGCTAAAGAGAAAACACATTCCAACAGCTTCCTTTAAATGTGGGCCAGACTATATTGATCCGTTGTTCCATAAACGGATTATAGGAGTTGAAAGCCGGAATCTGGACAGCTTTTTTGAATCACCGGAAGGGCTAAAAAAGGCCTTTTGGTGTGGATGCCAGGGGAAGGAAAACGGATTTGCCCTTATAGAAGGAGTAATGGGATACTTTGACGGACTGGGAGGGATTTCTCCGGCTGCCAGTACCTATGAGACAGCAGAGATTCTTAAGGCACCGGTGATTTTAACGGTAGATGCCAGAGGGAGCAGTCTGTCTCTGGCTGCGCTGATTCAGGGATTTTTAAATTACATACCTCTGGAAGCAGGAAAGACCGAAGAGAGAAAGAGCCGGATAAAAGGAGTGATTTTAAATCAGGTTTCACCCATGATTTATCCCAGATTAAAAAAACTGTTGGAGTCTGAACTGAAAATTAAGGTAGCCGGATATATTCCTCATTTGGACTTTTTGCAGATCGAAAGCCGTCATCTGGGACTGGTTCTTCCAGATGAGATTGGAAACTTAAAAGAGCAGATTCAAAGACTGGCAGATGTTTTAGAAGAAACCCTGGACTGGAACTGTATCATGGAACTGGCAGAAGAGGAAGAAATCCATGATTGGAACAGAATAAACAAAAAACCAGCAAAACCATTCCGACTGGGAGTAGCATTGGACGAGGCTTTCTGTTTTTATTATGAAGAAAATTTAAACGCAATGAAGGAGCAGGGGGCCTCTTTGGAGTACTTTTCGCCTCTTCACGATAAGGAACTGCCAGGTGATTTAGACGGCCTTTTGCTAGGAGGCGGTTATCCGGAACTATATGCAGATAAGCTGGCAGAAAATGAAACCATGCGGGCTTCAGTTTATGAAGCTGCAAGAAGCGGAATGGCCATACATGGAGAGTGCGGAGGCTATCTGTATCTGCTGGAAACGCTCCAGGGAGCAGATGGAAAATGTTATCCCATGTGCGGAGTTTTCAAGGGTTCCGGACAAAAAGGAACCCGTTTGGGAAATTTTGGTTATATTACCCTGAAAGCCAGAGGTGATTCCTGTTTTTTTAAAGAGGGAACGGAGATCAAAGCCCATGAATTTCACTACTGGAAAGCAGAAGAAACCGAAGAAAGAACGGAACATGCCGTGATGGACGCGGTAAAGCCTATGGTTTCCAGACGGTGGGCCGCCATGGAACAAAGGGGCTGTACCCTGGCTGGATT
>CALHQJ010000067.1 GCA_938036545.1 uncultured Clostridium sp. | reverse complement strand
GTAAGCGGGCAAGAAGATGCAAAGCTGAACTGCTACAATATGCCCGCACTTCCATGGTATGCAAAAACCGCAGCAGGGGGATTTCCAGCCATTGCTGTTGTCCCTCTGCTGCGGCTTCTGTCATCTTCATACTTCTGCATCAGAAATATTTCTTATTGCCCCAGAGATTGCTCCTTTTAAGATCCAGGTACTCATTGTAAGCCTTCTCTAAAATCTGCTTTTCGTTGGAAAATTTCAGCAGGTGATAGGCTTCATAAAACTTGTAATATCCGGAATCAATGAAATATTCCTCCCGCTGTGGTTTGCTGTAATAGCTGTCCGCCATCATCAAATACCAGTGTACATCCTTCTCCACCACGTCCTGGGGAGTATTAAAGGAATACTGACTCTTGCCAATATACTTAATAATGGAAGCGCTGACTCCTGTCTCTTCTTTTACTTCACGCAGCGCCGTCTCTTTAAACTCTTCTCCTGGCTCTACAGTTCCCTTGGGAAGGACCCAGCCCTCATACTTGTTTTTATAATTCTTGTACAGGACGAGTATCTTACCACGAAATATAACCACACCGCCGCAGCTAGTTGCTTCTATCATCGCAATCCCTCCTGGTCGCAGGTGTGTACTTCTACCTGTACACAGTATAACTCTTTTTAAATGGTATTGCAAGGGGGGATCTGGAAGCAGATGTTTTTTCGTCTCTTAAATGTTTGCTTACTGTTTTCCAAAATATGCGTCAAACACGGCTCTGGCAATCGGGGCCGCTTCCCTTCCTCCGGACCCCCCTTCTTCTACAATTACCGTAATGACAATCTTTGGATCTTCTACAGGAGCAAATCCGGTAAACCAGGCATGGGACTCTTTTCCCTTTTCAAATTCTGCTGATCCGGTCTTTCCAGCTGCGCGGTAAGCGTCTGTCTGCAAGGCCGAAGCCGTTCCATCTGTCACGACTCTTTCCATCATTGCAGAAAGAGCGCCTGCTTCCTGGGCAGTCATCAGGCTGCCATATAATTCTGGCATAAATTTCTTTCCGTTTTCTCCGTCTGCGCTGACGATATGGTCAATCAGGCAGGGCTTCATCAGCACGCCGCCGTTGGCAATGGCTGACGTAATCATCAGGCTGTGCATCGGGGTAATCTGAGTTCCTCCCTGACCAATGGAAGTCTGAAGGACTTCCCATTCTGAAGATTGACCGTCCAATACAAAGGTACTTTTGCTGTAAGGAATGGATAAAGGCAGTTCGCTGTTAAACAGCAGTTCTTCTGCCAGCTTCTTCATGCTGTCATGGTTTAACAGCGTACCCATATAGGCAAAGGCCCCGTTGCAGGAATTGGCAAAGCACTGGGAAATGTCCTGACTGCCATGGGCATTTCCATGGTAACACCGGATCACATACTCGCCCTGCTCATAAGTTCCGTCACAGTCAAAGTGAAAATCCTGATAATCATTTGGATGTTCCCTCATATATTCTAAAAGAGTCAGAATTTTAAAGGTAGAGCCCGGCGGATAAACGCCCTGAGAAGCCCTGTTTAGCAGAAGGCCTTCTCCCTGTTCTCCAGATACCAGACTGTCCCATAATTCATTGATCTGATTGGTGTCAAAATCCGGTTTGGAAACCATGGCCAATATCTTTCCTGTATCTGCTTCCATAACTACTACTGCTCCTTTTCTGTCGCCTAAAGCGGCATATGCAGCCTGTTGTAAATCAACGTCCAAAGTCGTTACCACATTATCTCCTGGATCTTTTTCATCCATCATTTCCCGAATAATCTTTTCTGCCAGGTTATCATGGGACGTAAGAAGGTAAAAATTCGCCAAATCTTCGATCCCTGTTTTTCCTCTGGTGGCCCAGCCTGCCACGTGGCAGAACAGAGGTCCGAATGGATAACCTCTGGTCTCGGAACCGTCTTCTCCTATTATCGTCTCTGCCAGTATCCGGCCGTCATTGCTTAAAATCTTTCCACGAATCACCTGATCTGATAAATGATCCAGTCTGGCGTTATAGGAATTGTTTACAGCATCTTCGCTTTCTATCTGGACAAACCAGACCATGTATCCGATCATCAAAGCAAAGACAGCAGAAATAAAATAGGTCAGTCTTAAAATATTTTTGTTGGAGCCTGAGGATTTGGGATTACCCTTGGTCATATTCTTCCTCCTCATTCCGTTTCAGGATGTAAAGCCCCTGAACGACATGAAATAAAATAAAGGTACTAAACACGGAGCTTCCTCCATAGCTGACAAAAGGCAGCGTTACGCCGGTAGACGGAATAAATTTCACCACTCCGCCAACCGTTAAAAACACCTGAACAATATACACAATCCCTAAGCCAAAGGCAATCAGCTTGTAAAAGGCCGCCTGCATCCTGGATGCAATCATCATAAACTGGATAAAGCACCCCAGGCAGATTAACAGCATACAGACCGCAAAGATCCCACCCATTTCCTCAAAAACAGCGGCAAAGATAAAATCCTTTTCTACCACCGGGATTTTATAAGGCATTCCCTGAAACAGGCCGCTTCCAAACCAGCCGCCGCTTCCAATGGCAAAGAGGGACTGGGTAATCTGATAGCCCCGGTTATCAATATCCGCCCATGGGTTCAGCCACGCTTCCACACGAACCTGCACATGAGTAAATAAAAAATAGGCAAGAACCGCAGCAGCACTTCCTCCCAGAGCGCCGATTCCCAGGTAAAACCAGTTAGAGGCTGCTACAAACAGCATAAATAAATAGGTAATAAAAAAGATAAATGCGCCACCTAAATCCTTAGACGCCACCAGAACCAGAACGTGGGCCGCCGCTGCCGCCGTAACCGTACACACGGTTTTAAAGTCTGTGGACTTGTAAAACATAGCCGCTACGAAAAACACAAAGGTAATCTTTACAAATTCAGAGGGCTGAAAGGCAATTCCTCCCAGAGTTAAAGACAATTGAGCCCCATAGCTGGTACTTCCCCCTATCCACACCACAGCCAGCAGAATCAGCCCACCGATTCCATAAATCCACGGTATTTTTACCAGCTGCCAGACTCGGTCTATAATAAAAGGAATCACCATACAGATAACTGCCGCAGCCACCACCACCAGAAACTGCTTCACAGCAAGATTCTGCCCTTTTGTAATGGAAAGGCGGGTCTGGATAATGAAACCAATGCATAGCAGCATGGAAGTATTATTTAACAGCAATTTGGATACATTGCGGTAAAGCAGACGGAAACCACCGATATAGCAGATGAAAAAAATCACCTGAGCCAGGTAGAAGCCAATTACAAATTCCTCCTGGCTTTTTAAGTAAATCACCAGAAAAGCCAGCAGATGGATTAAAAACATAGCCTGATTCTGATGACGGCACACCACCTTCTGATCCTCCGAATCGTGATAAGAGAAAAACCGGAAGTTAAAATAGGTGTAAAACGCCATTAACAGAATCATTAAATATTTTGAAATTTCGATAATCAGGTTTGTCATTCTTTTTTCTATTCAACTCCCCGTCGGAAATGTCCTCTGGTAAAATCTTTAACAGAGCCTGTTTTTTCCCCTTCTTCCAGACCGCCCTCTAAAAACATTTTTAAAAGCTTCCCGGTTTCATCCCCTGTTTCAATGGTAAATTTCATGCGAAGTCCGTCTGCATTTAGTGTTTCCACATCCTTTTTGCATCCCAGAAGAGACATGGGGCTTGGATTGTAGATCGTATTGTAACAGAATCGGCAGTGGTTTTTTACGGAAAGAAGCTTTCCTGTCCGGTCTTTCAGACTCAGAACCTCCTGCTTTTTGTCGCAGCCAGATGTGGTTTTCTTAATGCACTGAGCAGAAACCATCATAGGCAAATACCCATAAACCACCAGTTCGTCTGGAATCGAGTCTGCTTCAAGATTTTGGAGTTCTCTGCTGTTTAGCTCAAGAGGCATGGTAATCCGAGCTGCTCCCATGGCCTTCATAGCCGCAGCAGCTTCATGATTCCAGGTATACATGGTATCGTCAAAGACCATAGGAAGCTGGAATCCCTTTTCTTTTAACCACTGGACTTCTTCCATAGAGCGCACAACTGTTCCATCAAAGCCTGCCATCCGGAAGGTATCCAGATGCTTTTCAAAATACCGGACTGCTTCTGTTCGGAAAATATGGGGCAAAATCAGCATACAGGAAAGTCCGGCCTGGTGAACCTGTACAACAGCATTCTGCCAGCTGTCAGCCGGAAATCCCGTACTGTCTATTGCAATCTCATCTGCAAACCGGCTGAGTCCTGGATAGGACAGAGCTGCCGTAAGCTGTTCCGGATCTTCAAAGGACAGGCGGAACGGAGGAAGCCCCTCTCTTTTTTCCGTTTTTTGTTTCTCTGCCCCATTCTTCGGTTCGTCCGGCTGACTGTTCTTTGCCTCGCAAGCCGTCTCATTTCTCCGATAAGACTCCAAAATTGCTTCTTCCAGCTGTTCAAATCCTGTCCTTCGCAGTTCGTTTAATGCCTGAACCGTCAGAAATACCTGGCCGCTTACCTGTACATCCAAATGGGAGATTGAAAACGGCGTACCGCCGGTTTTTCCTATCTGCTTTTTTACCTTTTCTTCGGTAATGGGCTGGCTTTTTGCCGATTCCGGAATCTGGCCGGATACCGCTATGACGACAGGCGTTTCTTCTCCCCTGTCACAGGACAAAGACAGGCAGGAAGGCTGGCCTTCTTCTAACAATACAAAACCAGTAACCGGTTCCTTTACTTCTGCCTGGACATAGGTTTTATCCAGATAATCAAACAGTTCCTGATTTGTTTCCCGAAACGCCGGCTTTTCCTTTAAAGCCACCATATGGCTGCCATTGTGGTGTTGGTAATATCCATCGGAAAAACCGCCTCTGTCAAATAAATCCAGCATCAGCTTCTTATCCTTCGGATCAACTCTGTAACCGTCCTTTCCATGAGCCAGATACTGATCCACATATTTCCGGTACATGCTTACCACGCCTGCCGTATACCTGGGACTCTTCATACGTCCTTCAATCTTCATGGAATACACGCCTGCTTCCACCATATCCGGTATCAGATCCAGGGTACACAAATCCTTTAAATTCAGGACGTAGCCATCGCTCTCCTTCTGATAAAACGATTTTCCATCCCGTTTTACCTCATAAGGGAGACGGCAGGGCTGGGCACACCTTCCCCTGTTTCCGCTGCGTCCTCCAATGAGGCTGCTCATCAGGCACTGGCCGGAATAGCAGTAACACAGCGCTCCATGGACAAAGCTTTCGATTTCCACCGGAACCTGGCTGTGAATCTCCGCTATCTCTTTTAAAGACAGCTCCCTGGCTGTCACAATCCTCTGTGCTCCCAGCTCGTAAAGAGCCTTTGCTCCATAGACCCCTGTAATGGTCATCTGGGTACTAGCATGTATGGGGAGATCCGGAAAGCGCCTGCGGATTTCCATAAATACACCCATATCCTGTACAATAACTGCATCCAGCCCCTGCCTGTAATAGGGCAGCAGATAGTCGTACAGCTGATCCAGTTCCCGTTCTTTAAACAGCGTATTTACGGTCATATACAGGCTGCATCCATGAAGATGGACATAGTCAATGGCCTCCAGCAGTTTATCCTGATCCGGATTGTCTGCATAGGCTCGGGCTCCAAAACGGCTGCCCCCCATATATACTGCGTCTGCTCCTGCTGCCACAGCCGCTTTCATGCTCTCAAAGCTGCCGGCCGGAGCCAGGATTTCTACTTTCTTATTGGTAATCACCGCAGTTTCCTTCCTTTCTTCTTTTTTCAATGGTTGGGTAAGATAGGGGTTACGATAAGATAAAGAAAGAGTTCCGCAAGCGGAACTCCAGCGCCTCAGCGCTGCTGCAGCCATTCCGGCTGCAGCCGTATTTCTCTATCGTTTTCCCTTTCTGGTGCCATGTCCCCCTTTATTGGAATAGGGAATATGGGATGCAGGCGGAATAAAGCCTGCACTATGAGCTGCATTGACAGCAGCGGCTACGGCTGCATCCCGTTCCTTCTGCTCTCTCCTGGCCCGTTCTTCTTCCGTTTCTGCCGGAGCCTCCGGTTCTGCGGAAACTTCCGGTTCTACAGATTCTTTCGGCTCTGCCGGGGCCTCCGGTTCTGTCGGACTGGAGGGCTGCCTTGTAAATACTTCCAACTGGCTCCTCTGAAGCTCCTCCAGGCTCCTTAAGGCCGCCTCCAGCTTCATCTGAGTACTGACCAGCTCGTGCTTTAAGCTGTACATCTCCCGTTCCATGTCTGCTTTCTGGCGTTCCATGGTTCCAAGCCTGTCCACAGCTTTAAAATAGTCGTCTGCAATATTTAACTCCACCATAACCGTCTGATAATTATCACTCTGTTTGGTAAAGCCAGGCTGAGCTCTCATTTGTTCAATTTTATCATTGATATATGCGGCAACCTTTTGAAAATAACTTTTCTCCTCTGCGCCTGCCAGAGTATATACGCTGCCGTCTATTAATACTTCTGCGTAATTTTTAGAATCCATACGGGCTGTTCTCCTGTTAATCTGGTTATTTAGCATCAGTATACCACACTACTGCCTTCAAGAAAAGTTACAAAACATTTAATTTTATAACAGTTCTGCCATGCATCTTCTTGCCCGCTCACAGCGGACAAGAAGCGTCGGATGTCTGGCAGGGGATTCCCAGATGACGGTATGCATTGGCTGTGGCCATACGTCCCCTGGGAGTGCGGTTAATCAGTCCGTTCATTAAAAGATACGGCTCGTATACATCTTCCAGGGTTCCTGGATCTTCTCCCAGAGCCGCTGCCAGCGTATCCAGCCCTACGGGACCTCCTTCAAATTTCTCTATCATCATAAGCAGAATGTTTCGGTCATTCTGATCCAGCCCCAGCTTGTCCACATCTAAAATATCCAGGGCAAAATCTGCTACTTCCTTCGTAATCCGTCCATCATATTTCACCTGGGCAAAATCCCTTACCCGTTTTAACAGACGGTTGGCAAGACGGGGAGTTCCCCTGGAACGCTTGGCAATCTCCGCTGCGCCGGAGACGTCAATCTCTACTCCAAGTGCTCCTGCTGATCGGAGTACAATGGTAGTCAGTTCCTCTGGAGTATAAAATTCCAGTTTCTGAATCACGCCAAACCGATCTCTTAACGGCGCTGTCAAAAGTCCAGCCCTGGTAGTTGCTCCCACCAGCGTAAACTTCGGCAGATCCAAACGGATTGACCTGGCAGAAGAATCCTTTCCCAGCATAATATCAATGGCATAATCTTCCATAGCCGGATACAGCACTTCTTCTACCTGACGGTTCAATCGGTGAATCTCATCTACAAACAGGACGTCCCCTTCCTGAAGGTTATTTAAAATTGCCGCCATTTCCCCTGGCTTTTCAATAGCAGGCCCTGACGTAACCTTCATGTTGGTTCCCATTTCTTTAGCAATAATACCGGCCAGAGTCGTCTTTCCAAGACCTGGAGGGCCGTAAAACAATACGTGATCCAGCGCTTCCTTTCTGGATTTGGCTGCATCAATATAGACCTTCAGCGTTGTTTTAATCTTTTCCTGTCCAATATATTCCCTGAGAAGCTGAGGTCTTAAGCTGGTTTCTATTTTCTTGTCTTCTTCGGTTGCCTCAGTAGTAATGATTCTCCGTTCCATTGCTTATCCCCTCTATAAAAATGACAGATGGCGCAAAGATGCTTTCAGCACGTCTTCTGCCGTCATGTCTTCCGTTACTTCTGCTTTGCGGACCGCTCTTGCGGCTTCCATATTGGAATATCCCAGTGCAACCAGTGCCTGGACTGCCTCTCTGGCCGCATCTCCCCTGACGTCCGCAGCCGCACTGGCTCCAGCTTCGTCGGAATTTTCTCCATCTCCCAGGACGGTAAACAAATCGTCTGGAGAAATCTTATCCTTTAAGTCTAAAATCACTCTCTGAGCCGTCTTGATTCCAATCCCAGGCGCTCTGGAAATAGCTTTGGCGTCTCCTGAAATAATGGCCAGCCGCAAATCATCCGGCCGCATGGCAGACAAAATCCCCAGCGCCCCCTTGGGGCCGATTCCCGTAACTCCTAACAGCTGCTGAAACATCTCTCTGTCCTGACGGTGGAGAAATCCATAGAGACTCATGGCGTCTTCCCGAACCTGGAAATACGTATATATTTTCACAATCTCTCCCGTCCCTGGCAGCTGGTCTAAAAGCGATACCGGAACCCGAATCTCCAGACCTACATTTCCTGCCTCTATTACAATGATATCCCCGCTTACTTCCATCAGGGGGCCTTTTACATAAGAAATCATAACTGCTCCTTTGATTCTCTTTTGATTTTCATCATAACATAGACCGGTTTCCAATGCAACCGGAATCGAACAAATATTCTCTTTTCATTGACTTTCTCTTTTTCATTCCGTATAATGATGAAACAGGCCGGCTGCAGAACCTCCCATCCGGTTCTGCCATTTTTTCCGAAGGAAGTCTTACCTATGATTACTGTTCACCACAAAATCCATCTGCCTGATACCTATCCCCTTGAACGGATTGGCAATTTGTCTGAGCTGCTGTTTTTTGATATTGAAACCACCGGTTTTTCCGGGGACACCTCTTCCCTGTACCTGATTGGCTGTACCTGCTGCCAAAATGGAAGTTGGGAACTGTATCAGTGGTTTGCCGACTCTCCATCCGAGGAACCCAGGCTTTTAGAAGCATTTTTTTCTTTTTTGAAACACTTTTCTTTTGTCATTCACTTTAATGGCGATGGCTTTGATATTCCTTACCTGTTAAAGCGCTGCTGCCACTACGGCCTTCCCTACGATTTTTCCCAGGTAACCAGCGTAGATATTTACCGGAAAATCAAGCCTTTTAAATCTCTTTTAGGACTTGACAGCTTAAAGCAGAAAGCCCTTGAACGTTTTTTAGGAATTTTCCGCACAGACCCCTATTCCGGCGGACAGCTGATTGAAGTCTATCAGGATTATCTGGTTACCAGGGAAGCGGCGCTGTACGATATGCTGATGCTTCACAACAGAGAGGATCTGGAAGGTATGCCTCTGATTCTTCCTATTTTGAATTACTGTGACATGATGGAAAGCGGATTTTCCTTTACCGGTCAGGAATGCCGCACTATACATGACATATTCGGGACTCCCGAGACTTATTTAGACCTGTCCTATGAGAGTTCCGTTTCCATACCGGTTCCCTGGTCTTTCTCCGACCAGGTATTTTCCCTGTCCTGCGAGGAAAACCGGCTGGTATGCACCGTTCCCCTGTATCAGGGAGAGCTGAAGCATTTTTATCCGGATTATAAAAATTATTACTACCTGCCTCTGGAAGATACTGCCATTCACAAAAGTCTTGGCGAATTTGTAGATCCCTCTGCCAGAAAAAAGGCAGTCGCCTCCACCTGCTATACCAGATGTTCCGGCCTTTTTCTTCCACAGCCCCAGCCGGTTTTTGATCCAGTATTAAAGGCCTGCTATAAAGATAAGCAGACCTTTGTACCATACACTCCTGATTTACTGGAAGCTGACAGCGCAGCCCAGACCTATTTGGATGGTGTTTTGACACGGCTGTGCCCCAAATTGGTCCGGTAATCTTAAGTTTAATAGTCGCCCTTTTTCAGCAGCTTGCGGATATAGGCAAAGGTTTTCTTTTCTCCTTTCTTTTTCAGCATCCACAAAAGCCTCTCTAAAAGGGCTCTGGTTTCCGGATGAATGGTGATAAACTGCCTGGTTTTCTCATAATATTCCCAGGCAGCCCCATCGGTATAATCTTTGCCTTTATATACCTTACAGGCGGCAATCCGATCCATGACCATTTCAATAACATAATTGAGAGGCATTTTATTTCCAATCAGACCCTCTTCTTTATTTTTGGAAACGTCAATCCAATATTCAAAATGGTGTTTATTCCGACCTTTGTGGTGAAGCC
>CALHQJ010000066.1 GCA_938036545.1 uncultured Clostridium sp. | reverse complement strand
TTAAAATCCCGTGGGTAGCGATACCCGTACCGGTTCGATTCCGGTCTGCGGCACTTAAAAAGTCTTGAGGATTCAAGGCTTTTTTTGTTTGTGAAATATAAAAAGCCACCAGCCGGAGCGTGTTCCCGGGATAATCAGTGTGAGACCGGACACCTCCGATACGGGCGAAACCGCACTCTTCCCAGAACTGGTGACAGCAGTATTTTATCATTAACAGGCAAAACTGGCAAGAGGAAGCAAATCCACAATTACCGTAAAAGCAGATTTAAATTTAAAAGTCCCCATCCCTGCTGGTTATGGGGAAGTCCCAAATCCGTACAAGAATCCCGAAGACGCAGCTTTACATCCTTGTTGGACATTTCCGGATATTTTTCCAGCAGCAGGGCAAGTGCGCCGGAAACAATGGGAGTAGACATAGAAGTACCGCTTTTAATTTGGTAGAGATTACAGGCGTTTTTACAGCTTACTACCCGTGAGCCAGGGGCCACGATGTCGGGCTTTTGGACACAGGCGTATGTGGGGCCTCGGCCGGAATAGTCTACCATCCGATTACCAGAAACCTGAACTTCCTTATAATCATCAGAACACCCTACGGTGATAACCTTTCGGCTGATTCCAGGCGTCGTAATGGTCATGCGCCCAGGCCCGTTGTTTCCGGCTGCAACCACGACAACCAGACCGTCATCCCAGGCGGCATTTACACCTCGAACTAGAGCAGAATTTTCTGTCATTCCTTTTCTGGAAAATGATCCGACAGATATATTTACAATGCGGATGCCATAGTTATCCTTGTGACTTCGAATCCAGGAAAGACCGGCTAACACATCAGAGGCAAAACCATTTCCTCTTTGATCCAATACTTTTATACTAATCAGGCTGCATCTGGGAGCAATGCCTCTATACCTTCCATCGGAAGCAGAACCGCTGCCTCCGATAATTGCGGAAATATGAGTTCCATGGCCATTGTCGTCATAAGGAGCTGTTTTGCGATTTACAAAATCCTGAAATGCAGAAATCCGGTTGTCAAAATCCTGATGAGGAAAAATACCAGTGTCCAGTACGGCAACTCCAATACCTTTGCCGCTAAGTCCCTGTCGGGAAGCTTCCTGCCAGTGAATTGCAGATTTTACCTGATCCACATGGAAATACCATCCTTTTTTATTAAGATATGTAGGAGACGGGAGTACGGCTATCAGAACAGGGGATTTTTTAGAAAATAGTCTTGAAGACGGTTTCTATATGGGGTATAATAAGACATGAAACACGACTAGTTCGGCGGAATTTCTTTCTGCCTGGTTTTCAGCCGGTATTCTCCGGAAGTTTCACAGATTTTAATCAGGTAACAGATGGGTATAAACAGCTTTTGCAGCAGAGGTAAGAAACGCAAAAAGTAAGGGGCGGGCCTGCTGCAGATGGCAGAAAGGCGGTGGTTTGCTTGCCTGTATTTGACAAAAATTAATAGTTGACATTTCGGCACGGATATATTATAGTTATAAATACAGATAGAACGTTTGTTCGCATTGGAGGGAATTATGAATAAAGATGATAAATTAAAAGCATTGGACGCAGCTTTAACTCAAATTGAAAAATCTTTTGGCAAAGGCTCTGTTATGAAGCTGGGAGAGTCTGGAGTCAATATGAATATCGAGACAGTTCCAACTGGTTCCCTGAGCCTGGATATTGCCCTGGGCCTAGGTGGAGTTCCAAGAGGACGTATTGTGGAGATTTATGGACCTGAGTCCAGTGGTAAGACTACGGTTGCCCTTCATATGGTAGCTGAGGTTCAGAAAAGAGGGGGAATTGCCGGATTTATTGATGCAGAGCATGCATTGGACCCGGTTTATGCCAAGGCTATTGGTGTGGATATCGATAATCTGTATATATCCCAGCCGGATAATGGGGAACAGGCTTTGGAGATTACAGAGACTATGGTGCGTTCCGGTGCTGTAGATATTGTCATTGTAGACTCTGTGGCTGCCCTGGTTCCAAAGGCAGAGATTGACGGAGAGATGGGAGATTCCCATGTGGGACTCCAGGCTCGTCTTATGTCTCAGGCACTGAGAAAGCTGACAGCTGTAATCAGCAAGTCTAATTGTATTGTTATCTTTATCAACCAGCTTCGTGAAAAGGTTGGAGTAATGTTTGGTAATCCAGAGACCACTACCGGCGGCCGTGCTTTGAAGTTTTATTCATCCGTTCGTCTGGATGTACGCCGTACCGAGACGTTAAAGCAGGGCGGAGAGGCCATTGGAAGCCGTGTCAGAGTGAAGGTAGTGAAGAATAAGATTGCTCCTCCATTTAAAGAGGCAGAGTTTGATATTATGTTTGGTAAGGGCATATCCAGAGAGGGAGATATCCTGGATTTGGCTGCCAAGGAAAATATTGTAGAAAAGAGTGGCGCCTGGTATGCATATAACAGTGCTAAGATCGGCCAGGGACGTGAAAACGCCAAGATTTATCTGCAGAATAATCCGGAGATTTGCCAGGAGATTGAACAGAAGGTAAGGGATAAGTACCACCTTCAGGGAAGCAGCCAGGAGCCAGGTAAAGAAGAGGACGGAAAAAAGGCGCCTGAGCCAGAAAATAAGAGTGAGAAAGAATGAGTGAAGTCCGGATACTGAGTATCACGGAGTTTGACAAAAAGAGACGCAGGATTCTCCTGGAGGGGGATCTTGCGCTTGTCTTATATCCCAGTGATATTCGAAAGTTTCAAATTGAAGAGGGAAAACTTCTGGATGAAAAGGCAGTTGCAGGCCTGATGGAGATTTTGTGTTCCAGAGCCAGGGAGAGAGCACTTCATTTGCTTGAATTTTCTGATAAAACAGAATCCGAGCTGAGAGCCAAGCTAAAACGGGAGGGATATCCGGAGCAGGCTATAGAAGGGGCTGTTTCTATGACCCTTAGGTTTCATTATGTAGATGATGAGGCTTACGGTTCCCGTTATGCCCAGGCTCACAGCCACAGTAAAAGCAAACGCCAGATTATGAATACTCTTTTACAGAAAGGAATCAGCAGAGAACTGGCAGAGCAGATAGTAGAAGAACAGGATATTGATGAATCTGTGCAGATACAGGCGCTTTTAGAAAAAAGAGGCGTCTGGGGAAGGGCCTTAGATAGAAAAGAGTACGAGAAAACGGTTGGAATGTTGGCCAGGAGAGGATATTCGTTTGATGCGATTCATGGTGTATTATCGAGGATGACAGGCGATATTTGGGCAGATTGTCTGTAAATTTTCAAAACTATTGTATTACACTTGACACATTACCGAAAAACGTATAAAATTATACTGTTGTAGTTCGTACAATGAAAACTAAATAAGGAGGTGCTCCTGTGTCACCAGTAATAGCTGCATGTATAACAGGCGTAGTAGTAGCTGTTATTACCTGGATTGCGGCAACTCAATACCGTATTAAGTCTTATGAAAGTAAGATTGGCTCTGCCGAAGAAAAGTCCAGGGAGATAATAGATGAAGCGTTAAAGGTAGCAGAAACCAAGAAGCGGGAAGCTCTTCTGGAAGCGAAGGAAGAGTCTTTAAAGACTAAGAATGAGCTGGAAAAGGAAACGAAAGAGAGAAGAGCAGAACTTCAGCGTTATGAACGGCGAGTATTAAGCAAGGAAGAGAACGTAGAAAAGAAAGCAGATGCCCTTGAAAAAAGGGAAGCAGGATTACTTTCCAGAGAGGAATCTTTAGGCAAGCGTTCTGCAGAAGTGGATTTACTTTACGAGAAAGGGATACAGGAACTGGAGAGAATTTCAGGCCTAACCTCCGAACAGGCAAAGGAATATCTTTTAAAATCTGTTGAAGAAGACGTAAAGCATGACACAGCAAAACTGATTAAGGAACTGGAAAACAAGGCAAAAGAAGAAGCCGACAAAAAGGCGAAAGATTATATCGTGACAGCCATTCAGCGATGTGCTGCCGATCATGTTGCAGAGACAACAGTCTCTGTGGTACAGCTTCCTAATGATGAAATGAAAGGCCGAATTATTGGTCGAGAGGGACGTAATATCCGTACTCTGGAGACCTTAACCGGCGTGGAACTGATTATTGATGATACTCCGGAAGCAGTAGTATTATCAGGATTTGATCCAATTCGAAGAGAAGTAGCCCGTATTGCATTGGAACGTTTGATTGTGGACGGACGTATTCATCCGGCCAGAATCGAAGAAATGGTTGAAAAAGCACAAAAAGAAGTAGAAACTATGATGAGGGAAGAGGGAGAAGCCGCTACTCTTGAAGTAGGTATTCATGGCATCCATCCTGAACTGGTAAAACTTCTGGGCAAGATGAAATTTAGAACCAGCTATGGACAGAACGCATTAAAGCATTCAATTGAAGTAGCACAGCTTTCTGGCCTATTGGCGGCTGAGATGGGCTTAGATGTCCGTTTGGCAAAACGTGCCGGATTATTACATGACATTGGAAAGTCCGTTGACCATGAGATGGAAGGTTCCCATATTCGGCTGGGCGTTGACTTGTGCCGTAAGTATAAGGAATCAGCGACTGTTATTAACGCAGTGGAATCCCACCATGGCGATGTTGAACCTCAGAGTTTGATTGCCTGCATTGTCCAGGCTGCAGATACGATTTCTGCTGCACGGCCAGGCGCAAGACGAGAGACTCTGGAAACATATACCAACAGATTGAAGCAGTTAGAAGATATTACCAATTCCTTTAAGGGAGTGGACAAGTCTTTTGCTATTCAGGCAGGAAGGGAAGTCCGGATTATGGTTGTTCCGGAGCAGATTAACGATGACGGCATGGTATTGCTGGCTCGTGATATCTCAAAGAGAATTGAGGACGAACTGGAATATCCAGGACAGATTAAGGTAAACGTTATCCGTGAATCAAGGGTAATTGATTACGCAAAGTAACTTCTATTAATTCTAACAATGACGAAGGCGTTTGGACACCCATACATAGGGTAATGTCCAGGCGCCTTTTTGTTTTCAGGACTGGAAAGGGAGGCAAGATGGCAAAGGTTGGATTTATTGGAATGGGGAATATGGGTTATGCAATTCTAAAAGGACTGCTGGCTTATATGTCTGAAAAAGAAGTGACGTTTTCGGAAGTAAATCGGGAACGTATGTTATGGGTGGAAGAGCAGACTGGAGTTCAGGCGGCTGCAGATGGAAAAGCCTGTGCAGCGCAGTCCAAATATGTTATTCTGGCAGTAAAGCCACAGTATTTTAGCCAGGTAATGGAAGAATTGGCTTCTGTGATAACACCGGAACAGGTTGTGATTTCCATTGCTGCCGGTATTGATGTACAATATTTAAAAGAGCAGCTGGGATTTGATAAACGGATTGTACGAGCAATGCCCAACACTCCTGCTTTGGTGGGGGAAGGGATGAGCGGCGTATGTATGGAAAAAGAACGGTTTTCCCCTGATGAAATCAATGAGATAGAATGTATTTTTAACTCCTTTGGAAAGATGAAATTCGTTCCGGAGTCATTGATTGACGCAGTCGGCTGTGTCAGCGGCTGTTCACCGGCATATGTTTATATGTTTATTGAGGCTCTGGCAGATGGAGCAGTAAAATATGGACTGCCCAGAAAGGACGCCTATGAAATGGCGGCCCAGGCGGTTTTAGGAAGCGCCAGGATGGTGCTGGAGACAGGAAAACACCCTGGCGAATTAAAAGATATGGTTTGTTCACCAGGTGGGACAACCATTGAGGGCGTATCAGCCTTGGAAGAAAACGGATTTCGCAGTGCCATTATCAAGGCCTGTGATGCAAGTTATCTGAAAAATGCTGAGCTGAAAAAGTAGGTTGAGAAGCAGAAAGAGTATAAAAAGAGTGTGAAATTGGTTCTGCAAAAAGCAGAGAGGAAAGGAAGGTCTTATGGATAATCAGGAAAAAGTGCCGGTGATTCGGAAAAGCAGAGAGTTAAAGTACACAGGAACCATATTAAAATTTTACGAGGATACGGTAATCGCCAACGGCCATGAAGCACATTGGGATTTTATTCACCATGACGGCGCTGCGGCAGTAGTTCCGGTTACAGCAGAGGGAAAGATTTTGATGGTACGCCAGTACCGCAATGCCCTGGATCGGTACACTCTGGAAATACCGGCAGGAAAACTGGATGATCCCAACGAGCCGAAGATTGAATGTGCTTATCGGGAATTAGAAGAAGAAACGGGATTTCGCTGTGAAAAGCTGGAATATCTGTTAAGCGTTAACACAACTATTGCTTTTTGTGATGAATATATTGATATCTTTTTGGCCAGAGATCTCATCCCTTCTAAACAGCATTTAGATGAAGATGAACAGATTGATATTGAAGAATGGGATCTGAAAGATTTACAGGAATTGATCTATTCCGGCAAGATGACAGATGGAAAAACAGTAGCTGCAATTATGACCTATGCAGCCAAGTACGGAAATCAGAAATAAAAAGCCTGAAATAAGAAGACAGCCTCTCGCATACATTGTGATAAATGATGACAAGAGGCTGTTTTTTATATGAAAAAAATTCGTATGTCTTATGGGGATGGACTTTTGATAAGTTTTTTACTGGGTGTGGTAATGGGGACAATTCTGTTTCATTTGACCAGTGCAGAGGTAAAATCCGGTTTAAGCGCATTTCCATTTTCAGCAGGAGGAACAAATCAGGAAACAATATCCGGAGAACTTCCGCTGTTTCTGCATTTACTTAGCAGGAGATGTTTTGCTGCATTTATGGGATGGCTGATGGGGATGACGCCCTATGGCAGAGCCTGCTTTCTGGGGATTTTTGGTTATGCAGGGGTGACGATGGGGGTTACTTTATCGGTGTTTACCTGGCAAAAAGGTTTGGCTGGTTTGTGGTATTTCCTGATTACAACTTTTCCACACAGCCTGTTTTACGGAGCTGCCTGGCTGGGATTGGCGGCGCTGGCAGGAAAAGACAGGGGAAAGCCCAAACTGATTCTTATAGGAAGCCTGTTTGGGCTTTGTGTTCTGGGAGCTGCGGCAGAATGCTGGGGATTTCCAGCTATTCAGCGGCTTTTTGTGAAAACTCCTTAGTTACCAACTTTTCATAGGGTACCCGTTCTGGAAGCTGTCCGGCTTCCTCCAGGATATTTTGCAGCAGGTAAAAACTATCCTCCTCAAAAAGGGTATCGGTTTTCCAGGTATCCTGCTCTTTATAACGACTGACAATGGCAGTCAGGCTGTCTAAATCCGTGTCCGGAAACTGGGGATGGATGACTTGGGCAATTTCTTCGGAAGAGTGAGAGTTTACATAATTTAATCCTTTTTGGATTGCATTGGTAAAGGATTGGATTATGTGGGGATTTTTTTCTAAAAAGCTTTTTTTGGCACAATAAGCCGTATAAGGCACATAACCGGATTCTGTTCCAAGGGAAGCGACTACGTAACCGTTTCCTTCTTTTTCCAAGGCTGTGGCAAAGGGTTCAAACTCTACGGTATAATCGGCAGAGCTGGATGGGAAGGCAGCTGCAGTCAGACCAAAACTAATGCTTTGGTCAATGGAAAGGTCGGTTTTCGGATCTAAGTTATGCTTTTTTAAAATATATTCAAAAACCATTTGGGGCATTCCACCGGCCCTTCCGCCGAGAACAGAAGCGCCGGACAGCTTCTCCCAGGAAAAATCCGGATTCGGTTCTCTGGCAACCAAAAAATTACCGGCTCTCTGAGTGAGCTGGGCAAAATTAACTGCATAGTCTTCTGCACCATTGGCGTAGGTGTAAATACTGGCTTCAGATCCCATGAAGCCAATATCAGCGTCACCGGATAAGAGAGTGCTCATAACCTTGTCGGCGCCTGCGCCATTTACCAGAGTCAGGTCGATTCCTTCTTCATTAAAATACCCCAGTTCGACAGCGGCATACTGAGGAGCATAAAAGATGGAGTGGGCCACTTCACTTAAGGTAACAGGAAGAGACTGAGACGTCGGTTCAGATGAATCCTGGGAAGAACAGGCCGTAAGGGAAAAAATCGTAAAGGAAAAAACGACAGAAGCAATTACGGCAGGGAAAGAAAACTTTTTCATAAAACCTCCAAATAGCAGGCAGTTTAGTGTATCTTATGCCGAAACAGACAGCAGGTTCCAATTTTTGTACTCTTTAACTGAAAACAGCGAAATTATCTTACTGTTAGATGGATTGCCCCTTGTATACGGACGGTATTAATGTTATAAATAAAGAAACCGAATTTACTGCAATCACTGTGCAAGGAGGAATACGATATGATTTCATTATATGACGGCGGCGTGTATCTGGTAAATGGAGATTCTCTGGTTCCGGAATCAGAGGCGGCAAAAGTAGAAGCCATGACAGGAAAAGCTGCTGATAAAGAAGGGGCAAAAAAGGGTACGATTGCCTATTCTATTTTAGAGGCCCACAACACTGCAGATAATATGGATCATTTAAAACTGCGTTTTGACGCTATGGCGTCCCACGATATTACGTTTGTAGGAATTGTCCAGACTGCGAAAGCGTCTGGTATGGAAAAGTTTCCGATACCATATGTACTGACAAACTGCCACAATACACTGTGTGCAGTAGGCGGTACGATTAATGAGGATGATCACATGTTCGGCCTTTCTGCTGCCAAGAAATACGGCGGTATCTATGTTCCGCCTCACATTGCAGTCATTCACCAGTATATGAGAGAAATGATGGCAGGCTGCGGCAAAATGATTTTAGGATCTGACAGCCATACCCGTTATGGAGCCCTGGGAACCATGGCAGTAGGAGAAGGCGGCGGCGAGCTGGTAAAGCAGCTGTTAAGAGATACATATGACGTGGCCTATCCAGGTGTCGTTGCCATTTACCTGGACGGTAAGCCCAATGTAGGTGTAGGCCCTCAGGATATTGCCCTGGCTATTATTGGCGCTGTATTTAAGAGCGGATATGTAAAGAATAAAGTGATGGAGTTTGTAGGCCCTGGCATTGCCTCTATGGATACGGACTTCAGAAATGGCGTAGACGTTATGACTACAGAAACCACCTGTTTAAGCTCAATCTGGAAAACAGATGAAGACACCAAGGCATATCTGACCATGCATGGACGGGGAGAGGATTATAAAGAGCTGAAGCCTGCGGATGTGGCATATTATGACGGCTGTGTATATGTAGATTTAAGCACCATTAAGCCAATGATTGCCCTGCCATTCCATCCAAGCAACACCTATGAGATTGATGAATTAAATGCAAACCTTTCCGATATTTTAAGAGAGGTAGAAAAGAGTGCAGAACAGGTAGGCGGAGGAAAGGCTTCTTTTACGCTGACTGATAAGATAAAAGATGGAAAGCTGCTGGTTCAGCAGGGAATTATTGCCGGATGTGCAGGCGGCAACTATACCAATGTGATTGAGGCTGCCAATGCGTTAAGAGGAAAGAACTGCGGCTGTGATGAATTCTCATTGGCCGTATATCCATCTTCTCAGCCGGTGTTTGCAGATCTGGTGAAAAAAGGTGCCGTATCCGACCTGATGGCTGCAGGCGCAATTATCCGTACAGCATTCTGCGGCCCTTGCTTTGGCGCTGGCGATACACCTTGCAACAATGGCTTGAGTATCCGCCATACTACCAGAAACTTCCCTAACCGTGAAGGTTCAAAGCCAGGAAATGGCCAGATGGCAGCAGTTGCCCTTATGGACGCCCGTTCCATTGCAGCTACAGCAGCCAATGGCGGTATTTTAACCTCAGCAGAAGGAATGGAGTGCTTTGGAAAGGTTCCGGCTTATGAATTTGACCGGACTTCTTACGATCACAGAGTATATTTTGGCTTTGAAAAAGGAGACGAGAAAGCGGAATTAATTTACGGCCCCAATATTAAGGACTGGCCGGAAATGAGCCCTCTGGCTGACAACATTGTAGTAAAAGTCTGCTCTAAGATTATGGACGCAGTTACCACCACAGATGAGTTAATTCCGTCAGGAGAAACCTCTTCCTACCGTTCCAATCCTCTGGGACTGGCAGAATTTACTTTATCCAGAAGAGATCCGGAGTACGTTGGCCGCACGAAAGAAGTGGACAAGTTAGAAAAGGCCAGAGTTGCCGGAACCGATCCAATGACACTGGATGCAGAATTAAAGAAGGTATTTGATCAGATCCGAACCATTCCAGGCAATGAAGAGGTTCAGGTTATGGATACGGAAATCGGAAGCATGGTTTATGCAGTAAAGCCAGGAGACGGTTCTGCCAGAGAGCAGGCGGCCAGCTGCCAGAGAGTAATTGGCGGACTTGCCAATATCTGCAAAGAATATGCGACCAAGCGCTATCGTTCCAACGTGATGAACTGGGGAATGCTGCCCTTCCAGATGGAAGCAGAGCCGGGATTTGAAGTAGGCGATTATATCTACATTCCGGGCATCCGTAAGGCGTTAGACGGGGATTTGCAGGATATCAAGGCCTATGTAGTTGGAAACGAAATCAAGGAAATTCAGTTATATATTGCAGATATGACAGCCGAGGAAAGAGAGATTGTAAAGGCTGGCTGTCTGATCAATTACAACCGGAACCGCCAAAAGGCATAATGGCTGGAAATGGCGCAGACCGGACAAAAAGATACATGTGGAGAAGTCATGGATTATAAAATGATTGTGCTGGATTTAGACGGCACACTGACCAATCGGGAGAAGAAGATTACTCCCAGAACAAAGGAAACGCTTATGGAGGCACAGAAACGCGGGAAAATCGTGGTTCTGGCCTCTGGCCGTCCTGTTCAGGGGATTTTGCATCTGGCAGAAGAGCTGAAAATGAAACAGTATGGCGGCTATATTTTGGCCTTTAACGGCGGAATGATTATCAACTGCAGGACAGGGGAGACGGTGTCGCCGGTTTTACTGCCTCAGAACATGAACCATACGATAGTAAAGCTGGCAGAGGAACATGGGGTTAATATCCTGACTTATGAAGGAGATACTATTATTACCCGGAAAAAGGACGATCAGTATGTAGAGCTGGAAGCAGGGATTAATCAGATGACGGTTCGAGAGATGGGCGATATGGCAGACTATGTAACCGGCATTACAGTCCCCAAATTTCTTATGGTGGACGACGGAGACTATCTGGCAACTGTAGAGCCTCTTGTAAAAGCAGCTTTGGGAAGAGATTTTTCCGTATACCGTTCAGAACCGTTTTTCCTGGAAATTCTTCCAAAGGGAATCGACAAAGCCCAGCGGTTAGAGGTACTGTTACAGATTTTGGGAATTCCTAGAGAAGAGATGATTGCCTGCGGAGACGGGTATAATGACTTAACTATGATAAAATATGCGGGTCTTGGGGTTGCCATGGAAAATGGTGTTTTACCGGTACGAAAAGCAGCAGATTACATTACTGCATCTAACAATGAGGATGGAGTGGCGCTGGTAGTAGAAAAATTTCTGCTTTCTTGATTTGAAACTGTAGACTTTGAAACTTTAGTATGTTAAAATAACAGCATATTAAAATGAAAGTCAAAAAGGGGCGTTAATACATGAACAAAAAACTTAGGACAGATGCGGTCAATCACCTGTTTCAGGCAATTTTGACGTTAAAGTCACCAGAAGAGTGCTATGTATTTTTTGAAGACGTATGTACGATTAATGAGCTGCTTTCCCTGTCTCAGCGCTACGAAGTAGCAAAGATGCTGCGGGAGGGCAAGACGTATCTGGAAATTGCAGAAAAGACCGGAGCTTCCACAGCGACCATCAGTCGTGTGAACCGTTCTCTGAACTATGGAAATGACGGCTATGACATGGTATTTGCCAGGTTAGAAGAACAAGAAAAATAGTGTTGATTTTTAATTCAATGATTTATCGTAACTATTCAGGATGGCGGGAAATCTGGTATAAAAAGCTGTGTCAAGCTGGCTTGTAAACAGCTTTTTATACCAGATTTCACATCGGAAGAATCTCCGATGCTTCTTGTTCGGCAAAGCCGGACAAGAAGATGCCCTCCGTCCTGAACAGTTACGATTTATCAAAAAAGTTTCTTGTGTAGTTAAGGAGCTATATAAGATATAGGCAGCAACGCTGCCGGAAAAAGAGCAAGGTTACTGCGAAATGAAGTTGATGTGTTTTGCAGTAACCTTGTTTTTTATTTCTTTTTCTTTGCCCCGGCGCCTGTTTCTTCCCTAAGCCCGTCAATCAGCATTTCGATCATCTGATTTTTTAAATACACATCAAAGGAAAGCTCGCAGATAAAGGAAAATAACTGAAGATACTGCTGGTCGTCCTCTTCGGCTTCGCTGAAAGTCTGGGATGCCAGACGGAATTTTTCCATAACGTCTGCTTTGAGATGTTCCATCTGTCCATGTTCCAGGGCAAATACTTCATTATAAATCTGTTCCAAAGACAGGCCGGACTGCCCGTTAAAATGTTCTCCTGAAATAGGCCGGAACAGTTCCTCAATGTCATTAAAAGAAAGAAGATTCTTAAAGTAATAGATGAAAACCAGCATCAGCATATGCTCTTTAGAATACTTTTTCTTAATAGGCGGAGGCAGGAGATTATTTTTGGCATAATTGTTAATCATGGTTTTGGTCAGAACCTTGTCCTCTGGATAGCGCTTTGTGTGGCCAAGATGTTCGTCCATAAACGTAGTTACCTGATCCATGTACAGCGGAATATCAGGAATGGAATCCGGCTTAATATAGGACAGGGAATCCAGTCTGTCAAACAGATCCTTTAAACGCTCTTCATTTGTTTTGCTCATGTTGTCACCTCTTAGCTCTATTATATAGTATTGGATACTAGATGACAAGAGGGAAACCATAAAAAGCATCATAAAAGAATGGCTGAACTGCTGCTTATTAAAGTATACAAAAATCCGAAAGGATTCCCAGAAGAAAAAGGGTTCCTTTCGGATTCATGCTCCTATCCTTTATGCTAGTGCTTATTAATTTCTCTCTTTACATAGGTAGTATGCAGGAGATGGTGAGCCAGAGGACTGCCTGGCTGGCCTAAATAGTTGGCATATAATTCTTTTACAGCCGGATTCTCATGGGACTTGCGGACTGGATTGTTTTTATCACAGTCATAGAGAACCTTTGCACGCAGAGCCGGAATATCTACGGTATTATGTACGTGGCCAGGCTGCTGAGGCTGTCCGCCGCCGTTTACACAGCCGCCTGGGCAGCCCATAATCTCGATAAAGTGATAATTGGCTTCTCCGGATTTTACTTTATTTAACAACTCTCTTGCATTGCCAAGGCCGGAAGCAACTGCAACCTTTACGTCCATGCCGGCAACGTGGTAAGTGGCTTCTTTGATGCCTTTTGTACCACGGACTTCAGTAAAATCAACAGATGGAAGTTCTTCTCCGGTTAAGGTTTCTACTGCAGTACGAAGGGCGGCTTCCATAACGCCTCCGGTAGCGCCGAAGATTACGGCTGCACCGGTAGAACGTCCCAACGGATCGTCAAATTTCTCATCTGGCAGATCTAAGAACCGGATACCAGCTTTTTTAATCATTCTGGCCAGTTCTCTGGTGGTCATAGTGTAGTCTACATCCGGTACGCCGTTAGCAGCTTCATCTGGGCGTCCAATCTCAAATTTCTTGGCTGTACAGGGCATTACACTGACTGATACAATATCTTTTGCTGGAATGTCGGCTTTCGCAGCATAATAGGACTTGATAATAGCGCCAAACATCTGCTGCGGAGATTTACAGGAAGAAAGATTCTCGGTCATATCAGGGAAGTAGTGCTCGCAGTATTTAATCCAGCCTGGTGAACAGGAGGTAATCAGAGGCAGTACTCCGCCGTTTTGAACGCGATCTAGGAATTCGTGTGCCTCTTCCATAATCGTTAAGTCAGCGGAAAAATCAGTATCAAATACCCTGTTAAAGCCTAAGCGGCGGAGTGCAGCCGCCATTTTGCCTTCTACATTGGTGCCAATGGGAAGTCCAAATTCTTCACCCAGGGCAGCACGGACAGCAGGAGCAGTCTGAACAACTACGTGCTTGGTTGGATCTGCAATGGCAGCAAAGATGTCGTCAATATTGCTCTTTTCAGTAAGAGCGCCAGTAGGACATACAGCGATACACTGGCCACAGGATACGCAGGAGGTCTCGCCTAAGCCCATTTCAAATGCAGAGCCGATATGGGTATTAAATCCACGCATATTCGGACCAATCACGCCGATTCCCTGAACGTGCTCGCAGACTGCTGAACAGCGGCGGCACAGTACGCACTTGCTGTTATCGCGGATCATATGAGCAGCAGAATCATCAATACAGGACGGTGTCACAGCGCCGTCATAATAACCTTCGTCTTCGACTCCAAGATTGTGCGCCAGCTCCTGAAGTTCGCAGTGACCGCTGCGGACGCAGGACAGGCAGGAACGGTTATGGTTGGACAGCAGAAGCTGTACGGTTTTCTTTCTGGATTCCAGTACTTTCGGAGTATTGGTCCAGACTTCCATTCCCTCATTTACCGGATATACACAGGAAGCCACTAAAGAGCGGGCTCCTTTTACTTCTACAACACAGACACGGCATGCGCCGATTTCATTGATTTCCTTTAAGAAACACAGGGTAGGAATCTCAATGTTGGCAAGTCTGGCTGCTTCCAGGATGGTGGAACCCTTTGGAGCAGTGACTTCAATGCCGTTGATTTTAAGCGTAACGTTCTCCATATGTTCTTTCCTCCCTTATTTCTTATAGATTGCGCCGAATTTACACTTCTCGATACAGGTACCGCACTTGATACACTTGTCAGTATCAATGAAGTGTGGATTTTTAACAGAACCGATAATTGCGTCTGCAGGACAGTTACGGGCGCACAGGGTACATCCCTTACATTTGTCTCTGTCAATGTGGTAGGACAGAAGCGCTTTACATACGCCTGCAGGACAGCGTTTTTCTTTAATATGAGCTTCATACTCATCACGGAAATAGCGCAGGGTGGAAAGAACCGGATTTGGAGCAGTCTGTCCAAGTCCGCACAGCGCATTCTCTTTTACGTAATAACACAGTTCTTCCAGCTTATCCAAATCTTCCATAGTAGCAGTACCTTTGGTAATCTTGTCTAAGATTTCCAGCATACGCTTGGTACCGATACGGCATGGGGTACATTTGCCGCAGGATTCTTCAACGGTAAATTCCAGGAAGAATTTGGCAATGTCTACCATACAGTCGTCTTCGTCCATAACAATAAGGCCGCCGGAACCCATCATGGAACCAATGGAGATCAGATTGTCATAGTCGATAGGAATATCAAAATGCTCATAAGGGATACAGCCGCCGGAAGGACCGCCGGTCTGAGCTGCCTTAAATTTCTTGCCGCCTGGAATTCCGCCGCCGATTTCCTCAATAACTTCACGAAGAGTCGTTCCCATAGGAATCTCTACTAAGCCGGTATTATGAATCTTGCCGCCAAGAGCAAATACTTTGGTACCCTTGGACTTTTCTGTTCCCATAGAAGCAAACCATTCTGGTCCGTTTAAAATAATCTGAGGAATGTTTGCATAAGTTTCTACATTATTTAAAATAGAAGGTTTGCCGAACAGACCTTTCTGTGCAGGGAATGGAGGACGGGGCCTTGGTTCGCCTCGTTTGCCTTCAATAGAGGTCATAAGAGCAGTCTCTTCACCGCAGACAAAAGCTCCAGCGCCCAGACGTAAGTCAATATCAAAATCAAATCCGGAATCGAAAATATTTTTGCCTAACAATCCGTATTCACGGGCCTGGCCGATTGCAATACGAAGACGCTCAACGGCGATCGGGTACTCTGCGCGGACGTAAATATAACCCTGGTTTGCGCCGATGGCATAGCCGGCAATGGCCATAGCTTCCAATACTGCATGAGGGTCACCCTCTAATACAGAACGGTCCATAAATGCTCCTGGGTCGCCTTCGTCGGCGTTACAGCAGACATATTTCTGATCTGCATCATTTTGACGGGCTAATTTCCATTTTAATCCAGTAGGGAATCCAGCGCCGCCACGGCCTCTTAAGCCGCTGTCTAACAGAAGCTGAATTACCTCGTCAGGAGTCATTTCTGTTAAAACTTTACCTAAAGCTTCGTAGCCGCCAGTACCGATATACTCGTCAATGACTTCTGGGTTAATGATACCGCAGTTACGCAGGGCGATACGATGCTGTTTTTTATAGAAGTCCGTATCAGCCAGAGATTTGATCTTTCCGGCAGGAGTAACGGTTTCCTTATATAAAAGACGGGTAACAACACGTCCTTTTAACAGGTGTTCAGAAACGATTTCCGGAATATCTTCTACTTTAACCATAGAATAGAAAGTAGCGTCCGGATAGATAATCATAATCGGGCCTAAGGCGCAGAGGCCGTGGCATCCGGTCTGGACTACGGCAACTTCGTCGGCCAGGCCATTTTTCCCAATTTCAGATTTTAAAGCCTCCATAATCTGCTGGCTGCCAGAGGAAGTACATCCCGTGCCGCCGCAGACTAAAACGTGTGAACGATACATTCTGCTTCCTCCTTTTATTTAATGTCAGCTTTATTTAAGGTGTAATCCTCGATTACATGGCCGCCGATTAAGTGGCGCTCCACTACCTCCAGGGCCTTGTCAGGATTCATTTTGATGTAGGTAATTTTATCTTTGCCAGGTTCCATTACTTCTACAATAGGTTCATACTGGCACAGGCCGATACATCCGGTCTGGGTAACGGCAACCTTGTCAGTCAGGCCTTTTTCCTGAACTGCATTGGCAAGAGTGGTTAAAACGGGTCTGGCTCCGCTGGCAATGCCGCAGGTTGCCATACCAACTACAACGCGGATGTGGTTGTGGTCTTCAGCGCGCATGCTTACCTGACCCTGAACCCTGTCGCGGATAGCTTTTAATTCAGCAAGGCTTTTCATAGTAGTCCTCCAATCTGTGGTTACTGTTAGGCAGCAACAATTTGCAGACGGTTAAATTAAATTTCCACCGTCAACTTCCTGTCTATTTTCTGTCAGATATTCCATAATGTATTGGGACACTTCGGGGGTATCAAAGGGAACGTCTCCCAGAATTTCCCGAAGCTGTCTGGTGTCCAGGGTAAAAGATTCTGCGTCATATTGATAGGTATAAACAAAATCCGTATCCGGATGGTAGACAATCAGGGTGTGGATGGTGCCGGATATATCTCCTAAGGGCATTCGATCAATATGGGACAGGCCGAAAACTGCTGTGACTGTAGTCCCTTTTCCAAGAGCCGACTGAATGGAAAAGCTTCCCCCAGTGCTTTCCGCAGCATATTTGAAAAAAGGAATCCCAAGACCGACTTTTCGAGTAGTTCGGGTTGTAAAAAAAGGGTCTGTCACGCTGGCTGCCTGTTCAGGGCTCATGCCGCAGCCATTATCTTCGATTGTAATGGTAAGAGTATCAGCTGCAGTCTGGGCCTCAATGGTAATGGCGACCAGGGTTGCTCCGGCTCTGGTGGAGTTTTCGGAAACATCCAGAACATTTAAGGAAATTTCTGTCATCATAGGCTTAATTATATTTTGCTAAAATACCTGGAATATCATCGGGAACCAGGCGGCCGTAAACCTCGTCGTTAATCATCATAACGGGAGCCAGTCCGCATGCGCCGACGCAGCGGCAGGAATCCAGTGAAAATTTGCCGTCAGGAGTGCACTCGCCGTTGGTAATTCCCAGAAGCTCTTCCAGTTTGCTGAAAATGTTGCCGGAACCTTTTACGTAGCATGCAGTTCCAAGACAGACGGAAATTTTATATTTGCCCTTGGGCTGTAAAGCAAACTGAGCGTAGAAGGTAGACACACCGTATACTTTTTCCAACGGAATCCCTGTTTCATCAGAAATCATAGTCTGTACTTCGATAGGAAGATAGCCGTAGATTTCCTGGGCCTTCTGCATAATCGGCATAAGGGAGCCTGGAGTGTCTTTGAGCTGGGCAATGGTTTCTTTTAACGCTGCCTCCTGCTCTTTTGTCCCGGAAAATGGGACAGTAGTTTTTGTGCAAGCCATTATGTAACCTCCTTATTCAAGTCTATAATCTATTGGACATTATAGGGTATATTTTAGCACAGGGTTGATGAAAAATCTACAAAAATTCTAAAAATAGCAAAATGCACGAAATTAATATTTGTTGATAATTAATAAAAAGAATGGTATTCTTGGTGTGGAAGTTTACAACACTATAAATATATGAAAGAGGGGATTGGATATGACAGTAAGAGATGCCATGGAGACATTAGGAGCAAGAGTTCTGGTGGGGAAGGAACGGCTTGACCAGGAAGTGAGAAGCGCCTGCGGATCAGATATGATGAGCGACGTGCTGGCATTTTCCAAAGATCATTCCATTCTGCTTACAGGTCTCTGCAACCCGCAGGTGATCCGGACTGCGGAAATGCTGGATATTGTATGTATTATTTTTGTCAGAGGAAAAAAGCCGGATGAAACCATTCTTCAATTAGCAGATGAAAGCGGACTGGTAGTACTGGCGACAGGCCACAGGATGTTTTCCGCCTGCGGTATGCTGTATAAAGCAGGCCTGGGAGGAGGTGCAATCTGATGGAAGAAGCGATTGTTCTGAATTATGAGATCTCAGGAGATGATTTTACACGGGCAGGAGAAGCCAGCAGCGATGTGAAAAAGAAACTGAAACAGCTGGGAGTCAGTCCTGAGGTAGTGAGAAAAGTGGCGATTGCCATGTATGAAGGAGAAATCAATATGGTAATTCATGCAAATGGAGGAGCAATTACCGTAGAGATTACTCCGAAAAAAATCCGCATGATTTTAGATGATGTGGGGCCTGGTATTCCTGATGTGGATCTAGCCATGCAGGCAGGCTATTCGACGGCTCCTGACGAAGTCCGTTCGCTGGGATTTGGAGCCGGAATGGGACTTCCCAATATGAAAAAATATACCGATACCATGGAAATAGATACCAGAATCGGAGAAGGAACCAAGATTACAATGGTGGTGATGATATAATGGATAAATTTTACCATTCTGTACGCCTGGATGCAGAACTATGCAAGGGCTGCATTAACTGTATTAAGCGGTGTCCGACTGAGGCCATCAGGGTACGGGGAGGAAAAGCCAGGATTAACAGCAAATTCTGCATTGACTGCGGCGAATGTATCAGGGTCTGTCCCTATCACGCAAAGCGTGCGGTTTATGACAGGCTGGACGTCCTGAAAAAATATGAATATACCGTGGCCCTTCCGGCTCCGGCGCTGTACAGTCAGTTTAACAATTTAGATGACGTAAATATTGTGCTGAATGCCTTGCTGTTAATGGGATTTAATGATGTATTTGAAGTCAGCGCAGCAGCAGAAATGGTCAGCGAGGCTACGAGAGAGTACATATCGTCCCATGAGGAAAAGCTCCCTCTAATCAGCACGGCCTGTCCGTCTATTGTGCGTTTGATTCGGGTCAGGTTTCCAAATCTGATCCCGCATATGCTGCCTTTAAATCCGCCGGTAGAGGTAGCGGCGTCCCTGGCAGTTAAAAGGGCGTTGAAAATGACAGGACTCCCGAGGGAGAAAATCGGAATCGTATTTATTTCTCCGTGCCCCTCCAAGGTGACTTATGTAAAAGCGCCTTTGGGAACGGAAAAAAGCGAGGTAGACTGTGTTTTGGCAATTAAAGATGTATATCCCCAGCTGCTTTCCAGAATGAAGGCAGTAAAGGACGATTATCTGGAAATTGGTACAGCAGGCAAAATCGGAATCAGCTGGGGAAGATCCGGCGGAGAAGCCAGCGGATTGTTTACAGAAAATTATCTGGCAGCAGATGGGATTGAAAATGTAATTCGGGTTCTGGAGGATTTGGAGGATCAAAAGTTTAACAATCTGCGTTTTGTGGAATTAAGCGCTTGCCCCGGCGGCTGCGTGGGAGGGGTTTTAAACGTAGAAAATCCTTATGTGGCAGAGGTAAAACTGAAACAGCTGAGGAAATACATGCCGGTAGCCAGAAGCCATGTGGAGGAGGAAACAGAACCGGTAATTCCATGGACAACAGGGGTTCAGTATGAGCCGGTATTCCGTCTGGGAAACAATATTATGGAAAGCTTTTCCAGGCTCAATCAGGTAGAAAGGCTGTGCAAAAAACTGCCTGGCCTGGACTGCGGTTCCTGCGGAGCGCCTACCTGCAAGGCTCTGGCAGAGGACATTGTACGGGGCGAAGCTACAGAGACGGACTGCGTTTACAATTTAAGGGAAAATCTCCATAAACTGTCAGAGGAAGTATCGGTTCTGGCAGGAGATTTGGCAGATACAGGCCGCAGCGGGGAGGAGACAGTGAATTTGTTAAAAGATTACATCCAGCGCATTTCAGAGGAAATGGCAGTGCTGGATAATCGGGAGGATAACGAATAAATGACAGTACAAAATTTAGCGGAAAAGCAAATAGCCAGGGTGGTAAATCCAGGCGATAACATGGACAGGGAGATTGAAACCGTATTCTGCTGCGATTTATTAAGTGTTGCCATGGGCAAGGCTCCGGCGGGATGCGCCTGGGTTACGGTAATGGCAAATCTAAATACCCTGGCAGTAGCTTCCCTGGCAGACGCAGCCTGTGTGATTTTAGCAGAAGGGTTTCATATGGATGAGAATGGACTTAAGAAAGCCCGGATTCAGGGAATTACCGTATTAGAAACGGAGGGGCCGGTGTTTGATACGGCCCTGGCAGTCTATCAGGCAATGAAAGCAGAGAAATAAGGAGGTTCGGATATGATCAGCCTGACCTATGATTTGCACATTCACTCCTGCCTTTCGCCATGCGGAGATGATGACATGACCCCTGCCAATATAGCGGGCATGGCTGCGGTCAAAGGCCTGGACGTCATTGCGCTGACGGATCACAATGCCTGCCGCAACTGTCCGGCTCTGATGGCTGCAGCAAAAGAATACGGTGTACTGGCGATTCCTGGGATGGAGATTACTACTTCCGAAGAGGTTCACGCCGTCTGCCTGTTTCCAACTTTAGAAGCAGCCCTTAATTTTGACGGATATGTTTATGAGCGGTTAATGAAATTTCCAAATAAGGCAGAGATTTTCGGAAAGCAGCAGATTTATAATCAGCATGATCAAGTGGAGTCAGAGGAGAAAAATCTTCTGATTAATAGTGTGGATATTTCTTTTGACAGATTATGGGATTTGGTCTGCTCCTATGGGGGAGTCATGTTTCCGGCCCATATTGATAAAAGCGCCAACAGCCTGATTGCCAACCTGGGATTTGTACCGCCGGACAGCAAATTTGCTACGGCAGAGGTAAAAAATTTAAAAAATCTTCACAAGCTCAGAAGAGAAAATCCTTATTTAGAGAATTGCCGGATTATCAGCAATTCTGACGCTCATTATCTGGAGCATATTAATGAGCCGGAACTGACCATACAGGTGCGGGAAAAAAGTGTGGCAGGCGTATTGGACGCCTTGAGAAGCAGGTAAAGTTTGAAAAAGTGTAACAAGTTCAGGTTTGTATCTTCTTGCCCGCTTACGGCTGCTGAAAAGTTAAGAAAATATGACGAAACATTGACAAAATGCATATTTTTCTAAAAGATATGGGAATAATTCTATATTACAAAATAATGAAGATTATTTACTTTGCAAAGGCAAAGTATTATGATTAAAATCAGATAATTCTAAAATAGGGTTTCAATGCACGAAATAAGCCGTTTCTGCCGATTGAAAGTTTACAGACAGAATATCCTTTCACTAATCTTATGAACGTATTGGGGAGAAAGTTTATGACACATTGGGAGATAAAAACGTTTCTTGAAATTGTAAAATACAGCAGCATATCGAAGGCAGCAGAAAAACTATACCTGACCCAGTCTACGGTCAGCCATCGTTTAAGTGTGCTGGAGAAAGAACTGGGAGTAAAACTGATTATTCGCAGGAAAGGTTATCGTACCATTGAGCTGACAAGCGATGGAGAGGCCTTTTTGCCTTTAGCATATGAATACGAAGCGTTGTGGGAACGAATTGAAATCTTTTCACAAAACGGATCAAAAGCAGTTTTCAGCATTGGATGCCATGACAGTATGAATGACAGCATTTTTTATAAGCTTCTGACACAGCTTTTGGAGGCGGCGTCCATGTCCAAACGTCGGATGACGTTTCGTTTGGAAAGCCACAATACAGATGAGATCTATCAGCTTTTGGAAAGCGGTCATCTCAATATGGCATTTTTAAGAAATCCTCAGGAAAACCGTAATTTTGAGATAGAACCTCTTTTTGCTGAGGAATTTCGAGTAATTGTTCCAAAAAACAGCATTTATCCTCAGGAAAAAATAGATTTAAACATATTGGACAGGAAAAAAGAAATCGATCTTTCCAGTTCCTGGGGACGGGACTTTATCAGGTGGCATGAGGAAATTTTTGGAGCAGAGTCTATGGCGGATATTTCCATTAATGCAGTGCCGACGATTCCGAAATATCTGACAGAAGAAGAGCAGTGGGCCATTGTTCCGGTATCGGTTGCAGAAGAACTGATTCGAACCAACCAGGTGCATGCCATGGAGATGAAAAATCCGCCTCCGGCGTTGTATTGCTATAAAGTATGCTTAAAGTCTCAGAACAAAGTGAAGTCCGAGATGTTTGAGCTGTTTTATCGTGTACTGGATGATTTTCTGGACAGTATGCCTTATCTGAAAAGAATATAGACAATCAGCAGAGAAAAAAATATGAATGAAAGGGTGCTGAAAAATCGTCAACGCAGATGATTTTTTAGCACCCTTTCCTATATTTTTGCAGGGAATCCTTGAAATAGCATAAAAAACAGATTCCCTGCTTTATAGAGATGTCTTCTTTATTTTATATTAAGGCATAAAGAGATTAGGATTGGAACGAAGAAGGAACAGATAATTCCATTTAAAACTGACAGAACTACGGTTTCTTCATTTGTGTATTTTAACATAACGGGTAGTGTTGTATCTTCGCTAGTTGCACCAGCAGGAGCAATGCAGGTATAATAGTTAAACCGCAGAGCCAGAAATGGAATAATGAAGAAAGAAAATATCTCTCTCATAAGATTGCTCATAAAAGCAATACTTCCTAGTTCTTCCCCTACAAATTTGCTGATGGTAGCCCCTGCAAGGCTGTACCATCCCATACCACTGGCAACTGCAGCAGCCTGTCCGGCAGGTATTTTCAGGATTATTGAGCAGAACAGTCCGCCAAGAAGGGATCCGGCAATAATTCCAGCAGGAATTATGAAAATCCGGATATTATATTCTTTTATTTTCTTAAGAATACCGTCATGCATCCCAATACTGATGCCAACAGAAAACATAAGTATGTATAAGGCAATGTTTGAGTGATTGGTAAGAAATGATAAGAGAGCATTATTTCCACCCAAATAGCCGTAAGCAATGCCGAAAAGCAGGGAAAGTATTGTTAAAAGAACGATCAATGTTTCTGACTCCCTTCTGCAGAAGTTTTCTTACGTTTTTTCATAAATATTTGTGTCAGGCAGTAAACCAGTACGATAGAAAGCAGAGTAGGGATGAAGAAGAACAGGAAGCTGGTTATTCCCAGTTCTGAAAGTTCTTCAAAGAACGTCTCTTTTCTTCCAAGCATGACACCCATAGAAAAAATTAAAAGAAATGTACAGCCCAGAGAGACATATTCATTCTGCTTCTTGATACGGCGAAACAGAGCAATCCTGCCAGCCAGTATGCCAATACACATAATGATAAGTATATCCATGTTTCAGACTCCTTCCGTTAATATGACACACATTTAGACATTATATCAAATGCCATAAGGTTTGTACAGAGCAGGGCCAGCTTTATTCAGCCGGAAGGACAGTCATACGGACTCGGCTCGGATTCTTCGTTAGATTCAGTCTTACTTCTCCTCACATACCTGGAAAATATAAAATTTTAAATAATAGGATTCATCTGCAGACCAGAGAATGGGGTGATCTGCCGCCTGGGTCCGGTACTCTACCTGGCGGAGTCTCTTGTGAACTCCTGCTGCCGCCTCTCTTATGGTTTTGGTAAACAGTTCCGGAGACATAAAGTGGGAGCAGGAGCAGGTGGCCAGATTGCCGCCGTCCTTTACCAGCTTTAAACCTCTTAAGTTGATTTCACGGTAGCCTTTGACTGCATTTTTGATGGAACTGCGGGATTTGGTAAAGGCTGGCGGGTCCAGGATTACCACATCAAACTGCTCGCCCTTTTTCTCCAGCTCCGGAAGAAGATCAAAGACGTCTGCACAGACAAAGGATACCCTGTCAGACAGGCCGTTTAATTCAGCGTTTTCTCTGGCCTGGGCCACACCCAGTTCCGAGGCGTCTACTCCCAGCACGGAAGAAGCTCCGGCAATTCCGGCGTTTAAGGCAAAAGAGCCGGTATGGGTAAAGCAGTCTAAGACCTTTTTTCCAGGACACAGCCGCTGGATTGCCAGACGGTTGTACTTTTGATCCAGGAAAAATCCGGTTTTCTGTCCATCTGCAACGTCTACGAAGTAACGGACTCCATTTTCTATAATTTCTACTTTTGTGTCAAATGGTTCGCCGATAAATCCCTTATATCGTTCCATACCCTCCTGAAGACGGACTTTTGCATCGCTGCGTTCATAAATACCGCGGATTTGAATGTTGTCTTCTGCCAGAACTTTTTTCAGCTTTTCCAGAATCAAAGGCTTAAAACGATCGATTCCCAAAGCCAGAGACTCCACGACCAGAACATCTGAAAATTTATCAATGACAATGCCAGGAAGAAAGTCTGCTTCTCCGAAAATAATCCGGCAGCTTGAAGTGTCGACAGTAGTTTTTCGATATTCCCAGGCATTTCGTACCCGCATTTCAATAAAATCTTCATCAATAACCGCATCTTTTTTGCGGGACATCATTCGTATGGTAATTTTAGAGTTGGTATTGATAAAACCCCATCCAAGAGGATATCCGTCAAAATCCTCTACAAATACCAGATCTCCGTTTTCAAAATCTCCTGTTACATGATCGATTTCATTATCATAAATCCAGGCACTTCCGGCTTTTAAGGAACGTCCTTCTCCTTTTTTGATTCGGGCAACTGCATATTCCATATATGTACTCCATTCTGCCGCCTGCTGCGGCTTCTTTATAAGAATGTAACTGTTCAGCAATGCTTTTTTCTGTCTGAATCTTTGCATGGCTGAACTGTTGTATAAGAATATCTTACAGGATTTTAACAGGTTGTCAAGATTGGGCAGACACGGTATAATTTTAAGGTGCAGATTTCACGGAATTTTATAGAAATGGAGGGAGCTATGGCAGAACTTTCCGCAAAAAATGAAAAGACAAAATATCGTTTGGCCCAGGCGATTAAGGAATGTATGAAAACCACGCCGGTGGATCGGATTACGGTAAAAGAGATTGTAGAAACCTGCCAGGTTACCAGACAGACATTTTACCGCAATTTTCAGGATAAGTACGATTTGATTAACTGTAGATTTTTTTTAGAAAGCCAACACACTTTTTTCACACAAAAATCATACTTCGGGCACAATTTCTCTCTAAGATCATTAAGAAAAGGATCAATTAAAGGAGAGGAACATTATGACAAAGGTGTATGCACTGCAAAGAGAAAGGATTTTGAAACATGCGGTAATATTTACGGTGATGCTGTCACTTTTGCTGGCGTTTTTTCAGCCGTTTACAGCAAAGGCAGCGGGAGGGATTGAGTTAAGCACAGCGTATCCTGGAATTACGGTCAAGGCAGGAGAGGCAGTTTCTGTCAGCCTGGATTTGGAAAATAACAGCGGCTCTTCATTTGACGCATCTCTGTCAGCAGTATCCATGCCGCTAATGGAGAAACCGTAACAGGAGTGACATTTCAGCTTACTATTCCCAAAGATGCGGTAGAGGGAACCTATCAGGTACAGTTAAATGCCGCCGCCGACAGCGGGATTTCCGATATAGCAGGACTGGAATTTACTATCAGTGAAAATGAGTATGGACAGAGCAGCTTTACCACAGAGTATCCATCCCAGGAAGGCCCGTCCGGAACTACGTTTACCTTTAATACAACCCTTGTAAATAATGGAGCCGATACCCAGTCCTACAGTTTATCTGCACAGGCCCCAAGCGGCTGGCAGGTCAGCTTTAAGCCATCTGGGGAAAGTACGCAGATTGCGGCAATTGATATTGATTCTGCCGGAACACAGGGAATCGGTGTTACGGTAGTTCCACCGGCAAATGTAGAAGCTGGAGAATATGCTATTCCGATTACTGCCGTTTCTTCCAAAGAGACTATGAACCTGGATTTGAATGTAAAGATTACGGGAACTTATGGGCTGGAAGTAACTACACCTACAGGCTTATTAAGTATGGACACTTCTGCAGGGAAAGATTCTGCAGTAACCTTAAATGTGATTAACTACAGCAATGTGACCCTGGAAAATATCAGTCTGACTTCTTCAGCGCCAGCTGGCTGGACCGTGGAATTTGACAATTCTACCATTGAGAGTCTGGATCCGGGAGCTACTAAAGAGGTAGTAGCCCACATAACTCCAAGTGAAGATGCCATGACTGGTGACTATGTAACCTCTATTTCTGCATCAGTGGCAGAAACTTCCGGAAGTGCAGAGTTTCGGGTTACGGTAAAGACTGCAACTATCTGGGGAATTGTGGCAATTGGAATTATTGCGGCGCTGATTGCAGGCATGGGATATGTATTTAAGAAATACGGCAGAAGATAAGGCGGTGGAATCATGGATGAAATGAGGAAACTGGAACCGATTATAAAGATCTCTGGACTGACGAAAATTTATGGAGGGAAAAGGGCAGTAGACAATTTGTATCTGACTGTGGGAAAAGGAGAAGTATTTGGCCTGCTGGGGCCTAACGGAGCTGGAAAAACTACGACAGTATTGATGCTGTTGGGGCTGACAGAGCCTACAGAAGGGTTTGCCTGGATTGACGGACACGACTGTATCAAAGAACCCATTGCAGTAAAACGGATTGTAGGGTATCTGCCAGATAATGTGGGATTTTATAACGATTTAACCGGACGGGAAAATCTGCGGTTTACAGGCCGGCTAAATGGTCTGAAAGGTGATTTTCTGGAAGAGCGAATTGCAAACCTTCTTCAAAGAGTCGGAATGACGGATGCTGCAGATAAAAAAGCGGGAACTTATTCCAGAGGTATGAAACAAAGGCTGGGAATTGCAGATGTTTTGATGAAAGATCACAAAGTTATTATTATGGATGAACCGACTTTGGGAATTGACCCTCAGGGCATGAGGGAGCTTTTGGAGTTAATCAGAGAACTGGCAGAAGAGGATCAGAGAACCATTCTGATTTCCTCCCATCAGCTCCAGCAAATTCAGCAGGTCTGCGACAGGGTAGGAATTTTTGTAGAAGGAAAATTGATTGCCTGCGGTCCCATTGAAACGCTGGGACAGCAATTGGAAAAAGAAGGCCATTTTATAACCGAAATTCAGGCTGAACCGATGGATTCCCAGCTGGTTCGGATGCTGGAATCCCTGGAAAGTGTAGAAAGAGTGAGAAGAGAAGGAAAGTCTCTTATAATTGATTCAACTGAGGACATCCGAAAAGAAATGGGAAAAACACTGGCAGAACAGGGGGATGTTCTGCTGGAATTAAAGCAGAAGGGAGGGGAGCTGGATGAAATTTACCGTCAATATTTTGAACAGGAAAGCTGACGAAGGGCAGCCCAGGACTGTCCAGGATGGCTATGATCAGCGTCAGGGATTGATTGCTCTGTATCATAAAGAAATGACCGATCATTTCCGCAGCAGACGCATTTTGATTGTATTGGCGTTAATCGGCCTTACCAGCTTTATACAGCCAGCGGAAATTCCATTCCATCCTTTGTATCATTTATTGCCCTGCTGGGACCGTTTGTAGGATTGGCGCTGGGATTTGACGGGATTATTGGAGAAAAATCAGAGAGAACGCTGTACCGTCTGACTTCTCAGCCGATTTACCGCGATTCTATTATTAATGGAAAATTTTTAGCCGGAACGACGATTATTGTGATGATGGTATTTTCCATGGGAATTTTGATTGGAGCAGTATGAATGCTGGTAACCGGCATTGTTCCTACAACTGAAGAACTGGCGAGAATTTTCGTATTTCTGCTGCTGACCTGTGTGTACATCTGCTTTTGGCTGGGGCTGGCCCTGCTGTTTTCCGTTATTTGCAAGAATGCAGCTACTTCTGCCATGATATCGATTTCTATCTGGCTGTTTTTCTCTTTATTTATGACCATGCTGGTCAGCGTTGCTGCCAATGCCCTGTATCCGGTTGGCACGAATATGGAGGCGCTGCTTAATTCCGCTAAAAATTATTCCTGTCAGCTGGCGTTGAACCGGATTTCTCCTTATTATCTGTTCAGCGAGGCAGTCACCACCATTATGAATCCCAGTGTCAGAACCATTGGATTGATGACGGTTCAGTCTTTATCAGGAGCCATTGAAGGATATTTGTCTTTTAGCCAAAGCCTTCTTTTAATCTGGCCTCACCTTGCAGGAATGACTGCATTTATGCTGGGAACCTTCTGCGCCTCGTATATTCTGTTCATGAAACAGGAAATTCGGGCAAAGTAGTAATGGATAGAAATATTTTATTTTACCAAATGAAGAAGCATCGGAGATTCTTCTGATGGGAAATCTGGTATAAAAGCTGTGTCAAGCTGGCTTATAAACAGCTTTTTATACCGGATTTCCCGCCGTCTTGAATAGTTGCTACCAAATATTTATTACAGCTTCTCCATTATGCTCTCCATCCAGCATTACCCGGCACTGATAGATTTCATGTTTCCAGGCTCCCTGGAGTCTGGCGTCAGTAATGGGAATCGGAATGATTTCCACATGGGATGCGCCTGCGATACGGCAGGAAGCCAGCTTTCCAATCTCAAGCTGCAGTACATGAGGTTCACTTTCGCTCCAGGCTGCTTCCGGTTTTTCATAGGTCATGAAAGACAGAGTAACTGGAAGCTCCTGAACTTGATACTGATCGGTGATTGTAATACATGATTCCGGTTCTTTATGAAGAATCGCTGTCCGCTTATAGGACACTACCCTGGAGTCGCCATAGGCAGGTGCGATGTCCATGGAAATACAGGGGGACTCTGACCTTAAGTCCACAGAAACCTGGCTGGCACAGTAACGTTCTCCAGCTTTTTGAATAATGCCGCCTGCATGCAGCGGAATATCGTCACTGGCCGTTATGCCGCTGTCATCTCCAAAGGTGGGAAGATTATGAAAGCGGGACTGCATAGTCCAGATTTCGTAGCGCTGGGGAGAAAAGGTCTTTTTGGTGTAGGTTTCTACTCCCACGTCAATAAAGATCGGTTTTCCATCTTTATAAACCGTAAAGCTGCCCACATCATTGTGGTTGTGACTATCATCATTATCTCCGGCTTTTACTGCCAGACACAAATGACTGTCTCTGGCTAAAAACAGTCCGGCGCTGGGATAGTACAGATCCGGATAAAACAGGGGATGGGAACAATCCCAGTCCATCAATTCTTTATGAGTGAACACAGACTGGAGACGATAAAACAGGTTGTGTTCATCTTCAAAAAGCTGATTGGAACTGTCTCGATAATCAGCAGCAACAAAGCTCATCAGTTCTTCATTTTCCGTCCGTTTTCCAAACAAAAATTCTCTGGCGCCGCATCGTCCTGCAATGGGGGAACAGTCGGCAAAGTTTACATAGTATGGGCCGGCTACGTGAACATGAAAGATGTAGGAGGCAATATTGCAGATTTTTTCTTCTCTATATAAAGAGGAAAATGCATTGCCGGAAATTCCGTTTAACACTTCCATGGCTCCAAAGAGAGTAAGGCCGGCGTGGCGGAAGTACTGAGCTCCTTCGTCGCAGCAGCCGTCTGTACCGTATTCGTCTAAGAAATAATCCAGACTTTTACATGCCTGCCTTAAGATGGCATTCATGTCTAAATGCTCCGGAACCTCTTCGTTCCACCACTGGAGACAAAATGCAGAAGACAGCAGCACGTTTTGAGTGCACCAGGAAGTCCAGTTGTTCATATGGGATTTTCCATCCCCCATCCACCAGAAATGTTCAGTCAGGTAGGGCTTAAAAATTCTGGTTTCCAGATTACTTTGAATCATGCCCAGAATAACGGGACTTATCTGATTTAAATCATCCTGCAGCAGATAAGCGGCGGTGGACAGGATTGCAGCAGTTTCAGCAGCAAACAAATCCACTACGGGACGGTTTACATCAGGCAGAATGAGCTGCGGCGTATCTCGGATATAAGAATTGTGGGCCGGAAGCTGCCAGGCAGCTTCTTCGCAGATACAGAACAACCCATTTACAATATCATCCAGAAATCGTCCGCTGTGCTCGGCACATTCTGCTAAAACCAGGTGGTTTAAAGCCAGGCGGCGGTTAAAGAGGCGTTCTTGATACCGTTCCCGGTTGCCGGTCCGCGTAAAATCCATAAAGTCTGTCGCCGTTAGAACGGGGTACTGGTAATGGAGAAATTCTTCTCCTTTTGCGATTAAAGATTTTCTGACAGATGCTGGAACATTGGTCCAGGCAGTCCTGTCAGATGCAGTAGGATAAGGCTGAAAAGAACGGCAGTCCATCCGCCCTTCCTGTTGGCTGATCCAGGTTTCTAAAGCTTGGGAAAACATTACAAATCCTCCTCTGTGTGCTGTTGTATAAATTCTCTGGGAGAAATTCCTTCTACTTTTTTAAATACCTTACTAAAATAGAAGGCGCTTTCAAAGCCCAGGCGATCTGCTACTTCATAAATCTTTAAATTTTCTTCTAATAAAAGGCTTTTGGCCAGGTTGATTTTCTTTTGCGTTACAAATTCAGTAAAGCCGATATTACAGGTCTTTTTAAAAAGGGAGCTTAAATAATTGGGGCTTAATCCAAAGACTCCGGCTACTTCATTTAAGAGCAGCCGATCCTCAATATGTACTTCAATATATTTCTGAATATTAGTAATAACATTGTCTTTGTAAGATTTCCGCTTGGATTGAAGGATCTGGCACAGCCCTTCTTTTAACACTTCCAGCCATTCCACAACCTGATGGGTAGTAGCAGCCTGATAGATAGAGCGGTAGCCGTCCGGAATATCTTCAAAAATTTTGGCAACTGTATCTTCGCCTTCCGGCAACAGGGATATGGCCAGGTACAGGATATTGCATGCTCCGTCTACGGCCTGTAACAGCCGGCAGGAACTGGAAGAAAATAACTGGCACATTTCTTCAATGGTATTTTGAAGTACATCTGTGTTAAATTCTTCAAAGGCCTGTTTAATGGATTCTTTAAACACAGACATATTAAAATAGTTGCGGAATGCGTCGGTGTCTTCCTCGATTTCCTGAAGAAAAGCAATAGGCTTTTCAGGAGAAGTATGAGCAGCCGCCTGTCTGGCTTCCTGATAGGAGCGGGAAATCAGCATAGGCTGTTCCACAGGAGAACCGATTCCGGCAGACATCCATACGCTGAAATAGTTGTGAATCATGCTGCAGGCATTGTTTAAGGCGTTGGAAATCTGCTCCCAGTCGGCTTCTTCAATGGATGGAAAATAGAAAATTAAGGCAAAATGTTTTAAATCCAGCGAAATTACATAGAAGGACAGGTAACGGGATAAGATTTCCCGAATCATCTGCAGACTGCTGGAATACAGATTCATAAGCTGGGAATGGTTCATTTTCGTCTGTGCAGATTCATGGATTTCACAGTGGGCGGCAAAATAACAGGAGTCCGAAAAGTTCAGCTTCAGATCTGCCACCTGCAGGTGAAACTGTTCTTCGCTGTCAAAAAGGTTATGAAGAAGGCGAAGAAAAAATTTGTCCTGATAGCTTTGGAGAAGAGGACGGCCTCCGGAAGCCTTATAAGCCTGGCTGGCCTTCTGTTCTTCCAGCCGTTTTAACGCTCTTGTAATAGATTCTGCCAGAGATACAGGATCTAATTCCAGTTTGACTAAGTAGTCAGATACCTGATATGATAAGGCAGTTCGTACAAGCTGAAATTCTTCATAGCTGGTAAGGACAATAAAAACCGGAATGGGGCCAAACTGTTCCCGACAGGCTTTTACTAAATCCAGGCCGTTCATAATCGGCATTTTAATATCTGTAATAACAAGTTCAGGGGCAAGATCTTTAATCATAGACAGTGCGGCCTGACCATTGGTTGCAGTTCCGCATACTTCAATGCCGTAATCAGCCCAGTTTAACATGGACTTGATTCCAATCTGAACTAAGGGTTCATCATCAACAATTAAAAGTTTTATCATAAGTTCCTCCCGTTTCCGCTAATTCATAAGGAATGGTAATGGTAATGGCAGTATATACGCCAACCTCACTGGTAATGGAAATGCCGTAGTTTTCTCCGAATGCGTATTTGATCCGCTGATTTACATTGTTGATTCCCACATGGCGGAAGAAGTCGGTACTGGAAGAAGCGTCTCCATTTAACACCTGTTCAATGGTTTCCGGAGACATGCCGACTCCGTTATCTGTCACGCAGATTTGAAGCACCTTTCCAGAATCCGTATCTTCTGAGTCAGCAGTTACCGTAATGGTTCCGGCCTGCCCCTTTGGTTCAATTCCATGAAACAGAGAATTTTCAATAATGGGCTGCAATGTAAAACGGTGAATCAGGCAGGAATACAGATCCTCGCTGGCTACCTTGTACTCTAAGGTAATGCTGCCGCCGTACCGGTATTGAAGAATCAGAAAATAATCTTTTACCAGATCCAGCTCTTCCCGAAGGGGGATGGGGACATTGGTTCCTTTGGATACATTTTTCATCAGTCTTGCCAGGGCAGTCGTCATTTCCGCAATTCCGCCGGCTCCCTGAATGGTTGCCATCCATTTGATGGAATTTAAAGTATTGTAGAGAAAGTGCGGGTTGATTTGGCTTTGTAATATCTGATATTCCAGGTCCTTTTTGTGCTTTTCGTCTTCAATCCGCTTTTCCATTAAATTGACAATGCTGGTAGAAAGGGAGTTGATGCCTTTTCCGATATCGCCCAGTTCGTGATCCCATTCAATGGCCGGCTCCCTGGAAAAATCTCCGTGGGAAACAGCGTCAATTTTTTCACGGATAGCCTTAACCGGCACGTTGATAATCCGGTTGAGAAGAAACATTAAAAGGAAACCAAGACAAAAAATAATCAGGCAGCTTCCGGCAATCAGCATAAAATAAAAATTTCTCTGCTGGGCCATTTGAGTTTCCGACAGAATCTGGGAAAAGGACCATCCTTTTACACCTTCCACAGGAATGGTAATCATAGTGCGTTTACTGCCGTCTGTCATTTTTACAGTTTGCACCTGGGTAGCATCATCCAAGGAGTAGGACTCCAGGGTTTTTAAAGGAGTATACATGGTTCCGGCAACTTCAAACTGGCCGTCTTTTAAATAATAGGTAAGATCCCCCATAGTAAAAAACAGAATTCCGTCGTCAGCCATTGGATATGAGGCAAGATAATCCGTAAATAAATTCTGGCTGATACTTAAATAGGACCATCCGATAATATCCGAACTGAATTTGTCATAGACCGGACGGATAATGGGAATGACTTTTGGAGGATTTACGCGGATAAACAAATCATCCTGCAGCCCAATCCACAGAAAATCAGGGGCATGGTAAAGGGTTTCAAAATAAGGCGCCTGGTGTATGGTTCTGGCAGCCCCGGCCCTGCTGGCTTCCGATGGACCTAAAATATGGAGAAACTGATTCATGCTTTCTGTAGAAATCAGAGCATGGGTAATGTAGTCCTTTGGAGAGGTATTTTGATATTCCTCCTTAAAGCGGGCAAAGGAATTTAGTGCCAGAGAACGAAGGTTTTCAGCGGCAGCATCGGAAGAAGGCGAGAGACTGGAAACATCTTTCATCCGTTCCAGATAATTTAAAACTTCGCTGTTGGAGCAGGTCCATTTGCTGAAGTAAATAATATCCGCCATATCTGAGGCTACATGGGTGGTAATCAGCTGAAGACTAAATTCTGAAGACTGGATCTGGTTTTTCCGCAGGAACGATTGAAATACGGAAAAATATATGGTCAAAGTCATAGTGGAAATGATTAAGGTAATGCCTGCAGCAGCAGCCATAAGCTGCATGCGGATTGTTTTTGGAAATGGTATTTTCATGGACATGGAATTTCTCCTGAGACTTCCTATTTATATATAAATCAATAACTCTACTTATTATAACGGTTTTCCCTGGTTTTGGAAAGAATTGAAAAGAAAAACCGTAAAAATTTACTGGCTTTTCGTAGAAAAGTACATTTTTATGCAAACTATCAGAATGAAAAAGAGGAAAAAGGATTAGAATAGTGAATCTTTTCTAAACAATATTCCATTCAGAAAAAAGGATTCAGCAGATATAATAAAGCCATAGTCAAGAACGACAAACACAGAGAAATGAGGAGGATGTAACATGAAGAAAAGATTTGTAAGCCTTACACTGGCAGCATCTTTGGCAGCAGTAAGCATGGCAGGATGCGGAAGCTCCGATGCAAATGCAACTACCGCAGCACCGGCAGCAGATACCACTGCAGCAGCAACCGAGGGTTCTGAGGCAGCAGCAGATACCACTGCAGCAGCTTCCGGAGAGAACACCACATTAAAATGGTCTGTATGGGATATCAGCCTGACCACCTACTATGAGCCGTTAATCGAAGCATTTGAGGCTTCTCATCCTGGCGTAACTGTTGAGATGGTAGATCTGGGTTCTTCTGATTACCAGACTGTACTTGCAACTGAGTTAACTGGTTCCGGATCTGACTTTGACGTAGTTTGCGTAAAGGATGTTCCGGGATATGCAACCTTAGTAAACAAAGGCGTATTAGAGCCATTGGATGATTTGATTGCAAAAGATGGCATTGATTTAAGCATGTACGGCGGAATTACCGATCAGGTAACCGTAGACGGTAAGCTGTACGAACTGCCATTCAGAAGCGATTTCTGGTTACTGTTCTACAACAAGGACATCTTTGATGCAGCAGGCGTAGAATATCCTACCAATGATATGACATTTGAGCAGTATGACGAACTGGCAAGAAAAGTAACCAATACTGAGCCAGGACAGGAAGTTTACGGCGCTCATTACCACACCTGGAGAAGTGCAGTTCAGCTGTTCGGTATCCTGGATGGCAAGAACTCTATTGTAGGCGGCAACTACGACTTTACAAAGCCATACTATGAAATGGTTTTAAAACAGCAGCAGGATGGCGTATGCCAGGATTATGCAACCTTAAAGACCTCCAGTCTTCACTACTCCGGCGCATTCTCCCAGGGTAACGTAGCTATGATGAACATGGGTTCCTGGTTCATCCCAACCCTGATTGATAAGATTAAAGCTGGCGAGTATACTGACTGCACTAACTGGGGACTTGCAAAATATCCTCACGCTGAAGGCGTAGAACCAGGTTCTACTCTGGCAACCATTACCTCTTTAGCTATCCCGACCTCTGCTCCTCATAAGGATTTAGCTTGGGAATTTGTAAAATTCGTAACTGGCGAAGAGGGCGCTGAGATTATTGCTTCTACCGGTTCTATTCCTGCAACCATGAACAGCGAGATTGCAGATCTGGTAGCATCCGTAGACGGATTCCCAGCTGACGAAGGCAGCAAGGAAGCTCTTCAGACTGCAAACCTGTATCTGGAAATGCCGGTACATGCAAAGAGCGCAGAGATGGAAACCGTATTAAACGAGGCACATGATGGTATTATGACTGAGAGCATTACCATTGACGAAGGCATCGCTCAGATGAACGAAAAAATCGGCGCGCTTCTGGCTGAGTAGTTACAATAAGACTTAGATTGACCTGATAAAACCCACATTAGAAAAAACAAGGAAGCGGACTAAATGGTCCGCTTCCTTACATGAAAGGGACAAAATCTTAAAAAATAGGAGGAAAGGCATGGCAGCAAAAGCAAAACACGTAGATCCGGCTGTTGTAGAAGCAAAATTGGCGAAGCTGACTCCAAAGCTTACTGCTTTAGAGGCAGAATTAGAGGCTACGACAGATTCCAGAAAACGTCAGAAATTAATTGCCAAAATCGTTACGGTTGAAGAAAAAATTAAACAGGCCAAAACCGGAGAAAAGATGACCAGACAGCAAAAGAGAGATATGATTGCATATTCCTTTATTGCTCCGAACTTTATCGGATTTGCCGTATTTACCTTAGGACCTGTTATTTTCGCATTTGTTTTAGCATTCTTAAAATGGGACGGTAACTCTCCAATTGAATTTGCAGCGTTGGAAAACTTTGCGGCAATGATTGGAAACAGCCGGTTTATCGCATCTTTTAAAAATACTATTGTTTACTGTATTGCAACCGTTCCTCTGACACTGGCGGCAGCTATTGGCCTGGCAGTTGTTTTAAACCAGAAAATAAAGGGCAGGAACTTCTTCCGTACTGTCAGCTTCTTCCCGTATGTAGCGTCTCTGGTAGCAGTAGCGGCAGTATGGAACATGCTGTTTTCTCCTGCAAAGAGTGGTCCTGTCAATATGCTGTTATACAAGGTATTCCATGTGGCAGCCAAGGATCTTCCTAAATGGGCGGCCAGTACAGACTGGGTAATGTTTACCATTGTCCTGTTCTCTGTTTGGAAAAACATGGGATATTACATGGTAATTTATCTGGCAGGTCTTCAGGGTATCAATGCAGAGCTTTACGAGGCAGCCAGCCTGGACGGCGCAGGCCCATGGCAGAAGTTCCGCTATATTACCTGGCCTCAGCTTCAGCCTACAACCTTTTTCGTAACCATTATCCTGACCATTAACTGCTTCAAGGTATACGATATTGTATACATGCTGGCAGGCGGCTCCAACGGCGTTATTAATGAATCGGCCATTGTACTTGTTTACCACATTTATGAAGAAGCATTCCGAAACTGGAATCTGGGTTATGCAAGCGCAGTAGCCATGGTTCTGTTCCTTCTGGTTCTGGTTGTTACCATCATCCAGTTCAGAGGCGAAAAGAAATACGCAAACTAAGGAGGGGAAATGATGAAAGGAAAACGCCAACACGAAAAAATTACCAAGGTAATCCTCTATGCGGTACTGATCTTCGTCTCCCTTTTGATGCTTGTGCCTTTCGCATGGATGCTGTCCTCTTCTCTGAAGCTGGATAAAGACGTATTTATCGTACCCATTCAGTGGATTCCGGAAAATCCACAGTGGCAGAACTACATAAAGATCTGGACCAAGATCCCACTGGCAAAATTTGTAGTAAATACTGCGAAGCTGACGTTAATTGTAACTTTGCTTCAGCTGTTTACCAGCAGCTTTGCAGCTTATGCTTTTGCAAAATTAAACTTCCGTTATAAAAACGCATTGTTTTTAGCCTATGTAGCCACAATTGCAGTACCGTGGCAGGTTTACATGGTTCCGCAGTTTATGATGATGAGATCCTTTGGGTTAAACGATACCCATCTGGCAATCATCTGCCTTCAGGCCTTCTCTGCATTCGGCGTATTTATGATGCGTCAGTTTTACCAGGGAATTCCTGACGAACTGTGCGAGGCAGCCCGTATCGACGGTATGAGCGAGTACCAGATTTATGCAAAGATTATGCTGCCATTGGCAAAACCGGCACTGTCCACACTGACTATTTTCACATTTGTAAACACCTGGAACGACTTCCTTGGTCCATTGATTTACTTAAAGACTGAGTCTAAGAAAACCCTGCAGATTGGACTGCGTATGTTTATCGGCCAGAACTCTTCCGAGTACGGCCTGATTATGGCAGCTTCCGTACTGTCCTTAATCCCTGTATTAGTCGTATTCCTGGCTCTTCAGAAATACTTTGTAGAGGGTATTGCCGCAACCGGAGTAAAGGGTTAATGGAGTTTCCGTAGGGTTTCACCCTGAAATGCAAAAAAAGACAAAAAAATGATGAAATTGTATATTTCACAAAATCTTCTGGTGGTGTACAATAGAAGTATCAAAAAACTAGGAGGAACTTTGCATGGAAGCAGCAATTGCAGTAAGAGATAAGGATGGTGTAATAAAGGCAGAAGCGAAAGCTCTGAAAACCGGAGAAGTAATCTTTGCCTGGGAAGGCGAGTATGAGCCAGGAGATCAGATTGTATGCACCTTCCCAAAAACCAATGCATTTTATGTAGTGCGGATTGACGATACAATGGACGAGTCTTTTGTGTACGTGACCAAAGAAGAGGTCATCTATGATGTGCCTTTTGAGGAGAAAAAGACATCCTACAGCCTGAAATCATTCAGCGGCGAGCGTCATTACTTAACTCTGCGTCCGGCAAAAGCCTGGGAGATTGGCGCTTACAAGAATCTGGCGAAGAACGTAATGGATCAGCATGGAGATCCAGGCTGTTATCCCCACGCCAGCGCCAATGTAGAAACCAGAGGCGAGGCAGTATTCGCAGCACGCAATGCCATTGACGGCGTAGTAGCCAATTTAAGCCATGGCAACTGGCCGTATGAATCCTGGGGAATCAACCGTCAGGACGATGCAGAGATGACGCTGGAATTTGGACGTCCGGTAGACTTTGATACCATTGTACTGTATACAAGAGCAGACTTTCCACATGACAACTGGTGGGTAAAAGCAACCTTAACCTTCTCTGACGGAACCAGCCAGGTAGTAGATATGGAAAAGAGCGTAGAGAGCCATACCTTTGCCATTGAGAAGAAAGGCATTACCTGGGTGAAACTGGGACAGCTGATAAAGGCTGATGATCCATCCCCATTCCCGGCCCTTACCCAGATTGAGATTTACGGAACAGAAAGCAATTAAGCAATTAAGATAAGAACAGATACAGGCCTCTTTGTTGGTTTGTGTCTGTTCTTTTTTTGTCGAAAGATGTTGAAAAGATACAAAAGATAAAAAATTGCTATTCCCAAACGATATTAAGATGGTATAATGAACTGGAAACACAAGAATTTGTTTTGGAGGACATTATGAAGATTATAATCATCGGATGCGGGAAAGTGGGAAGGACACTGGCTCAGCAGCTGAGTGAGGAACAACACGATATTGTTTTAGTAGATACGAATATGCAAAAGCTTCAGGAAGTAACCGAAGAGATTGACGCTATGACCCTGACAGGCAATGGAGCCAGTATCGGAGTGCAGAAAGAAGCAGGAGTAGAGGATGCAGATATGCTGATTGCAGTCACCAATTCGGATGAGCTTAATCTGCTGTGCTGCCTGATTGCCAAAAAGGTAAGCAAATGTGAGACAGTTGCCCGTGTGCGAAACCCGATTTACAGAGATGAGATTAACTTTATTAAAGAGCGCCTGGGAGTTTCCATGAGCCTGAATCCGGAATTTGCTACTGCTACAGAGATGGCAAGGCTGCTGAGATTTCCGTCTGCAATCCAGATTGATACTTTTGCAAAAGGCCGTGTTGAATTACTGAAATTTAAAATCAAGCCGGAATTTGGTATGGATGGCGTGGCAGTATCCGGTCTGGCAGATAAGTTTAAATGCGATATTTTAATCTGCGGAGTCGAACGGGACGGGCAGGTTACCATACCTGGAGGAGATTTTATTTTAAAGGACAATGATCTGGTGTCCATTGTGGCTTCCCCCAACAACTCTGCTGCATTTTTTAAGAAAATCGGACTGGCTACCAATCAGGTAAAAAATGCCCTGATTGTAGGCGGAGGAACTTTGGGCTACTATCTGGCAAAGCAACTGGTAGACATGAAGATAAAGGTCCGCATTGTAGAAAAAGATAGCAGGCGGTGTGAAGAATTAAGCGAACTTTTGCCGGAAGCAGTGATTATTAACGGCGACGGAACAGACAAAAAGCTGCTGCTTCAGTCAGGACTTCAGGCGGCAGAGGCCTTTATTACCCTGACGAACATCGATGAAGAAAATATTTTCCTGGCTTTGTATGCAAAAGATCAGGGCAATGCCAAGCTGGTTACCAAGGTCAACCGGTTTGCTTTTGACAACATTATAGAAAAACTGGATTTAGGCAGTGTGATTTACCCCAAATACATTACGGCAGACTATATTCTTCAATATGTCCGCGCAATGCAGAATTCCATTGGAAGTAATGTGGAAACGCTGTATCAGATTCTGGACAATCAGGCAGAAGCGCTGGAGTTTTCCATTCGGGAGGATGGCCCTGTAGTCGGTGTTCCGCTGATGGAGCTGGAACTGAAAAAGAATCTGCTGGTAGCCTGCATCAATCATAACGGCCGTATTATCATTCCAAGAGGACACGATCAGATTCAGATTGGAGATACGGTTATTATTGTAACAACGGAGAAAGGTCTTCAGGATATCAACGATATTCTCAGAAAACAGGTGTAAGCCATGAATTATGGAATTATTAGAAGTATCATTGGCTGGACGCTGATATTAGAAGCTGCCCTGATGGCACCTTCAGCCGTTGTGGCCATTATTTATGGAGAGGCCGCTCTGTGGTCCTTTATGGCAACCATTGCCCTATGCCTGATTATCGGACGGCTTCTGACGTGGAAAAAGCCGGTAAGCCAGGTGTTTTTTGCCAGAGAGGGTTTTGTCAGCGTTGCTTTAAGCTGGATTGTTTTAAGTATTATGGGAGGACTTCCCTTTTACTTCAGTGGCTGCATTAACAATCCCATTGACGCGCTGTTCGAGACCGTATCCGGATTTACTACAACGGGAGCCAGTATTCTGCTGTCTGTAGAAGAACTTCCCAGAAGCATATTGTTCTGGAGAAGTTTTACCCACTGGATTGGAGGAATGGGAGTGCTGGTATTCCTTCTGACCCTCCTTCCCATGACCGGCGGTTTCCACATGAATATTATGAAAGCGGAAAGCCCTGGCCCGTCTGTCAGCCGTCTGGTTCCCAAGGTACGTTCTACTGCTAAAATTTTATATGAAATTTATATCGGCATGACGATTTTGGAAATTGTATTGCTTCTGATTGGCCGGATGCCGTTGTTTGATGCCCTGACTCTGTCTTTTGGTACAGCCGGAACAGGAGGATTTGGAATTCGTAATGACAGTATAGCCAGCTACTCCGTTTACCATCAGGTAGTTATTACTATTTTTATGATTTTATTTGGAATTAATTTTAACGCATACTTTTTTATTTTAATGGGAAAAGCAAAACAGGCTTTTCAAATTGAAGAGGTAAAGGGGTATCTGCTGATTATCGGTGCGGCAATTTTAGTCATTACGGCCAATATCTGGCATTTGTATGAAAATGTTGCCGTTGCGTTCCAGCAGGCAGCTTTTCAGGTAGCTTCCATTATTACCACTACCGGTTATGCCACAGCCAATTTTGACCTGTGGCCCCAGGTGTCCAGAACGATTCTGGTTATGCTGATGTTTGTAGGCGCCTGTGCAGGCAGTACCGGCGGCGGAATTAAAGTGTCCAGATTCCTGATTTTGATGAAAACGGTCAGAAAAGAGCTGCTTCAGTACATCCATCCCAAGAGCATTAAAAAGATTAAGATGGATGGAAAAAGCATTGAGCACGAAGTGGTTCGATCAACCAACGTATTTATGATCACCTATGTGCTGATTTTTGCGTTTTCGGTGCTGCTGCTGGCCTTTGACAATTTGGATTTAGTTACGAACTTTACGGCAGTAGCCGCTACGCTAAACAACATTGGACCAGGACTGGAGCTGGTAGGCCCGTCTGCCAACTTTTCCATATTTTCAGGCGGAGCCAAGCTGGTACTGATCTTTGACATGCTGGCAGGACGTCTGGAACTGTTCCCACTACTGCTGCTGTTTGCACGGGATACCTGGAAAAAGTTCTGACAGACCCAGATAAGGCAATTAGAAACAATAAAAAATGGCTGGAAGATGAAAAGGCAGCAATTCATCTTCCAGCCATGTATTTTTCCGCTTGTTTGCAGCGAGATTATTGTAACAGTATAGCCGTGCAAGCTTTTAACGCTTTTTTCTGTCTGAATCTTCGCATGGCTGTACTGTTACAAATTATTCGGTGATTTCTTCTACGGTAGTAGTTTCTTCAGACGCCTCAGCCTTTGGCTGGTGAGCAGCTTTATCCATCTGTTCTGCAAAGGCGTCTGCCGCTTCTGCAAGATGGGAAGCGTTTTCCTCATCTTTATAAATGTCAGTTTCTGTATATTTTTCCCGATAGGAATCCAGGGTATCGCGGACAACGGCTCCGGCAATATGAGCAGTGTCTACAGCAGCGCTGACGGCGTCGTGAGCAGTATCCTTTAAAATAGCAGCCGTATCCTTTAATACGTCTTTGGCGGCGCTGGCAGCATCCTCTACAGATTCCTTCACATCCTTGGCAGCAGCTTTAAATTCATCCTTGCTGGAAGAGAGGGAAACGTAATTGCGCTGGGACGGATTGTTTAAGTCTACAGGCTTTTCTTCTTCAAAGTCTTCGTCTTCAAACTTATCCTCGTCAAGATCGTCATCTTCAAAGTCTTCGTCTTCAAAATCGTGGAAATCCCGTTCTAACGCTTTATGGAACGATTTGTATCTGGCAAAGTAAGCAATGCCTGCTGCAGCGGCGCCTGCGCCTGCTACAAATGCCAATACCTTGCCCCATCTGTTTTTAGCCATAAAATAACTCCTTTCAGTTTTTGCTTTGAAATCAAAATATTTACCATTAACTGTTATTGTAATACGGATTGAAGAAAAAGAAAAGGTATAAAAACAGGAATTTTTCGATATGTTTTATATGGAAGTATAAAAAAAACATAAAATTAGCACTCAACTCTTGACAGTGCTAATAATGAGTGCTATAACTTTACCAGAGAGAGAAATGAAAAACAGCTTGATATAAAGGAGGATTTTCACGATGAAGTTAGTACCATTATTTGACAGAGTTGTATTAAAACAGTTAGTTGCAGAAGAAACCACCAAATCCGGTATCGTATTGCCAGGACAGGCAAAAGAAAAGCCACAGCAGGCTGAGGTTGTAGCAGTTGGCCCAGGCGGAGTTGTAGACGGCAAGGAGATTACCATGCAGGTAAAGGCCGGCGATAAGGTTATTTATTCTAAATACTCCGGAACCGATGTAGAGGTTGACGACGAAAAGTACGTAATTGTAAAACAAAACGACATTTTAGCAGTAATCCAGTAAACTTATTAAATTATCTATATTTGGAGGTTGATGAACCATGGCAAAGGAAATTAAATACGGCGTAGAAGCCAGAAAAGCATTAGAGGCTGGCGTAAACCAGTTAGCAGATACTGTTCGTGTAACATTAGGCCCCAAAGGACGCAACGTAGTATTAGATAAATCTTTCGGCGCTCCTTTAATTACCAATGACGGCGTTACCATTGCAAAAGAGATTGAACTGGAAAATGCATTTGAAAACATGGGCGCTCAGTTAGTAAAAGAGGTTGCTACCAAGACCAACGACGTAGCAGGCGACGGTACAACTACCGCAACCGTTCTGGCTCAGGCTATGATTAACGAAGGTATGAAGAACCTGGCAGCAGGCGCAAACCCAATCGTATTAAGAAAGGGTATGAAGAAAGCATGCGAAGCTGTTGTAGAAGAGATTGCCAAGATGAGCAAGCCGATCGAAGGCAAAGAGCAGATTGCAAGAGTAGCAGCTATTTCCGCTTCTGATGATGAAGTTGGCGATTTAGTAGCAGACGCTATGGAAAAGGTTTCCAAGGACGGCGTTATTACTATTGAAGAATCCAAGACCATGAAGACCGAGCTGGATTTAGTAGAAGGTATGCAGTTTGACCGTGGATACGTTTCTGCATATATGTGCACAGATATGGATAAGATGGAAGCTAACTTAGACGATCCATACATCCTGATTACAGATAAGAAGATTTCCAACATTCAGGATATTCTGCCTCTGTTAGAGCAGATTGTAAAGACTGGTTCCAGACTTCTGATTATTGCTGAAGATGTTGAAGGCGAGGCTCTTACCACTTTAATCGTAAATAAACTGCGCGGTACCTTTAATGTAGTTGCAGTAAAGGCTCCAGGATATGGCGACAGAAGAAAAGAAATGTTAAAAGACATTGCTATCTTAACCGGCGGCCAGGTAATTTCTGACGAGTTAGGCTTAGACTTAAAGGAAGTAACCATGGAGCAGTTAGGCCGTGCAAAATCTGTTAAAGTTCAGAAAGAAAATACCGTAATTGTAGACGGCTGTGGCGACAAGGGCGAGATTTCTGCAAGAGTTGCACAGATCCGCGCTCAGATTGAAGAAACTACTTCTGATTTTGACAGAGAGAAATTACAGGAGAGATTAGCCAAGTTAGCAGGCGGCGTAGCCGTAATCCGTGTAGGCGCTGCAACCGAGACTGAGATGAAGGAAGCTAAGCTGCGTATGGAAGACGCTCTGGCAGCAACCAAGGCAGCAGTTGAGGAAGGTATTATCGCAGGCGGCGGCTCTGCATACGTACATGCAGCAGAGACTGTTAAGGGTATGTTAGATACCATAGAAGGCGATGAGAGAACCGGCGCTAAGATTATCTTAAAGGCTCTGGAAGCTCCATTGTTCCACATTGCTGCAAATGCAGGCCTGGAGGGCTCTGTTATTATTAACAAGGTTCGTGAAGCAGAAGTTGGCGTAGGCTTTGACGCATACAAGGAAGAATATGTAGATATGATTCAGGCAGGTATCTTAGACCCTGCAAAGGTAACCAGAAGCGCTCTGCAGAATGCTACCAGCGTTGCATCTACCTTATTGACAACTGAGTCTGTAGTTGCTAATATTAAAGAAGAGAATCCGGCAATGCCAGCCGGTGCAGGAATGGGCGGAATGATGTAATCATTCTCCCAGCAAAAAGGAGAGTTTACCAATGATTCAAGATGCGTATGTAGAGCAGCTAGTAAAACGTAAAAATCCGCCGTATGCTTTAGCAGTCAAGATTTTGTTAGGCGTTCTCTTTGCAGTGTCCCTGTTTCTTGCAGTGACCACGATTTTTGGAATTTTGGTTTTGCTTGCAGTCGGTGCAGCAGCATATTTTGTAATGCTCAGACTGAATACAGAGTTTGAATATCTGTACATTGATGGTCAGTTATCCATTGACCGGATTATGAACCAGAATAAGAGAAAGAAGGTAATGGAGTGCGATAAAGACTCTCTGCTTATGGTAGCGCCATTAGATTCTTACGTTTTAAAAGACTATGAAGCTCAGGGAATGAAAACGGTAGACTGTTCTTCTGGACGCAGTGATGTGAAAAAATATGCGTTTTTCTATCAGGACGGCCAGCAGAGAATGAAAGTGATTTTCGAGCCAAATGAGAGTCTGCTTCATTGCATCCGCAACACATCACCTAGAAAAGTAGTTATGTAATTAGTGCCGCCTTTCTGATATCAGGTCAGAGAGGCGGTTTTTCGATTGTCTGAAATTTTTACGAATCAGTGTGAAAGAGGGTGTGGATAATTTCACGTGAATTTTACAAACTGTTGATAGAAAGAAAATTTTTCAGCAGTTATATTGGAAAAAAGAACTGCAGAGAGGGAGAAGATAAAAATGAATGAAAGTCAAAAGATTAACTTTAATGAAAAAAACGGATTTATCTGTGATATGGATGGCGTTATTTACCATGGGAATCAGATTCTGCCTGGAGTAGCAGAGTTTATCCAATGGCTTCACGATGAAAAGAAAGAATATTTATTTTTAACCAATAACAGCGGCTATACTCCAAAAGAACTGAATCAGAAGCTGGCCCGCATGGGGTTAGACGTTCCGGAGGAACATTTTTATACCAGCGCGCTGGCTACTGCTGCGTTTTTAAAGGAACAGGCTCCGGGGTGTTCTGTATTTGCCATTGGAGAAGCCGGATTGTTAAATGCGCTGTATGATGCAGGGATTACCATGAACGATGTCAATCCCGATTATGTAGTAGTAGGAGAGGGAAGATCCTATTCTCTGGAGACGCTGACAAAGGCTACCAATCTGGTGCTTTCCGGCGCAAAGCTGATTGGAGCCAATTCTGACGTGTCCGGCCCAATTGAAGCGGGAATTGCCCCTGCCTGCGGCGCATTGATTGCCCCCATTGAGATGGCGACAGGAACGAAAGCATATTTTTGCGGAAAGCCAAATCCTTTGATGATGAGGACGGGCTTAAGGCTTTTAAACTGTCATTCCGGCGATGCAGTAATGGTAGGAGACAGAATGGATACCGACATTATTTCCGGAATGGAGAGCGGCATGTCTACGGTTCTGGTATTATCCGGCGTATCAACTATGGAAACTCTGAATACCTATGCATACCGTCCTGGGATGGTGCTGAAGGGAGTGGGAGAAATAGCAGCTCTGGCTAAAGCAGAAAGGTAAGCATATTAGACTATTTGGATACTCTGTTTTCATGACACATTACTTTGTTAACTGGATAAACTATCAGATAAATGATAGATAATGATAAGTAAATACAATGAATTTTCTTTCAATTATGGTTTGACAAATAATATAAAGTTTGTTAGTATTTATTACTAATAACCCTCGGACAGGAGGGAAAAACAGGACTGTTCCAGAACAGTCTGCCAAATTATAAGAAAGAGAGGAAATTAGAATGGGTACAATTATTGGCGAAGGCATTACCTTTGACGACGTGCTGTTAGTACCGTCTTATTCGGAAGTAATTCCTAACCAGGTGGATTTAACCACTTATCTTACAAAAACCGTCAAACTGAACATTCCGCTGATGAGCGCAGGCATGGATACGGTTACCGAACACCGTATGGCAATTGCCATGGCAAGACAGGGCGGTATCGGCATTATCCACAAGAATATGTCAATCGAGGCGCAGGCTGAGGAAGTAGATAAGGTAAAGCGTTCTGAGAACGGGGTTATCACCGACCCATTTTATCTTTCTCCTGAGCATACATTAAAGGATGCAGACGAGCTGATGGGTAAGTTCCGCATTTCCGGCGTACCTATTACAGAAGGCAAGAAGCTGGTAGGTATTATTACCAACCGCGACCTGAAGTTTGAAGAAGATTTTTCCAAGAAGATTAAAGAGTGCATGACCTCTAAGAATCTGGTAACTGCCCAGGAAGGCACTACCATGATGGAAGCGAAAAAGATTCTGGCCAAGGCGAGAGTGGAAAAGCTGCCTATCGTAGACAAGGACTTTAACTTAAAAGGCCTGATTACAATTAAGGACATTGAAAAGCAGATTAAGTATCCGTTATCTGCCAAGGATGCACAGGGACGTCTTCTCTGCGGCGCAGCAGTAGGCATTACTGCCAACGTATTAGAGCGTGTAGAGGCGCTGGTAAAGGCTCATGTAGACGTAGTCGTATTAGACTCTGCCCACGGTCATTCTGCCAACGTTCTCCGCTGTGTAAGAATGATTAAGGAAGCATTTCCGGATCTTCCTGTAATTGCAGGAAACGTAGCTACTGGAGAGGCAACCAGAGCATTAATTGAGGCTGGCGCAGATACAGTTAAGGTTGGTATTGGACCTGGTTCTATCTGTACCACCCGTGTAGTTGCAGGTATCGGCGTTCCTCAGATTTCTGCAGTTATGGACTGCTACAATGTGGCAAAGGAATATGGCATTCCGATTATCGCAGACGGCGGTATTAAGTATTCCGGAGACGTTACCAAGGCAATTGCAGCAGGCGCAAGCGTCTGCATGATGGGAAGCATGTTTGCAGGCTGTGATGAGAGCCCTGGAGATTTCGAACTGTTCCAGGGACGTAAATATAAAGTATACCGCGGCATGGGCTCAATCGCAGCTATGGAAAACGGCAGTAAGGACCGTTACTTCCAGACAGATGCGAAAAAGCTGGTTCCAGAAGGCGTAGAGGGCCGTGTAGCTTACAAAGGCCTGGTAGAAGATACTGTATTCCAGCTTTTAGGCGGTCTTCGTTCCGGTATGGGATACTGCGGAGCAGCGGACATTAAGACTCTTCAGGAGACAGGCAGATTTGTAAAGATTTCTGCAGCGTCCTTAAAGGAAAGTCATCCACACGACATCCACATTACCAAAGAAGCTCCAAACTACAGTGTAGACACCTAAAAATATCTAACAATTCATCCATGGGAAGATAGATGGCTGAACTGTTGCGAAAATATGCATGGGAAAGGCTCAGAGCAGATGAAAGTCTGTTCTGGGTCTTTTTTTGACATGAAAACCTTAGAAAACAGATTGCAGTACAGGAGGAAAAAAGAGTATAATAGGAACAGCAAACCAATACTAGGAGGAAAATTACCATGTACACAGAAAATAAGACCGTTCCATTGACCGATTTAGGAGGAGGCGTAGTCCGCAAGATTATTTCTTACAGCCAGAACCTGATGGCAGTAGAGCTTCAGTTTGAAAAAGGCGCAGTAGGGGCAAAACACAGCCATCCTCACGAACAGATGGGATATATTGTAGAAGGTTCCCTGATTTATCAGGAAGAGGGAAAGGAAGATAAGGTGCTGGGAACCGGCGACATTTACCATGTAGAACCCAACGTGGTTCACGGAGTCGTTGCAGTGGAAAATACGAAATTGTTAGATATTTTTACCCCTTGCAGAGAAGATTTTCTGGCAGCCGAGAAATAACAGAACCAGGAGGGACGGAGACCATGTTGAGCTTTGGAATGCGCTGTCATGATATTTGCCCTAAAATGCCCATGGAAGCGTTGTTTGAAGAAGTACGGGCAAATGGTATTGATCAGATACAGCTTGCTTTTGGAAAATCCATATCGGATTATGATTTTTCGCCAGGCCATTACAGCGCTGGATTTGCCCATTATATTGACAGATTACTGAAAAAAAACGGGATTCACGTAGCTGTGCTGGGATGCTATATCAACCCGATAAACCCCATTGAATCAAAGCGTCAGGCAGAGGTGGCAAAATTTATTGAGCATTTAAAATATGCGAAAATCATAGGCGCCGATATGGTGGGGACAGAAACGGGCCGCTTGTCTCCGGACATGAAGGTAACGCCGGAAACGTTTACTGAGACGGCTTATCAGAGACTGCTGAAGAGCATGAGGGAAATCGTACCGGCAGCAGAGAAACTGGGAGTTACCGTAGGAGTGGAAGGAGTATTTGACCATACGTTGTACAGTCCGGCTATGATGCAGCGCTTTTTAGAGGATATTGATTCTCCTAATGTGGAGGTGATTTTAGACTCTGTTAATTTGATTCATCCGGAAGAGGTTTCCTGCCAGGCTGAGGTTATTGATCAGGCATTTGATTACTATGGCGACAAGATTACCATGCTGCATATGAAGGATTTTGTGTTTGACGGAAATAACCAGATTTTCCGCCATGTGGGAGAGGGCCTGTTTCAGTATGAGCCATTGATGAAACGCTTAAAAGAAGCGAAACCCCACATTACCATGCTGTTGGAAAATTCCAATAAAGAGCGGTATCACAGTGATGTAGAATTTTTGAAAGAGGCCTACAATCGGGTGTAGAATCCACAAACTGTACCGGATACCCCAGGTTTTTCGGAAAAAAAGAAGAAAAAATTTTACTTAAATTTTACAACATGTTGAGCGTAGGAAAATGCCGGTTTCAACATGTTGTATTTTTTATGTAAAGTACGCGGAAAATGGGAGAAATGTGGGAAAAATGTGTTTGATTTTATCTAAATTTATCGCTATAATGTAGGTCAAAGGCTCATTTTAGGCCTGTTTTGGGGGCGGCGTTACAGGTCGGCCCATAAGAGGATGCTCTTAGGTGGGCTGAACAGGAAAAGGCAGTTAAGGCAGGGAGAAAGGTATGACAGAGGATATACAGGAGTTTGTAATTTATTTAAGAGACGTAAAGAAAACTTCAAAAAATACAGAAATTTCCTATCGGCGTGATTTGATGCAGATGGAGGAATATTTAAAAGGCCAGGGAATTGCAGATGCAGATAAAGTTACAAAGACCAGCCTTAATTCTTATATTTTATATTTAGAGAAAAATGGAAAGGCTACGACTACCATTTCCAGAGAACTGGCGGCAATTAAGGCATTTTTTCACTATGAATTTAAAGAGGGCAGGATTAAGAGAGATCCGGCAGAACTATTAAAAGCTCCTAAGGTAGAGAAGAAGGCGCCGGTAATTCTGACAGTAGACGAGGTTCAGTCCTTATTAGCCCAGCCGGAAGGAAAAAATGCCAAGGAGCTCCGTGATAAGGCCATGCTGGAGCTGCTCTATGCCACCGGAATCAGGGTGTCAGAACTAATCAGCCTGAAACTGAACGATATTAATTTGAGCGTAGGCTTTTTGGTGTGCCGAGACGGCCAGAGAGAGCGGACCATTCCTTTTGGGAAGAAGGCAACAAAGGCGTTGACGGCGTATTTGGAGCAGGCCCGTCTGGAACTGTTAAAGGGACAGGAAAGCGACTGGCTGTTTACAAACTGCAACGGCAAGGCGATGACTCGTCAGGGCTTCTGGAAGATTATTAAATATTATGGGGAAAAAGCAGGAATCCAGACAGATATTACCCCTCATTCCCTGCGTCATTCATTTGCAGCCCATCTGCTGAGAAGCGGAGCAGATATTCAGGCAGTACAGGCCATGCTGGGCCATTCCGATATGGCTACTACCCAGGTTTATGCAGCTTACCGGATCTCGTGAGAAGATGGCCCGTCCTAAACGGTTACGATTTGAGATTGAAAATAGTTTCCAATTATTGTTAGGCGGTCTGGGGATTTCCCCAGACCGCCGCTTTGCGTACTGCGCTTTTCAGAGGATACCTAAGAAGGTATCTTGGAAAAATAGTCCTTGGCCTCTTCTCTGGAAACCATCAATTTTGTCTGCAGTTTTTCCAGAATCCTGTCTTCATCCCAGCCGCTTGCCTGCGTCAGGACTTAGGATTTGTGGTCCCGCATCATCACTTCTATGTAGGCCAGAATCAAAGGCGCAACGCCTTTGGCTTCATTTTTTACAATTGGCTCCCTCATATAGTAATCAAAGGTGCCTTCCCGCATTTCTTTGTTTCCAAGACCGGCTACCAGGCAGATACCGTCTAACTGTAAAACACCGTCTTTTTCAGACAGCTTGGTACGGCAGATACCATCAAAGGCTTTTTTTCCGTAAACGTAGTAGCTGTCGTCTAAAAAGCCCAGACGCACACTCTTCATAATAGCAAATGCAAAAATTGCAGAACCGGAGGTTTCCAGATAATTAGGAGTGATGCCGCCGCGGTTTACAACCTGATACCACATGCCGGTTTCTTCGTCCTGGTAGGGCAGCATGGAATCGATCAGTTCTTTATAAATCCGTCCAAGCTGCTTTTTTTCCTCCTCCATAGAAGGAGGCATAACGTCCATGGTGTCAATGAGAGCCATGGCATACCATCCCAGGGCCCTTAGCCAGAAGTTGTCAGACAGTCCGGTGACTTTGTCGCACCAGAACGCTTTCTTAGAATCGTCATAAGCGTGGTAATACAATCCGTTTCGGGTATCCCGCATTAAGTCGTATACATGGAGAAACTGCTCATAACTGTCCCTGCAGCCCTGACAGTTGTGATAAGCAGCTTCATACTGCATATAGAATGGCTGGGCCATATATAAGCCATCCAGCCAAATCTGGTTTGGGTAAATTTTTTTGTGCCAGAAGTTGCCGGTAGAGGTACGGGGCTGGCCCTTCAGCTGGCTGTAAACCGTGTCTATGGCCTTGCGGTATTTCTCTTTTCCAGTCAATTCATACAGATCAAACAGGGTTTTTCCGGCGTTTACATTGTCCAGATTGTATTCCTCTGGAGAATAGGAGAGAATCTGTCCGTCTTCCTGAACAAAATAGTCAATAAAAGCATCTGCAAACTCCAGATATTTGGGATCCTTTTTTAACAGATAGAGCTCCAGAATGGCGTTGATCATACAGCCGTCCATATAATTCCAGGACGGTTTTGCGCCTTCTCGGATTTTCTCAATATTCCAGATTGGGGCCTGAGGGGTGCTTTTTTCCAAAAGCTGATCAATATAGCGATCTAATATTTCCATAATACGCATACTCCTTTTAACTTACTGAAAAAACATTGTGAAATAAATATCAGACAACTATTTGCAAACGTTTGCAAATTCAGTAAACTCAATATGGTTTTTATTTATTACAATCATAACATATCTACCATTCAAAAGAAATTGGATAAACTATACAAAAAAATAATGTAAAACTAAGCTAAATACACAATTGACAGATGGAAGATTGAATGCTATCATAAAAATACGCACAGAGAAATGCATATTTGCTCGTAAAAAGGAGAAAAGCACAAGAAAAATATGAGCGATATGCATAAAATTTTAAAATAATTTGCAAACCTTTGCAAATAAAAATGACTGGGACTATGACATGAGAAAGCAGAAGGGGAGCAAGAAAAAGAAAGGGAGAACAATATGAGAAAAAGTATGAAGAAAATGGCATCTCTGATTTTAGCATCTGCTATGGCAATGTCTTTGGCAGCCTGCGGCGGCAAGGATACTGCTGCAACTACTGCAGCAACAGAAGCAGCAAAAGAGACAGAGGCTTCTGCAGAAACCACTGCTGCTGAACCGGCAGCAGCAGAAGGACTGGAAGTAAACACAACCGACCCGATTACCATTACCATGAGCTGGTGGGGCGGCGACGGCAGACATGAAGCTACTATTGCGGCAGTTGAAAAGTTCATGGAAAAATATCCGAACATTACCGTTGAGACTCAGTATGCAGCATGGACCGGCTGGGAAGATAAGATGAGCGCTTCTTTCGCAACCGGTACAGCACCAGATGTAAACCAGATTAACTGGAACTGGATTACTTCTTTCAGTTCTGATGGTTCTGCATTCTACGATTTAAATAAGGTATCTGACATTTTAGATTTAACTCAGTTTTCTGAGACAAACTTAAATGCCTGCACCGTTGCAAACGAACTGCAGGCCGTTCCAGTTGCCATGACCGGACGTATTTTCTACTGGAACAAGACCACTTTTGACAAAGCCGGATTGGAAACTCCAAAGTCTCTGGCAGATTTGATGGCAGCAGGACCAGTATTTAAAGAAAAGCTGGGTGACGAGTACTATCCATTAGCTATGAACGAGTACGACAGAACCATCCTTATGGTGTTCTATCTGGAATCCAAATACGGCAAGCCATGGGTTGAGAACAACGCTCTTCAGTACAGCGCTGAAGAAATTCAGGACGGTTTAAACTTCATTACCTCCTTAGAGGAAGCTCACGTAATCCCAACCATCCAGACTCTGTTAAATGACGGCGCTGAGTCTTTAGACAAAAATCCAAAGTGGATGGACGGCAGATATGCAGGAATTTTTGAGTGGGATTCTTCTGCTTCAAAATTTGAAGGAGCATTAAACGAGGGCGAAGAATTTGTTGTTGGTGAAGAGTTTACCGATATGGGAGATTCTAAGGGCGGCTTTGCAAAGGTTTCCATGTGCTTTGCAATTTCTGAAAATACCGAACATCCGGCAGAGTGTGCAGCATTAATTAATTTCCTGTTAAATGAAGAAGACGGCGTTAAGATTATGGCTTCTGAGCGTGGTATTCCGGCTTCAGCAGCAGGCTTGAAGATTTGCCAGGATAACGGACTTTTAAATGAAAAGGTAGCAGAAGCTAACGGCAAGGTGCTGGCTCACGTAGAATTCCAGCTGGATCCAAAGTTTGAGGCAGCTGCATTAAAGAATTCTGATGGAATTTACTATGATGTAATGGGTGGTTTAAGCTACGGCGATTACGACGCAGAGGAAGCTGCTGAGGTCTTAATTGAAGGCATTGAGGAAGTATTAAATAAGTAAGATTATGAAACGATTAGAAGAGATTCGGAAAGGGATTTTTCCGGAGGACGGACAAAAGCTGCTGGCAGAAAGCCGGCAGCTGGGGGAGGCAAAAGACAGCTTTATGCTGGCGGAAATCCTCCCCTTCCGAATGTTCTGCGAGACCCAGTACGGGCAAAAGGAATGTTATCAGGATATTATCAGCCAGTTTAGGCAGGTAAAGGACAGGGACTATGATCGGATGTTTCAGGGCGCCTGCCAGGGAAAAAAAGCAGAAAGCCTGGAATTGGCATATTTCTTGGCTGCCTGTGCAGATACCCTGGAATTTACCTCTATTGAAATTTATGAGCATTACCGCTATCTTGCAGATTTAATGAAAGTGACGGCGCGCCAGCTGCGGGACGCTGGATTTTTCCAGAAAGAACGGATGGAAAATCTGGATAAAGAAACGGCGGAACAGTTCCGGAAGGCAATTTTAAAAGGCTGCCGGCTGAGGGCGCTGTCGGGAGAAAAGTACGAGAAATTCTTCAGATAAGGAGGAAAAGAGCATGTCCACTAACAAAGGCTTTAAGAAATGGCTGTCAGAAAATCTGGGTCTGATGTTTATCCTGCCGTGGTTTGTCGGTTTCCTGATTTTTAAAGTGTATCCATTTGGTTCATCTTTGTTTTACAGCTTTACCGATTACCATCTGTTTGACGGTATTACCGAATACGGCCTGATGAATTACGAGGAAATCTTTACCAGCCGTAAGATTATGAAATCCTTTAAAGTAACCTTCCAGTATGCCTTTATGACGGTTCCGTTAAAGCTGGTATTTGCTTTATTTATTGCATACATTCTGAATTTTAAAATCAAAGGCGTTAATTTATTCCGTGTGGCATACTATATTCCGTCTATCCTGGGCGGCTCTGTGGCAATTGCCGTACTGTGGAAGGCCATCTTTAAGGGCGACGGAATTATCAACATGATTCTGTCCATGTTCGGAGTGGCCGGAGTAGACTGGCTGTCAGAACCCAAGTATGCGCTGTTTATTATCTGCCTGTTAAGAGTATGGCAGTTTGGATCTGCCATGGTTATCTTCCTGGCTGCGTTAAAGGGCGTATCCCAGGATCTGTATGAGGCGGCATCTATTGACGGAGCAGGAAAATGGAGACAGTTTTTCTCCATCACAGTGCCGATTATCACACCGGTTATTTTCTACAACCTGGTAACCCAGCTGTGCCAGGCATTCCAGGAATTTAACGGACCGTACATCATTACCCAGGGCGGCCCGAGAAATGCAACCACATTAATTTCCCTGCTGATTTACAACAACGCATTTAAGAGCTACGAGATGGGTCTGGCAAGTGCCCAGGCATGGTGTCTGTTTATCATTGTCTGCGTACTGACTGTAATTGCGTTTGTAAGCCAGAAAAAATGGGTTTACTATTCAGATGAGGATGGGAGGTAGAGGACATGACAAGAGAAACAAAGAGAAAAATTTCCACATTCTTACGTTACTTTGTGCTGATTGCAGTCGGTTTTGTTATGGTATATCCCCTTATCTGGATGGTGGGAGCTACCTTTAAGACCAATAACGAAATATTCTCCAGCATTGGATTTATTCCCAAGAACCCGACCTTTGACGGATATAAAAATGCAATGAAGAGCTACGGCGGAGATATTGACCTGGTAAAGGCTATGGTTAACACCTACTCCATCGTAATTCCCAAGGTGGTATTTACCATTGTGTCCGCTACGATTACGGCATACGGCTTTGCCCGTTTTGAGTTTAAGGGAAAAGGCATTTTGTTTGCAGTACTGATGTCCACCCTGTTTTTGCCCCAGGTAGTATTAAACGTGCCGCAGTACATTATGTTTAATAAGTTTGGCTGGATCAATCATCCGTTATATCTGGCTCTGATTGTGCCAACCATCTTTGCGACCGACACCTACTTTGTATTCATGCTGATTCAGTTTCTGAGAAACATCCCGAGAGAATTGGAAGAGGCAGCTAAAATCGACGGATGCAACAGCATCAAGACGTTATGGTATGTAATTGTGCCAATGTTAAAGCCATCTATCGTATCCTGTGCATTGTTCCAGTTTATGTGGTCCTCCAACGACTTTATGGGCCCGCTGCTTTACGTAAATACACCGGCTAAATATCCGGCGTCCATTTTCGTAAAAATGTCCATGGACGGGGACACGGGATTTGACTGGAACAGGGTGCTTGCAATGTCCCTGATTTCCATCATTCCATCCTTAATTGTATTCTTCCTGGCACAGGATTCCTTTATCGACGGTATTGCAGCCGGCGGTGTTAAGGGCTGATATGTATGTTTGTGACAGTTCAGCCTTGTATCTTCTTGCCCGCTTACAGCGGACAAGAAGCGTCGGGCGTCTGCCCTATGA
>CALHQJ010000065.1 GCA_938036545.1 uncultured Clostridium sp. | reverse complement strand
TCTATCTGGGAGATGCCTGTCCGGCTTCTCCCTTGCGGCTCAAACGGCTGGCAAGAAGCTTTAAAGTGGCTAATTTCTTCTTTTCAGCCGGAGCCATGTCTGCAGTAAGAATGGAAACCAGAAGCTCCGTTTCCTGATCGTTAAACTGAATCCCTTTTTGGCTGGCGTCCAGATTTAAACTTAAAAATGCGGACATCAGCTGATTTTTGGGAGTGTGCTGCACCTTATTTGCAAATTCTTTTAAGTATTCCAGTTTTCGGGCATCCATGCCGGAAAGCCTGGGATCTTCTTTCCAATTAAAATCCATAAAAATCTCCTTTCTTATGCGGGCTGCATCATCTGCAGTGCCTGTAAAACCATTTGAATATTTTCCAGCCGGCTTTGCTGCTTTGGAGAAAGAAAGCCTTTGAGCTGTTCAAATGGGAAGTCGGCGCCGGTTGAGTCAGCGGACGTTCCCTGCATTTCCTGATAATTTTTTCTGATTTGGAATCCCTGTATAAAATTAATCATAACGTCAATAAAGTCCTGATCTTTAGAAGGAGCAAAGGGCTTTACAGCCATTAAAAGATCAATGGGGGAAGCTGCCGGCTGTGCCAGGGCGCAGATTTCCATAGAAGGATTATCCGTCTGTCCGTAAAGATCCATTGTATGAAACAGTTCCTGAAAGCGTACTAAAATGGAAAACATCCGCTGCTGGGAAGGCGGCATAAATGGCAGGGCAGCTTTCAGCATTTGCAGATGAGGATCGCTGCTCCAGTAATCAAAGTCTGTAAATTTTACATCCGTGTGATCGGTCATTGTCTCAATCCTTTTTCCGTTCTTGCTTAAACTTATGCAATGGAATCCAAATTCATGCATATAGTAAAGTACAGGAGGGATAGGCATGAATGTTTGGAATCGTTTGATAATTGACGGCAATGCCGTTTATGAAATAGATGAAGAGTGTTTAAGACAAAAAGAAGAGGCTGAGAAAAAACAGAACCGGACTTTAAAAGGCGGCAGATGCGGCATGGGAAACCGGCAGACTAAATCAGGAGGTAAATAAAAGACACAAACAGGCCCTTCTAGGCAGGAGGCAGAATAACAGCCAGCTGCTTCTTGAGGGGGCGTTTTATCAAATGTAGAGCAAATCCACGTGGGAGAGGACATAAAGGAGAAGGTGTGTTTAGGGGAGGATATTCAGAAAATCCCCATAGCCTTTTTTACGAAACCATGCTATACTATACCCTATAGAATTCCTCTGTAGAACTGGAGGAAGCATGAAGAAACGAAAAACATTACAGGATCTGACAATCAAGGACAACTTTTTATTTGGCGCAGTCATGCAGGTGGAAGAAAACTGTAAGGGCTTTCTGGAGATGGTGCTGGGATTTCCCATTGCTAGTGTGGTGGTAAGTAAGGAAAAGAGCATGGTGTACCATCCGGAATATAAAGGCGTCCGTCTGGACATTTATGCGGAGGACGAGAACCACACCCACTACAACGTGGAAATACAGATGCGAAGAAAAAAGGCCCTTGGAAAGCGAAGCCGCTATTACCACAGCCAGATGGTTATGGAAGCTCTGGAAAGTGGGGAAGACTACGAGACGATTCCTGATACCTTTGTAATCTTTGTATGCGACTTTGAGCCATTTGATAGGGAGCTTTACTGCTATACCTTTGGAAGCGGATGTGAGGAAGACAAAGAGGTAGAACTGGATGACGGCTGCCATACGATTTTTCTAAATACCAGAGGAAAAAATGACAGAGACGTTTCACCGGAGCTGGTCAGGTTTTTGAAGTTTGTAACGGCAGATCTGGAGGAGAGCGAAGGGGATTTTGAAAATGGGCTGGTAAGACGGTTTCAGGAAACCATTCGGGAAATCAAGGCGGATCGGGAAATGGGAGGACGTTATATGATTTTCGAAGAGATGCTGAGAGAGGAAAAGCAGGAAGGAAAACTGGAGGCCAAAAAAGAATCCATTTTGGAGCTTCTGGAGGAACTTGGAACGATTCCACAGGAACTGCAGGACAGGATTGAGAGTTTGGAAGATTTGGAACAGTTGAAACTGCTACACAAGATGGCCGCCAAAACGGATTCCATCCCTGCATTTATGGAACAGGCAGAACCGTATCTTCGTTTAGAAGAAGAGCAGGAATAAAAAAAGATTCGGCGGTGATTCCACCGCCAAAAGATTCTGTCCCAATGCCGTCCATGGCATTGGGATCTATGAAAACTCTTAAAAAGAGAGTCGTACTGATTCGGTAATTTATCAACGAGTATAATAAAACAGAGGAATTCTATATTTTTTGTAAAAGTAATGCGTTGTGGTAAAAACTCGTAAAAATTGAATTGTGCTTATTGTGGAAGGATGAGTTTGTCGCAGAAAAAATGGTTTCCCTACTTGATAAATGATTTTTCCTATGATAGGATATAAAGAATGGATAAGAGCTGCAAAAAGCAGCCTGACGAGGAGGTTATGGCGAATGGGATTTGTAAGCAGTTTTATTGGATACGCAGTAAAAGCAGCTATATTTGCCGCTGTAGCATTGGCAGGCATCGTATTGGGCAAAAAATTCAGAGATAAAAAAGATTCGCAAAAGACGAACTAATTAATTTGGAGGACTAAAAACGTGCAGAAGTATGGTGTAAACGAATTAAGGAGAATGTTTTTGGAGTTCTTTGAAAGCAAGGGACACCTGGCTATGAAAAGCTTCTCTCTGGTTCCGCATAATGACAACAGTTTATTACTGATTAATTCCGGTATGGCGCCTTTAAAGCCTTATTTTACCGGTCAGGAGATTCCGCCCAGAACCACGATGATATCAGCGGAACGGCAAAGTTCCGGCAGGTTTTTCGTACGGGAA
>CALHQJ010000064.1 GCA_938036545.1 uncultured Clostridium sp. | reverse complement strand
ACTTGCATTTATTAATTATGAATTAGAATTTATATCTTTGCAAAATCATAAGCTATTGGTTTTCGTCTGGTGCAGCGTCTGCTTTTTCGGGTTTCTTTACCTGATAGTCCGCATGATCCAGATGAATTTCCATAATGTCTTCAACCGGACATTTTAAAATGTTGCACAGGACGTCCAAAGTATGTGTGGAAACATACATATTCTTTTTTAACCGGCCAATCTGACCGGCGCTGATACCATAATACTTAATTAGGCGGTATTGGGTAACGCCTTTTGCCTTCATCGTTTCCCAAAGCCTGTCATATGTTACCATTTTTATCACCTCTAACACTATTAAACAGTGGCAGGACGATTTTGCATACTATCCATATCTGGTTAAGAAATGACAGGATTTTTTATTTGGATTTCCTCTGGCATATTGACGAGTTTACGGGACATGGTATAATAAAAGAAAAGGTTTTGGCTGAAAATAATTGATGTTCTACATCAGAGGGAGGACATAATGGGAGAGAAGAAGCATTTTGTTATTACAATTGGAAGACAGTATGGAAGCGGCGGCAGGGTAGTAGGCGAGACGCTGGCAAAGGAGCTGGGCATCCATTTTTATGATGAAGAGATTCTGAAGATGACCTCAGAAAAGAGCGCAGTAGGAGAACAGTATTTCCGCCTGGCAGACGAAAAGGCAGGAAACAACCTGCTGTACCGGATAGTTTCTGACATGAAGCCGGATTTAAGCGAGCCATCTCCAGATGACAACCTGACTTCTCCAGAGAATTTGTTCCGTTTTCAGGCGGCCCTGATTCGGAAACTGGCCAGAGAGGAATCCTGTATTTTTGCCGGACGGTGCGCAGATTATGTGCTGGAGCAGGATCATGTAGAGAATCTGGTTCGTATTTTCGTGTACGCAGACATGGATACCCGTATTCAAAGAGCCATGGACGTAGCAAAGATTGATGAAAAAGAGGCCATCCGGCGGATTAAGAGAATTGATAAAGAACGCAGGGAATACTATCGTTATTACACAGGCAAAAACTGGATGAACATGAATAACTATGATCTGCCAATCAATGCCAGCAAGATTGATTTGGAACAGATGGCGGTTTTGATTAAGGATTATCTGAAATTAAAGGGACTTTTGTAAAAGGACGTATTTATTTGATAATACCATTCCCGTTGGGATTTACAATGAAGAACTATCTATCTGCATTTCTGAGCTTTTAAAGTAATGGGGGAGAGAGTGCAGGCAAACGTTTGATTACGGACTCTTCGGAGTCCGTTTTTTTGGTTTTATCAAAAAAAGCCGCTGCTTCATAGATTACTCATCTATGGAACAACGGCCTTTTTCCTAGTGGACCTGAGGGGAGTCGAACCCCTGTCCGAAAATCAATTCCCTGTTCTTCTACTATCATAGTCTGTTCTTTGACATTCCCTCCACCATCCGAAAGCAGACATCCTGACGGCTTTAGTAGCTTCATATTACGCCCGCAGGCTCAAAGCTTTGCCTGTGTCGTTTCCTGCATTGTCGATGCCAGATTCTCTAAGTGCAGGTGCTCAGAGGCTGACAACTGCCTTAATTAGGCAGCGTATGCTAAATTATCTTCAGCGTTTATATTTAGGTTTGCCATTTGACCCATTGCATGGGGATAGCTTCACCAGCTGCATGACCCCCGTCGAAACCAGTACAAGCCCTTACTGGCCCTCTTTAGAGGCAAAGCTATCGTAACATGCCTTGAATGGAATGTCAAGGCATAATCAGAAAAGAATCTGAAAGAACGTAACCGTTCAGCCTTGCATCTTCGCACGGCTGAACGGTTACGAATGGTTTTATAAAGATTTAATACATGAACGGGCGAAAACATGTTACAATAAATAAAATTATGTAACGGTTCAGGACGGTGCATCTTCTTGTCCGGCTTGGCCGGACAAGAAGATGCGGAGATTCCTCCGATGTGAAATCTGGTGGGAAAATCTGTTTACAAACAAGCTTGATACGGCTTTTCCCGCCAGATTTTCACATCGTCCTGAACCGTTATGAAATTATTCACATTATCCATAAAGGAGAGTAACAAATTATGAAACGTAACAAGTTTGCATCGGTTCTGGGGAGGATTCTGGTATCAGCGATACTGATTTTCCTGCTTTTCTATACGATGCTTCCGGCAGTCAATTTCCACGATCAGAACTTTATTATCTTTCTGATTATTTCGATTCTGATTGTATTAGTGGTGAACTTCCTGACTTATGTGAAAAATTTCTTTTCCACTTTGGGGCAGCGTCACCGTACCGTAGTTGTGGGACACGATCCTCTGACCGGAGCTCCCATATATGGGGCCAATCCGGATGAGCCGGCAGAACCCATTAACCTGGCAAAACCATTGAAGTACGGATTTATTTTAATCGCCGCTTTAATCGGCTTTATGGCAGTGGCTTCTGTGGTGGGAATCCAGTTTTTCAATGCTTCCCGTTATCGCGATTTAATTACCATTACAGATGGTGATTTTACGGAAGACGTCTCCGAGTTAAACATGAACCAGATTCCGGTGGTAGATAAGGATACGGCATCTAGACTGGGCAGCAGAAAGTTGGGCGAAATGTCGGAACTGGTTTCCCAGTTTGAGATTCAGGAAAATTATACTCAAATTAACTACCACGGTTCTCCTTACAGGGTGACGCCATTAGCTTATGCCGATCCGATAAAATGGCTGCTGAACCAGAAAAATGGCCTTCCGGCTTATATTACAGTAAACATGGTAACTCAGGATACCGAGCTGGTATGGCTGGAATCCGGCATGAGATATTCCCCAAGCGAATACTTTTTCCGTAATATCTACCGTTATCTGCGGTTTGCTTACCCTACCAAAATGTTTGATCAGGTATCCTTTGAGATTGATGATGAAGGGACTCCTTACTGGGTAGCGCCTACTATTACCTATCAGATTGGATGGTGGAACGGCAAGGATATTTCCGGAGCAGTTTTAGTAAATGCATGTACCGGAGAAAGTCAGTATTATGCCAAGGAAGACGTGCCCCAGTGGATCGATCAGCTTTACAACTCCAATATGATTATCCAACAGCTGGATGATAACGGACGATTCCAGAACGGCTATTTAAACTCTATTTTTGGTCAGAAGGGCGTCCGCAGAACCACATATGGTTATAACTATCTGGCTATTAATGATGACGTATATCTGTATACGGGTATGTCTTCCGTTACGGCAGACGAGTCCAATATTGGATTTGTTTTAGTAAACTTAAGAACTAAGGAAACCAGGTTTTATCCTGTACCCGGCGCAACAGAATATTCTGCCATGGATTCTGCCCAGGGTCAGGTTCAGCATTTAAAATATACGGCTACCTTCCCGCTGCTTTTAAATATTTCAGACCGGCCAACCTACTTTATTTCCTTAAAAGATGCGGCAGGATTGGTTAAGATGTATGCATTTGTAGACGTGGCTCAATACCAGATTGTAGGTACTGGCGCAACCATTGACGAAGCAAGGCGCAATTACCGCACAGCTTTGAATCTGGAAGATGATACCATAGCTATTCCAAAGGATGAGAAGACTGTGTCCGGCAGGATAGAGGCAGTGGCAGATGTGGTAGTTTCCGGCAATACCTGTTATTACTTTACCCTGGAAGGTGAGGAGACAGTTTATACAGCTCTTGTGACGGTCTCCCAACGTCTGCCGTTCTTAGAGGCAGGAGACGAGATTTCCTTTACCTTCACTGGACCAGAAGAAGGAATGACTACTGCCAGTGTGGTATCCGTAGAAAAGATTGAAAAAGGCCAGGAGCCACAAAAGGCACCGGAGAGCCAGGCTGCCGCAGCAGAACCGGAACCTGAAGAATCACAGGCTTTCTAAAGTTGTAAAGACTTTTTAAGAGAAAAGAAAAACAAAAAAATGGAAACCTCCTTATAATGAAAGTAGAAATACTGTCAGGATAAGGAGGTTTTTATATGAAGATAAAAAAACAATATGCAGCAGGTCTGGCATGCATCATGGCGTTGTCGGCAGCAGGATGTACAGCAGGAACAGACAGCAGCGTGGTGTTTCCACAGGAATTCAGCGTTCACCAGTATCAGGGCGAGGAAGACGGACAGGTGACCGTACAGAGCAGGGCGACGGTACGGGCCGTGCCGGATGTGGCAGAGCTGTCCTTAAGCGTCCGCTCAGAAGATAAGGAGGCGGCTGGCTGCCAGAAGAAAAATGAAGAAGCCTTAAGCAAAGCCCTGGAATATTTAAAATCACAGGGAATCGAAGAAACGTCTATTCAGACTTCCGGCTACGATTTATATCCCAGATACAGCTGGACAGAGGAAGGTGGACAGGTATTGACAGGATATGAGATGAATACCCGGATAACGGTTTCCGGCGTTCCGATGGAACAGGTAGGGATCCTGCTGGGAGGAACGGTTTCGGCAGGCGTTAATTCCATTGAGTATGTAAAATATATGTGCAGCGACTATGACGGGGCTTATGAGGAGGCGCTGAAAGATGCCGTGGCTGCTGCTAAGGAAAAAGCAGAAGCCATGGGAGAGGCAGGAGGATTTCAGGTTTTGGAAGTAAAAAGCATCAGCGAGTATGGAGACGAGCCGACTGTACGCTATGCCGCAACTAACGCAAAGGCAGATATGCTGGCGGCAGCAGAGTCGGAAGGGGCAGGAACTGCCATGAGCGTAGAGGCGGGAGAACTGGAGATTGAAGCACAAATAACCGTAAGTTTTCAGATTAAGCCGAGATAATTGCAAATTTGCAGCAGTGGAGATTCCACGACTTTTTTCACCAGATTTCCCGCCGTTCTGAATTGTTACGTAAAATTTTATAATTAAAAGAAAAATAGGACTGGTATTTACGTATTTCTTATGATATAATCGTACCTTGAAGTGTAACGCCCTGTGGAGAAATGGCGGTTCACATATTATTCAAGGAGGAACCCATATTATGAGTTTACAAGTAGAGAAGTTAGAAAAGAACATGGCGAAGCTGACCGTGGAAGTACCGGCTGAGCAGTTTGATAAGGCAGTTAAGGCAGCCTATGACAAGAATAAAAACAGATTCAACATTCCAGGTTTCCGTAAAGGAAAGGCTCCGCAGGCCATGATCGAGAAGATGTACGGCGCAGGCGTATTCTACGAGGATGCTGCGAATGAGGCTATCGACGCAAGCTATCCGGACGCCATGAAAGAAAGCGGCCTGGAGATCGTTTCCAGACCTGAGATCGATATTACCCAGATTGAAAAGGGCAAGGATTTCATTTATACCGCTACTGTAGCAGTTAAGCCAGAGGTTACCTTAGGCGAGTACAAGGGCATTGAAGTAGAGAAGGCAGATGCAGCTGTAACCGATGAGGATGTAGAGAAAGAACTGAAGAAAGTTCAGGATCAGAATGCAAGACTGGTATCTGTAGAAGACAGAGCAGTAGAAGACGGCGACCAGACTGTAGTAGATTTTGAAGGATTTATTGACGGCAAGCCATTTGAAGGCGGCAAGGGCACAGACTATCCGTTAACCATTGGTTCCCACTCCTTCATCGATACCTTTGAAGAGCAGTTAATCGGCAAGAATATTGGCGAAGAGTGCGAAGTAAACGTAACTTTCCCGGCAGAGTACCATGCAAAGGAACTGGCTGATAAGCCGGCAATGTTTAAGGTAACTGTAAAGGAAATCAAGGTAAAAGAACTTCCAGAGTTAAATGATGAGTTCGCAAGTGAAGTATCTGAGTTTGAAACCTTAGACGAGTATAAAGAAGACACCCGCAAGAAGCTGGCTGAGAAGAAAGAAAAAGCAGCAGCAGCTGAGAATGAGAACCACATAGTAGAGAAGGTTGTTGCCAACGCATCTATGGATCTTCCGGACGCTATGGTAGACAATGAGGTAATGAACATGCTTCAGGATACTGCACAGAGAATGCAGAGCCAGGGTATTCCATTTGACCAGTATATGAAGTATACCGGTATGACCGTAGATACCTTAAAGGAGCAGATGAAACCTCAGGCAGTACGCAGAATCCAGACCAGACTGGTATTAGAGGCAGTAGCAGCAGCTGAGAACATCCAGATTTCCGATGAGCGTGTAGACGAAGAACTTCAGAAGATGGCTGACGCTTACAAGATGGAAGTTGAAAAGCTGAAAGAATACATGGGTGAGTTTGAAAAAGAACAGATGAAGAAAGATCTGGCTGTTCAGGAAGCAGTAGACTTCCTGGTAGCAGAGGCAAAGCTGGTTTAATTTGTCCAACGCTCAGGTCTTAAGTACCACATGGAGAAGTTGCAGAAAGGAAGACGCCTAACAGTCAGGTCTCCTGCCTGCAACTTCCTGTTATTTGACGGCAGCAAAACGCAGCCGTACAAGAAAGGAGTAAAAACATGAGTTTAGTGCCTTATGTCATTGAATCAACCAGCAGGGGCGAGCGCTCCTATGATATTTATTCCCGTCTGTTAAAAGACAGAATCGTTTTTTTAGGCGAGGAAGTAAATGATGTGACTGCCAGCCTGGTAGTGGCTCAGCTGTTATTCTTAGAGTCCGAAGACCCGGGAAAAGACATCAACTTCTACATCAACAGCCCAGGCGGTTCCGTTACTGCAGGCATGGCTATTTACGATACCATGAACTATATTAAATGTGACGTGTCTACAGTCTGCATTGGTATGGCAGCCAGCATGGGTGCATTCCTGTTATCCAGCGGCGCAAAGGGAAAGAGATTTGCCCTTCCAAACGCTGAGATTATGATTCACCAGCCTTCCGGCGGCGCCCAGGGACAGGCAACAGACATTAAGATTGTAGCAGATCACATTTTAAGAACCAAAAAGAAATTAAATGAGATATTAGCGGCCAACACCGGACAGCCTTTAGAGGTAATTGAACGGGATACAGAGCGGGACAACTATATGAGCGCTCTGGAAGCCAAGGAATACGGTCTGGTTGACGCAGTCATTGCAAGTCATTAACTGGCCCGTTAAAGAAAGGTGGAAATATGCCAATCAGACCAGATGAAAAGGTGCGCTGCTCATTCTGCGGCAAAACCCAGGATCAGGTAAGAAAATTAATTGCCGGAAACAATAATGTATTTATCTGTGATGAGTGTATTGAGCTTTGCGGCGAGATTTTGGAGGAAGAGCTGGGAGATGAACTGGATACTTCTTCCGAACTGGATGACATCAACCTGCTGAAACCCAAGGAATTAAAAGAGTTTTTAGACGAGTATGTAATTGGACAGGACGAGGCAAAAAAGGTTCTTTCTGTAGCCGTTTACAACCACTATAAGAGAATTACCTCCAGAAAGAAGCTGGATGTAGAGGTTCAAAAGAGCAACATTTTAATGCTTGGCCCTACCGGTTCCGGCAAAACCTATCTGGCTCAGACCCTTGCAAGAATTTTGGGCGTTCCTTTTGCTATTGCAGACGCAACTGCCCTTACAGAAGCAGGCTACGTAGGTGAGGATGTGGAAAATATCCTTCTTAAGCTGATTCAGGCGGCAGACTACGATATTGCAAAGGCTGAATACGGTATTATTTACATTGACGAGATTGATAAGATTACCAAAAAGTCAGAAAACGTATCCATTACCAGAGACGTTTCAGGAGAAGGCGTACAGCAGGCGCTGTTAAAGATTCTGGAAGGAACGGTTGCCAGCGTTCCTCCTCAGGGAGGCAGAAAGCATCCTCATCAGGAACTTCTGCAGATTGATACAACCAATATTCTGTTTATCTGCGGCGGCGCATTTGACGGTTTGGAAAAGATTGTTGAGGGACGTTTAAGTACCAGTTCCATTGGCTTTAATGCAGAGATTGTAGATAAAAATGAGAGAAAATTAGACGATTTACTGCAGCAGGTTATGCCTCAGGATTTGACAAAGTATGGTTTGATTCCGGAGTTTATCGGCCGTGTGCCGGTTGTAGTTTCTTTAAGACTGCTGGACGAGCCCGCATTGGTAAAGATTTTGTCAGAGCCAAGAAATGCGTTAACCAAACAGTACGAAAAGCTGTTTGAGCTGGATGACGTAAAGCTGGAATTTACAGACGACGCTCTCGCAGCCATTGCAAAAGAAGCAGTAGAGAGAAAGACAGGAGCCAGAGGCCTTCGTTCCATTATTGAAAAGGTAATGACAGACATTATGTATGAGATTCCTTCTGACGATACCATTGGAATCTGCACCATTACCAAAGACGTAATCGAGGGAAAAGGCCAGCCGGAGATTGTTTACCGTGATACGGAAGTTCCGAGAAAAATGACGTCCAGATTAAAGAAAGATAAAACCGGAGAGATTGCATAAATACTCCTGATATGGGCTGTTGCATAGATTGAACCATATGCAATGGCCCTTTTTATCAACATAGAGAACAAGAGCGCTTAGAGACAGAACGTTGCATTAGGAGGAAATGAAATGGAAGACAGAACCATTACCATGCCGGTGATTGCATTGCGGGGGCTTGCTGTCCTTCCCAAAATGATCGTTCATTTTGACATCAGCAGAACCAAATCCAAGGCAGCTATGGAAAAAGCAATGGTGGGAGAGCAGCAGGCCTTTTTAGTTGCCCAGCGTCAGGCTGACGCAGCAGATCCGGCTATTGAAGATTTATACCACGTAGGCTGTGTGGCAAAGATTAAACAGCTGGTAAAGCTGCCGGACGGTGTGATTCGGGTTATGGTAGAAGGAGAGCAGAAGGGGATTCTGCTGGATTTTGACAGTACGGAACCGGCGTTAATTGGCGAAATCGAATTAATTGAACAAGAGGATGATGACTTATCCCTTTCTGCCAAGGAAGCCATGATTCGAATTATTAAAGACAAGCTGGAAGAGTTTGGAAAGGAAAATCCCAGGATTGCCAAGGAGCTTCTGCCGGGCCTTATGATATTGGAAGATTTGGGAGAACTGTTAGACCAGATTGCGATTCAGATGCCCTGGGATTATACCATGCGTCAGGAAGTGCTGGAAAGCCTGGATCTGGAAGAACGCTATGAGAAGGTAGTCAATACCCTGATTTCAGAATTGGAGATTCTTCGGATTAAGAAGGAGCTTCAGGAAAAAGTAAGGGATGCAATTAATAAAAACCAGAAAGACTACATTTTACGAGAGCAGCTTCGGATTATCCGGGAAGAGCTGGGAGAAGACAGCACAGTGTCAGATGCAGAAGAATATGAAAAGCGTCTGAAAACCCTAAAGGCAGATAAAGAAGTAAAAGATAAAATTGCAAAAGAAATTGGGCGGTTGAAACTGATTCCGGGCAGCAGCCCTGAAAGCAATGTAAGCCGCACATATATCGAAACTCTGCTGGATCTGCCGTGGAAAAAGGTTTCCAGAGATAATAATGACATCAGACACGCAGAAGAGGTTCTGAATGAAGATCATTACGGACTGGAAAAAGTAAAGGAGAGAATCCTGGAGTATCTGGCAGTCAGAAGCCTGACAGAAAAAGGCGTAAGCCCCATTTTGTGCCTGGTAGGCCCTCCAGGAACCGGTAAGACGTCTATTGCCCGTTCCGTGGCAAGGGCATTAAATAAAAAGTATGTGCGGATCAGCCTGGGCGGTGTTCGGGACGAAGCGGAGATTCGGGGACACCGAAGAACCTATGTAGGCGCTATGCCAGGCCGCCTGGTAGACGGACTGAGACAGGCAGGAGTCAGCAATCCGCTGATGCTGCTGGACGAGATCGATAAGGTAAGCAGTGATTACAAAGGAGATACATCTTCGGCTCTTCTGGAAGTTCTGGACGGAGAGCAGAACGTAAAATTCCGGGATCATTACGTAGAACTTCCCATCGACTTGTCACAGGTTATGTTTATTGCTACTGCCAATACGACCCAGACAATTCCGGGCCCCCTGCTAGACCGTATGGAGATTATTGAGGTTACCAGCTATACGGAAAATGAAAAATTCCATATTGCCAAAAACTTCCTGATGAAAAAGCAGTTAGAAAGAAACGGACTGACTCAGGAACAGGTATCAATTACGGACGGAGCTCTGCAAAAAGTGATTCACAATTACACCAGAGAAGCAGGAGTGAGAAACTTAGAACGCCGGATTGGAGAATTGTATCGGAAAGCCGCCAGAACATTTCTGGAAAATAAGAAGCAGGTAGTCCGCATTACGGAATCCAGTCTGGAAAAATACCTGGGAAAAGAGAAAGTTTCTTATACAGACGCTAATGAGGAAGACGAGGTAGGAATTGTTCGGGGACTGGCGTGGACCAGTGTAGGCGGAGATACCTTACAGATAGAAGTAAACGTAATGCCTGGAAAGGGAAATCTCCAGCTTACAGGACAGTTGGGAGACGTGATGAAAGAATCTGCCCAGACGGCCCTTACTTATATCCGTTCCGTAGCGCCTAAGTACCAGGTGGCAGACGATTATTTTGAAAAGCATGATATTCATATCCATATTCCAGAAGGGGCAGTGCCAAAAGACGGCCCGTCTGCCGGTATTACCATGGCTACGGCTATGCT
>CALHQJ010000063.1 GCA_938036545.1 uncultured Clostridium sp. | reverse complement strand
AAGCTGTCTCATGGCCATGTAAACTGGCTTATTAAGCAGGGCATTAAATTTATCTTCTACCCCTGTATTCCTTATGAGAGAAATGAAACGCCTGAGGCCGGAAACCATTACAATTGCCCCATGGTAACTTCTTATGCCGAAAACATTAAAAATAACATGGAAGAACTGGCAGAATACAACGTCCGTTTTCTGAATCCTTTCCTGGCATTTACCAATGAGGAGATTCTCTCTAAGGCCCTTACAGCGGAATTTTTGAAAGAGTTTGGTCCTGATTCCGGTTTTGCAGTTCCGGTAACTGCAAAGGAAATACAAAATGCCGTCCATCTGGCCTGGGAAGAGTTAAACCGCTGCCATTTAGATATTGAGAAAAAAGGCGAAGAAACCATTGCCTGGTTAAAAGAACACCATAAACGCGGTATCGTACTGGCAGGACGGCCTTACCATGTGGATCCGGAAATCCATCACGGCATTCCCGATTTAATTGCTTCCTATGGTTTTGCAGTCCTTACAGAAGACTCTGTCTCTCATCTGGCAAAGGTAGACCGTCCTTTAGTGGTTACGGATCAGTGGATGTACCACTCCCGCCTCTACGAAGCTGCCAGCTACGTAAAAACCTGTGATTTTCTGGATTTAATCCAGCTAAATTCCTTTGGCTGCGGATTAGACGCCGTTACCACGGATCAGGTCAATGACATTTTAACCCGTTCCGGCAAGATTTATACGGTGCTGAAGATTGACGAAGTCAACAACCTGGGAGCTGCCAGAATCCGCATCCGTTCTCTGATTGCCGCACTGCGGGTACGGGAACAGAAGCATTACCAACGCAAAGTCATTTCCAGCGCTTATAACCGGCAGATATTTACCAAAGACATGAAAAAGAATTACACGATTTTGTGTCCCCAGATGTCCCCCATCCATTTTGACCTGCTGGAACCAGCTATCCGCTCCTTTGGATATAACATGGTAGTTCTTCAAAACCAGAATAAACATGCAGTAGACACAGGATTAAAATACGTCAATAACGATGCATGCTACCCCTCTTTAATTGTAATTGGACAGATTATGGAAGCGCTGTTATCTGGCAAATATGACCTGAATCACACTGCCATTTTTATGACTCAGACCGGAGGCGGCTGCCGTGCTTCCAACTATATCGGTTTTATCCGCCGCGCTCTGGAAAAAGCCGGCATGGGGCAAATCCCGGTTATTTCCGTCAATGCCAACGGCATGGAAACCAATCCAGGCTTTACCATTACCCTTCCGCTGGTTACCAAAGCCATGCAGGCTGTTGTATACGGCGACGTATTTATGAGGGTTCTCTACGCCACCAGGCCTTACGAGGCCGTCCCAGGCAGCGCCGATAAGCTCCACGAAAAATGGAAGGCAAGATGTTCTGCTTCCCTGTCGAAAAAGAGTCCGTCCATGATGGAATTTGGCCGAAATGTAAGAGGAATTATCCAGGACTTTGACAATCTTCCCAGACTGGCTGTAAAGAAACCAAGAGTGGGAATTGTCGGAGAAATTTTAGTCAAGTTTTCCCCTCTTGCCAACAACCACATTGTAGAACTGCTGGAAGCCGAAGGCGCTGAAGCAGTGATGCCTGACTTAATGGATTTCCTTTTATATGCATTCTACAACAGCAATTTTAAGGCAGATCACTTAGGCGGAAAACGCTCTACCGCCCGTCTGTGCAATATGGGAATCGCACTGTTGGAATACTTCCGTAAAACTACCAGAAAAGAACTGGAACAGAGCCGTCATTTTGATCCGCCTGCCAATATCCGCAATCTGGCAGATATGGCAAAAGACTTTGTTTCCCTGGGCAACCAGACTGGTGAGGGTTGGTTCCTGACCGGAGAAATGCTGGAATTAATTCATAATGGAGTAGAAAATATCGTCTGCGCCCAGCCTTTTGGCTGCCTGCCTAACCACGTTGTGGGAAAAGGTGTAATTAAAGAACTGCGCCGCAGCTATCCACAGTCTAACATTATTGCAGTTGACTATGACCCAGGAGCCAGCGAAGTAAATCAGCTGAACCGGATTAAATTAATGCTTGCTACCGCCCAGAAAAACCTTCAAAAAAGGACTTCTGACAACAGCAGCAAAGACAGCGGTTCCAGACAGAATCCAGCCGGTTCCAATCTAAATGACCACGATAACCGTCCAAAGGCTGCGTCTGCCAATGTGGCCGTCGCAAGCCTGTCTTCTTAAGATCAAAAAGTGGGGCTATCCGAAAAATCGGAAGCCCCACTTTTTGTTCCCTGCTTTTACAGCCTGTCAATGATTTCCGCCGCCTGCAGAGCACGAGTCATAATATAGGCTTTTTCTTCTGAACCCCCTGTTAAATCAACGGTGCAGGGGCCTCCTTCTAAAAACTCACAGGACAGTCGGTACATTTTCTGCTCGTCCCCGTTTTCTTCTTCTGCCAGCGTTTCTCCATTAATCGCCATATCTTCCGTATCCTGTTCTTTTCCCAACGCCATCCGCATCAGAGTTTCCAGCAATATGGCAAAATGCTCGTCATCCCAGGCAGAAAGATACATGCACTTACACAGTCCTTTTGTAAAAAACGGATACTCGCTGTAGCAGTCCATCAGTTCTATAAATCTGGTACGATGCTCTGAATTTTCAAACATCTTCGCCTCGTCCAGCGCTGTCATGCAGCGTTCCTTCCATCCCATAATACTCCCCCCGTTGTATTGGCTGAACTGTTACATATCTTATTACTGGTAAATCGGATATTTATCGCAAATTTTGGTTACCTCTGCCCGTATATAATCTGCCTTAGCTTCAAAATCTGTCGCAGCCAGCCAGATACATTCTGCAATCTTTTCCATGTCTTCTTCTACCAGTCCTCTGGAAGTAACTGCCGGAGTTCCAATCCGAACGCCGGAGGTAACAAAGGGGCTTCTTGGATCATTTGGCACTGAGTTCTTATTTAACGTAATATAAACCTCATCGCAGCGGTTCTGCAGTTCTTTTCCGGTTACATCCATTCCCCGCAGGTCAACCAGCATTAAATGATTGTCTGTACCGCCAGTTAAAACCTTAAATCCCTGCTTTTCCAAGGCAGCAGCCAGAGCCCTGGCGTTCTTTACTACCTGCTCCTGATAGGTTTTAAATTCCGGCTTTAAGGCCTCTCCAAAGCAGACTGCCTTTCCTGCAATCACATGCTCCAAAGGACCACCCTGGGTTCCCGGGAAAATCGCCTTGTTAAAGTTAAACTTTTCCGCCGCTTCTTTGTTGGCTAAAATCATGCCGCCCCTTGGCCCTCTTAAGGTCTTATGAGTGGTAGTCGTCACCACGTCTGCATAAGGAATGGGGCTTGGATGAAGACCTGCGGCAACCAGTCCGGCAATGTGAGCCATATCTACCATCAAATAAGCGCCTACCTTGTCTGCCACTTCACGGAACCGTTTAAAGTCGATAATGCGTCCATAAGCGCTGGCTCCGGCTACAATCAGCTTCGGCTTGTTTTCAATAGCCAGGCGCTCCATTTCATCATAGTCAATGAATCCATTGTCATCTACACCGTAAGGCACGATATTAAAATAAAGACCGGAAAAATTCACCGGACTGCCATGAGTTAAATGGCCGCCATGGTTTAAATTCATTCCCATAACCGTATCCCCTGGCTTTAACATGGCTACAAATACCGCCATATTGGCCTGTGCGCCGGAATGGGGCT
>CALHQJ010000062.1 GCA_938036545.1 uncultured Clostridium sp. | reverse complement strand
TTATTGTACCGCATATTGTTCACCCATATTTTGCAAAACTGATTAGTAATATCGAGAAAGCGGCTTCTGACAGAAAGTATAAAATACTTCTTTGTAATACAAGAGAAGAGCATGAAAGAGAGCAGGAATATTTGGACATGTGCGTTAGCAACCGGTTGATGGGAGTGATTTTGGGAAGCCCGGTTCTAGAGCCAGAAGCGCTGATAAAGCTGAATATTCCTATTATTACAATTGAGAGATATTTGGGGCAGGGGACAGCCTCTATTGTGTGCGATAATTTTCAAGGCGGGGTCATGGCTGCAAACCATTTGATTGACAGAGGGTGCAAGTATCTTATTAATTTTGGTGGAGTAGAAGATAATTCTATGCCGGCTGATGAAAGGGAAGAAGGATTTCTTAGTACTTGTGAACAACGGAATGTGATTGGACTTTCTGTAAAGAGTAAAGCTAATGAGTATTATATGATGGAATATCACGATTATATAGAAAAAATTTTGAAAGAACATCCAGAAGCAGATGGAATTTTTGCCAGTAGTGATATTATTGCAGCTCAAGTGATTCAAGTTTGTAACCGCTTGGGGATTAACATACCTGATAAAATGAAACTAGTGGGATTTGATGATGTGAATGTAGCGGCATTGACTACGCCGACTATTACAACGATTCGTCAGCCAGTTAAGGAAATTGCTGATATGGCAGTAGAACTTCTAATCAAAAGTGCTCAGGGAGAAGTCATTCCGACAAAAGTAATGCTTCCAGTTAAACTTATCACCAGAGAGAGTACATAAAAGGCTATTAATATAGTGGGAGATTATCAATATAAACTTCCAGACAAGATCATCCAACTAGATTTTGTCTGGAAGTTTTTTTAGTGCACTTACGGATTCAATTCTGCAATTCCCGTGACTGCCACATAAATATGAGAAATTCGATACCAGGTAGCAAAATCCACGACTCCGGTTTGGGGCATACCGAAAATAGACTGAAACTCCCGAACGGATCGGGCAGTAGCAGATCCGTAGATACCGTCAGGCGTCAGATTGGGGATTGCAGAATAAACCGTAGCAATGGCGTCTAACTGCTCCTGCAATTGGCGGACTTTGCTTCCGGATGAGCCTATCGTCAGATCATAGCCAGGCCAGGAGGCTGGAATGCCGGCAATCTGTTCTGCCGTATTGACATACATATTGTCGCCGTAAAAGTAGCGGATGATTTCAATAGGGCTGTACCCCTGCTCCCCTAAAGACATGGAGCCCCATTGGGTCATCCTTGCGGAATCTGCATATAAGATACTGGATAATAGCAGATGGTAATCCGGCCTTCTTTTGCATTACTTCTATAATATATGATTTTTTCAACGGCCTGTTTTAACACTTCATTTTTTTTAGCAGCAGAAAGTTCAGGGAGAGTAAGCTGCTGATAAGTCTCGGGCACATCTTTTTTTAACTGCTCCAGTACCAGTGGAACGATAATGCGTTCTGACACATAGCAGTTGTTGGTACAGAATCCCTTTAAATAGCCATTGCATTGAAACGAAAAGGTATCAGGAAGAGTCTTTCGTTTTCGCCTGCAGGAGGACAGGCTTCTGCCGCACAGCGGACATTTTAAAATTCCTCCCAGCCAGTGATGAACAGCTTGGCTGGGTTTGGTATAGGGGCAGGAAGCGCTTTCTCTGGACAGCCGTTCTTGAGCCTGCTGAAAAAGTTCAGCAGAAATGATGGCCGGATGCTGTCCTTTCGCCTGAATCCAGGAAGAAGAATCCCGCAGACAGCCGGTTCGGCTGTCCATCCGATTCCAGCGGATCAGTCCGGTATAAACCGGATTTTGGAGAATATAGGTTACAGAACGGGTTTCAAACGGATTTCCCTGAGAAGTAGAAAGTCCCATAGTATTTAGTTTTCGGGCGATGGAGTAAGGATTGAGACCATCCTGTGCATACCAGGAAAAAATGTTTTGGACAATGGAAGCTTCCGGAACATAAAGTTCCAGTTGACCGGACACGCTGCTGCTGGAGGAGAGGCGGTATCCCAGAGGCGGCCGGCTCTGGTATCCGCCCCGCAGGGCTTTTTCCGTCATTCCACGGCTGACGTCTCCAGACAGCCGGATAGAGTAAAATTCATCCATCCATTCAATAATTCGTTCAATCAGACTCCCAAAAGGACCTTCCATAATCGGCTCTGAAATGCTGATAACGTCAACGCCGTATTTTCCGCGAAGCATAGATTTATACACGATGCTTTCTTCTTGATTTCGGGCAAAGCGGGAAAATTTCCATACCAGAATTGCGTCAAATGGATGGGAGTCAGATTTGGCAGAAGCAATCATCTGCTGAAATTGAGGCCGTTTGTCAGCGGTTCTTCCGGAAATGCCGTTTTCCTGGAAAATCCATTGTTCCTCGACCAGAAAGTGATTTTTTTCGGCATAGTCTAAAAGCAGCCGTTTTTGAGAATCAGGAGACAGTTCCTCCTGGCTGTGAGTAGATACTCGGATATAAAGAGCCGCTTTTTTGAAAGAGTTTAATTCATCCAAAGAATCACCTTGGGGAAAGTCTTAGTAAAAGTTATGAACAGTTCTGGCAGAATAAGACCAAAGGCAGGAAAATGATGGGAATTTTCTGTAAAACAAAAAAACTGCCGCACTATCTGCGACAGTTTCAATATGACCTCATCGGGAATCGAACCCGAGTTTACGCCGTGAGAGGGCGTCGTCTTAACCGCTTGACCATGAGGCCGTACTTAAGCCTCGGTTATAATACCACAGGTTTTTCAAAAATGCAAGCGTTTTTTTGAAAAAAATTCAAAAAAATTGAAAAAACTGTGTAGGCTGCTGCGGATTTGCTTTCGGGGGTGTGTATATCCATCTGCTAAAAGGCCATCCAATTGGGGCATCGAACCTGTTTTCCATCGCAGTATTGGGTTAAGATTGGCTGTTTGACCCCAGGACGAGATAAGTAGTTATCGAAAATTTCATCTACTACCACAGAGATAGTTTCAAAAATATTCCGGTCAAAGATCCATTTGTGGTCAAAGGCAGTGGAAGAGGTAATAGTAAAATCATAGCCCTGGTTACGGTACCATTCTGTGTAGACCCGATTTAAGGTAAAAGACATAATTGCCAGTACATTGGCTGTAATGGTAGCTCTGGGCCAGGTAGAGTAGATTTCACTGGAAGCTACGTTTTTAATATAATCCCGATAAGGAACATAGTAATTAGGGGCATTTTGACTGGACGGAGGGCCGTCATGGACAACGATGGTTTGAGGTACAACGACTCGGCTTAAGACAATTTCGCCGGTTTCTGTAATCGGCTTCACCTCGGCTTCTGCAATTTTTGGAGGGTAATTGCCTACCAGAGTGTGATCCGGAATGGAAATCTGGGATGGTTCAGCAGGCTGATTTTCTGGCGTCAGGCGGATTGGCTGAATAGCGGTAGAATCTGGAAGGACTTCCGTGCCACTTACTGTAAGAGGGCGAAACCCCGGGGCTTCTACAGAAACCACATATTCCGAGTAAGGAGTCGGGGCGTCGGGATCAAAGCTGTAGTCTAAAGGAGGGGCCGGAAGTGATACTTGTTCCGTCTGACCGGAAGAATTGACAGACACCTGTTGGATAATGTCATTAGGGGAAGCTTTGGAGGAAATGGAGACAACGGCGTCTGTGACAGGAAAATTATTCTGGTTGGAGACCACATTGATCTGTAAAAGTCCTCGGGCTGTAAGGGATCCGTCTGTCTGGGCTGCTTTCAGAATATTCATAGAAAATCCTTGATTTTTTCATTACTACTAATATATAAAGAGGCAGGAGATTGATGCCAGTCCATAACTAACATTCATGGTAACCATTCCATTTAATTAATTGACAAAGAAGGGATAGATTGTTATGATTAATGTTATACATGAAAGACAGGGGGACGCTATGGATAGAATCGTATTATCATTGCTGGTAGACAATACGGCAGGTGTGCTGGCCCGTGTGGCATCATTATTCAGCCGCCGCGGATATAATATTGAGAGCCTTACAGTAGGCGTGACAGCAGATGAAAGATATTCCAGAATGACGGTGGTTTCTTTTGGCGACCAGCAGGTTCTGGAACAGATAGAAAAGCAGCTTCGCAAGCTGGAAGACGTCCGGGACATTAAAGAATTAAAGATGGGACGTTCTGTATACAGAGAGTTAATTATGGTCAAGGTAAAAGCAAATGCCGCAGACCGTCAGGCAGTCAATGCGATTTCCAATATTTTCCGCGCTACCATTGTAGATGTAGGAAAGGAGTCTCTGACGGTTATGTTGACAGGTGATCAGTCGAAACTTGAGGCACTTTTAAACCTTCTGGAAGATTACGAGATATTAGAGGTAGCCAGAACCGGACTTACCGGACTTTCCAGAGGAGTAGATGACGTCCGTTACCTTCCCTGACCACAGGCAGGGGTGAAGGTTTCACATATCAGGGCGAAGCCCTAGATTAGAGGAGGAAAATGAAATGGCAAAGATTTATTATCAGGAAGACTGTAATATGGCGCTTTTAGAGGGCAAGACTATTGCGATTATCGGCTATGGCAGCCAGGGACATGCTCATGCGCTGAACTTAAAAGAATCCGGACAGAACGTTATCGTCGGCCTGTATGAAGGCAGCAAATCCTGGGCAAAGGCAGAGGCAGCAGGATTTGAAGTTTATACTGCAGCAGAGGCAGCTAAAAGAGCTGACATCATTATGATTTTAATTAATGATGAAAAGCAGGGCAAGCTGTACAAAGAGTCTATTGAGCCAAACTTGAAAGAGGGCGATATGCTGATGTTCGCTCACGGCTTTGCTATCCACTTTGGCCAGATTGTACCGCCGAAGAATGTAGACGTTACCATGATTGCGCCTAAGGCTCCTGGACATACTGTCCGCAGCGAATATCAGAGAGGCAGAGGAACCCCATGTCTGGTTGCGGTTTACCAGGATGCTACCGGCAAGGCAAAAGAAAAAGCTCTGGCCTACGGCTTGGCTATCGGCGGCGCAAGAGCAGGTATCTTAGAGACTACATTCCGTGTTGAGACAGAGACAGACTTATTTGGCGAGCAGGCAGTTCTTTGCGGCGGCGTCTGTGCATTAATGAAGGCTGGCTTTGAGACTTTGGTAGAAGCCGGATACGCACCGGAAAATGCATATTTTGAGTGTATCCATGAGATGAAGCTGATTGTAGACCTGATTTACGAGAGCGGCTTTGCAGGTATGAGATATTCCATTTCCAATACTGCTGAGTACGGCGATTATATCACTGGCCCGAAGATCATTACAGACGATACCAAGAAGGCTATGAAGAAGATTCTGTCCGACATTCAGGATGGTACTTTTGCAAAAGACTGGATGTTAGAGAATCAGGTTGGAGCGCCTCACTTTAATGCCATGAGAAAGAGAGAGGCAGAACATCCATTAGAGACAGTTGGCAAGGAACTTCGTAAGCTGTATAGCTGGAGCGAAGGCGACAAGCTGATTAATAACTAAAGATTAATATTATT
>CALHQJ010000061.1 GCA_938036545.1 uncultured Clostridium sp. | reverse complement strand
CAAGCCAGCTTGACACAGCTTTTTACGCCAGATTTCCCGCCGTCCTGAATAGTTATATATATTTTTCAATTGCGTCAATGTAGTCGTCTTCCTCATGATTACCGGCCAGCTTCTCTACTGGTTCTCCGTTATCAAAAATAACCACCTGGGGAACGCCCTTCATCATCATTTTTTCAAACAGAGCTGCTTCTTCTTCTACATCTACTTCGTAAAATGAAATTTTCCCCTTGTAATCACTCTCTAAATCTTCCAGCACAGCATGTACACCCTGACATACATGACAAGATTTTCTGGAGAAAATGACCAGACAAGTTTCGCCATCATTTTCAATATACTCTTCAAATGCGCGTGAGTTTAATTTTTTCATAACATTATGCCTCCTTTTTCTCATTTTCAAACGCTATACTCAGTATAGCATGTTATCTTTCTTAATACAATAATATATGTTATAGCAATTTCAGAAAAATGTGTTAAAATAGACTTATCTGTGAATTTATTATAAGTAAATTTTGTATCAGCTATTAAACGGAGGAAATCATATGGACGCAATGTACGATTTAATTATCATAGGAGCAGGCCCTGCCGGACTGGCAGCAGGAATTTACGGTGGACGGGCTCATTTAAATACGCTGATTTTGGAAAAAACTACGGTAGGAGGCAGGGCTTATACCACTAGGGAAATTGTTAATTATCCAGGTATTCCTTCCACTTCCGGTCCTGATCTGACGGAAAAAATGGCGGAACATGCCAAAAGTTTTGGCGTGGAAATTAAGAGGGAACCAGTAAAATCCATGGATGTAACCGGCGATGTAAAGTTAGTAAAAACCAGACGCCATGAATACGGCGCAAAGGCGGTTATTCTTGCTACCGGAACTTCTGCCAGAATTTTGGGGATTCCCGGAGAACGAGAACTGACAGGACAGGGTGTGGCCTACTGTGCAACCTGTGATGCAGAATTTTTCCAGGATCAGCATGTAGTTGTTGTAGGAAGCGGCGATCAGGCCATTGAAGAAGGCATGTTTATTACCAAGTTTGCCAATCGGGTAACTGTCATTGTTCTCCATGATGAGGGTATTTTAGACTGCAATAAACAGGCTGCTGAAAAAGCCCTGTCTCATCCTAAAATGGACTTTATCTGGAACAGCGTCCTTACAGAAGTATGCGGCGAAGAACAGGTTACTGGTGTAAAAATTAAAAATATGAAAACCAATGAAATTACAGATTTTCCATGTGACGGCGTATTCTTCTTTGTAGGAATGATTCCAGAGACAAAATGGCTTCCAGAAGAAATCTATAAAGACGGCCGCGGATGGCTTCATGTAAATGAACAGATGGAAACCAACGTTTCCGGTGTCTATGCAGTAGGAGACGTTCGCGATAAATATCTCCGTCAGGTTTCTACTGCCATTTCAGATGGTGCAGTAGCAGCTACTGCAGCAGAACGTTACATTGAAGATATGGATTATTTCCGTGAGAAAGTAATCGAAAGCAAAACTCCTGTTGTCTTAGGCTTCTGGAGTCCAGAATATGAAGGAAGTATTGACCGAATCGGAAAAATTTCCTCCCCGTATCCAGTTATGGAAATCGATATTACCAGAAAAAAAGCATGGGCAGATCGGTATCACATTGAACTGAATCCTGAGACTCCTGCCGCCGCCCTGGTTGTAGAAAACGGAGAAGTAAAAGAAGCACTGACTCTGTAAAGCAGTAAACTGTATATCTCTTAGCAATGATAAAAGCATGGGCAGAATTATGGAAACTTCTTACCCATGCTTTTATCATTGGCTTTTTTTATTTTCTTGATATTCTATTGCTCTACTTCTTCACAAACCGGATTGTCTGATTGTCTGCGTCCATCTGACACCATGCCCCTATGGGAAGGGTTCCTGTGGGAGCGTCATGGCCTACCTGAAGACCTGACAGCACTGGGATTCCCATTGTTCCAAACCGGTCTTTCAGAAACTCGTCAATCCCATAATCTTCGCCGTATTTATTGATACAGCCGCTGTAATCACCTAGAAGAATGCCTGCAGCATGGTCAAACACGCCTGCATTTTCCATCTGGGTAATGTACATATCCAGAGAAGCGATGTGCTCGTCCACATCCTCCAGAAAAATAATAGCCCCCTTGGAATCCGGCTGATAGAAGGTTCCCATCATACGTCCCATTACTGTCACGTTTCCGCCTATCAGACGGCCCTCTGCTTTTCCTCCAGTAATGGTATGAAATGGTCTGGTATCATTTACAAACTCCAATTCATCCCAGTCTCCCACAGCCTTTAAAAAGCTTTCTCTGGTGTAGGAATCATAGCGCTCTAATATATTAGAACTAACCATGGGGCCATGATAAGTAACAAAACCGCATTTTTCAGCAAATGTATTGAGCAGGTTGGTAATGTCCGAATACCCCACAAATACCTTTGGGTGATTCTGAATCAACTCATAGTCCAGATATTTCATAACCTGGGCACTTCCATAACCGCCGCGGATGCAGATAATTGCGTCTACTTCCGGATCTGCAAACAGGCGGTTCAATTCCTCTGCCCTGTCTTTTCCGCTTCCGCATAAATAACCGTGAAAGTTGCTGCCTGCCGCCAGATTGTGTCCTGTCTTCACCTGGTAGCCCATATCTTCCAGCCGCTTTACGCACTGGTCTAAACGTTCTTTTGCCATAGGAAATGCCGGTGCGGCAATTCCTATGCAGCCACCGGCATGTAAAGTTCTTGGATAATTCATCAGTCTATTACTCCATTGAAACAGCTCTAAACAGCGGATGTCCGGAGTTATCGCAGGTAAAGCCTTTTACATGAGGCTTAACCAGAGCCATGGTATTGCGGAAGTACAGAGGCATTACCGGCATCTCATCCATCAGAATCTGCTCCATCTCAACAAACAGTTCCATACGTGCATTGTTGTCCGCTAAGGTTGCTGCCTCTTCTAACAAATCGTTGTAACGAAGAGCTTCCTCGCTTCTCCAGCGGCACTCCTTTTCCATACGGTTCTTATTAAAGATGCTTAAGTTGGTGTTTGGATCCAGATAATCTCCAGTCCAGCCGTCAAATGCAATATCAAAGTTTCCTGCTGCATGTTCATCCCAGTAAACCTTGGACTCAAAGGTTACAATATCTACGCTTACACCCAGGTTTTCTTTCCACAGTGCCTGAAGAATCTGAGCTTTGTCTTTGTTTTCCTTGGTATTGGTGATGATTAACTGTAAAACAGGAAGACCTTCACCGTTTGGATAACCGGCATCTGCCAGTAACTGCTTTGCAGCTTCTACGTCTTCTGTAATCAGATTATTTCCAACCTTAGTACGGAAATCTTCTGACTCTTCTGCATAAGGAATTCCAAATGGAACAAATGCATATGCAGACTTTGGCTTAGAAGAAACTGCTACCTGGTTAATGGTATCGCGGTTGATTGCCATAGACAAGGCTTTTCTCACTTCCTTAGTCATATACTCTTTTTCACAGTTAAAATCATAATAAGAAGTACCGATTAAGTCATAGCTGTGCAGCTCTTCGCTTCCATCATACTGAGTCATGGCCTGAGTTTCAATAGAACCGCTGCTCATCGCGTCTACATCACCTGCATTGTATGCAGATAATGCTGCTTCTGCCTGTTCAATAAATATCATCTCAACACCGTCTAATGTTACGGTATCTGCAAATACATAGTTCGGGTTCTTCACTAAGGAATAGCCTTCCTGAGGACGAATCTCAGCCATCATAAACGGTCCATTGCATACATAAGTGTCTGCAGACTTTGTCCAGACCTCAGCTCCTTCTACTGCCTCTTTCTTAACCGGAGCAAAGTTATTGGCTGCAGTTAAGTTTACAAAGTAAGGAGTGGGATTATTTAATACAACTTCTAATGTGGTGTCGTCAATGGCCTTTACGCCTACTTCGTCTGCTTCGCACTGGCCATTGTTATAAGCCTCGCCGTTTTTAATATAATATAACTGCCATGCTGCCGCAGAAGCAGTATCCTGCTTTAGCTCTCTCTTCCAAGAGTATTCAAAATCGGCTGCTGTCAATGGGGAACCATCAGACCATTTTAAGCCTTCTCTCAACTTAAAGGTATAAGTCAGGCCATCCTCCGAAACCGTATAGCTTTCTGCACATGCCGGCTCTACGCCGGTTCCGTCAGCGGAATACTGATACAGTCCGGTAAACAGGTTTAACAGTACATTGGAAGATGATGCGTAGTTATTCATATTCGGGTCTAAGGTTTCCGGTTCGCTGTTCATAACATAGCGAAGAACGTTTCCTTCTGCCTTCTGTGCTTCTCCTGCCGCCTCACTGCCGGCTGCTTCCGTACCTGCAGCAGTTGTCTTTTCTGCGTCCTGTCCGCCGCCGCATCCAGCCAGTACAGACATTGCCATTACAGATGCAAGGAACACGCTTACCAATCTTTTTCTCATAGACTTTCCTCCTTCTTCGCCCTAAGGCATATAGGGTCTCCCCTTTTATTCAAACAAATGACAGGCAACGTAATGCTTCTCATTTATTTTCTTCAATTCCGGCTTTTCACAGGCGCAGACCTCTTTTGCATACTTGCAGCGGGATCGGAAGGGACAGCCTGGTCCTGGATTAATAGGGGATGGCACATCTCCTTGAAGAACTATTCTCTTGCTTGCCTCTGCCTTATCCGGATCTGCTACTGGTTCTGCCGAAATCAAAGCTTTTGTATACGGATGCATCATATTTTCATATAATTCATCCACTTCTGCATACTCTACCAGATTTCCCAAATACATGACGCCTACCTGGTTGGAAATATGGCGTACCATAGCAAGATCATGGGAAATAAACAGATAGGTAAAATTAAACTTACTTTGCAAGTCTTCCAAAATATTAATAATCTGAGCCTGAATTGACACATCCAAAGCGGAAATCGGCTCGTCACAGACGATAAATTCCGGCTCTGCAGCCAAGGCTCTTGCAATACCGATACGCTGTCTCTGTCCGCCGGAAAACTCGTGGGGATAGCGGTTTAAATGATCCGGTTTTAATCCGACCAATTCTACTAACTGGCGTACCCGATCCATCACATCTTTTCCCTGCATCAGATTCATAAAACGGATTGGTTCTGCAATAATATGTGCTACATCCATTCTGGGATCCAGGGATGTATACGGGTCCTGGAAAATCATCTGGATTTTCTTTCGGTAAGGAAGCATCTGGCTGTCATCTAACGTTGTAATGTCATTGCCATGATATAAAATCTTCCCCCCTGTAGGTTCATAAAGCTTCAATACAGTACGTCCAATGGTCGTCTTTCCACATCCGGATTCTCCTACTAACCCCATGGTTTCACCTTTCGCAATGGAAAAACTTACGTCATCTACTGCTTTTAAAATATTGGGCTTTTTAAAAAAACCAGCCTTCAGTTCAAAATATTTTTTTAAGTTTTGAACCTCAAGGCAATTTTCCCGATTACTGCTGATGCTCATACAGCTTCACCTCTCCTTTCTTAGCTTTTACAGAAGGATTGTGAAGCCAGCAGGCGCTTCTGTGGCCTTCTCCGATTTCTGTAAGCTCCGGCAAATGCTCATTACACAGCTTCATAGCGTATTTGCAGCGAGCCGCAAACGGACATCCTTTCGGCGGAGTAAGTAAATCCGGCGGTGTGCCGTAAATCGGAACCAAACGCTGCTTATCGTGCTTTGGAATGGATTCCATCAGTCCTAATGTATATGGATGACCGGTACGATAGAAAATGTCACGCACCGATCCTTCTTCCATGATTAAACCTCCATACATTACTACAACCCTGGTGCACATGCTGGCAATTACGCCTAAATCATGGGTAATCAGGATCAGGGACATATGATACTGTTCCTTCATCTCCTGCATTAATTCCAGAATCTGTGCCTGAATGGTAACGTCCAGGGCAGTAGTAGGCTCATCTGCAATTAAAAGCTTTGGCGCACAGCAGATTGCAATGGCAATCATAACTCTCTGGCGCATACCGCCGGAAAGCTCGTGAGGGTACTGTTTTAACCGTTTTTCCGGATCAGGGATTCCTACCTGATCCAAAACCTCTACCGCCCGTTTTCTTGCTTCTTTTTTACTTAATTTTTTATGCCGGATCAGCGGATTGCATACCTGTTCTTCAATGGTAAACAGCGGATTTAAGCTAGTCATCGGATCCTGGAAGATCATGGAAATCTGATTTCCCTGGTATTTCCGCATCTCTTTTATGGGTTTGTGGAGCAAATCCTCTCCGTTAAAGGTAATCTCATCTGCTTCCAGTTTCGCATTATCAGCCAGAAGGTGCATAATAGACAACATACTGACCGACTTGCCGCAACCGGATTCTCCTACGATTCCAAGGCTTTCTCCCTCGTCTACATGGATGGAAACTCCCCGAACTGCCTTCACCTGTCCGTCATCTGTAGCAAAACTGGTATGAAGGTTCTTCACATCCAGCAGTACCTTATTTTCTGTATTGTTCATCTTAGGTTCTCCTAATTAACACTTATTTTTTCAGTCTGGGGTCTAAAGCGTCCCGAAGGCCGTCGCCGATAAAGTTCAACGCAAAAATCGTAATGCTGATGGCTACTGCTGGGAAGAACATCTGATATGGATAGGAAAACAGATATTCAATGGCGTCATTTGCCAGAGTACCCCAGCTTGCTTTTGGCACCTGAATGCCGATTCCAAGGAAACTTAAGAATGCTTCCTGGAAAATAGCAGACGGAATTAAAAAGGTTACTGTTACAATAATCGTTCCAATGCTGTTAGGGATTAAATGGTGAATCAAAATCTGCCATTTGCTCAGGCCGCACACCTTACCTGCTAAAGCAAAGTCCTGCTCTCTTAAGGTCAAAATCTGGCCTCTTACCATTCTGGCCGTTGTAATCCAATAGGTCAGGCACATGGCGATTAAGATACTCTTCATGGTATTTCCAAGGAACATCATAATCAATATTAAATAAATCAAGCTGGGGATGCCGCAGAGAATGTCTACAATACGCATCATAATCATATCGGTTTTTCCGCCCAGATAACCTGCAATACCACCATATAAAACGCCGATAACCATATTGATAAATGCAGCCGTAAAACCAATAGTAAGGGAAATTCTGGCGCCGTACATGGTTCTGACAAAAATATCTCTTCCTAATTTGTCCGTTCCAAACCAGTGGGCTTTGCTGGGCCATTCCAAAATATGTGCAAAATCCGTCTGGTCATAGGTATATGGAGAAAAAATCGGGGCAAAGATAGCAAACAGCGTCATAACAACAATGACCCCGATTCCAAACATAGCCAGCTTGTCTTTTTTCAGTCTTCTCCAGCACATCTGCAAATAGGAGATGCTTTCTCTCTCAATACTTTCGGCCTCTCTGTCTGACTCTGCCAGATCTGCCAGTAAATCATCCGGAATCGCATCCGTCATAGAATACGAAGGTCCTGCTGTTTCCTGAACCTGGGCCATACCTTTTTTCTTCATGTTAAACTCTCCTATTTATCAATCTTTACTCTCGGGTCAATAATCGCATACATAATGTCTACAATGATATTGACAATAATAATTAATCCGCCCACAAACAGGGTCAGACCTAATGTTACAGAATAGTCTCTGTCGCTGATTGCGCTTACAAAGTACCGGCCCAGGCCAGGTACGGAAAACATCTTTTCAATAATAAACGTACCGGTTAAAAGTGCCGCTACCATAGGGCCTACATAGGTGACGATGGGAAGCAGGGAATTTTTCATGGCGTATTTGCCAATTACTGCAAACTCCGGCACACCTTTTGCACGTTCGGTACGGATATAATCCTGACGCATTGTCTCTAACATGGAAGAACGCATAAGACGGGTAATGTAAGCAATCTGGGAAAAAGCCATACAGAATACCGGCAATATGTAATGTTTCCAGGAAGTCAGACCATAAGACGGGAAAATTTTCCACTTTTCGCAGAAGAAATACATCATCAGAACGCAGATAACGAAGGATGGCACCGACACGCCGATTGTGGCGAATACCATGGCCGCTCCGTCCGGCCACCTGCCCCGTTTCACTGCCGCTATCACTCCTAGCGGAACTCCTACAGCAAGAGAAATTAAAACGCCCCAAAAACCTACCTTTGCAGACACTGGGAAGCCCTGTGCAATCAGCTCGTTTACTGTAGTATCCTGCTTTTTAAATGAAGTTCCCAAATCGCCCTGGGCCAGATTTTTTAAATAGCGGATATACTGTTGGGGAATTGGATCATTGAGGCCATACTGCTCAGAAATCTTTTCCAGAATTTTAGGCGGTACATTTCGATTTTCAGCCGGACTGAAGGGGCCGCCTGGAATGATATGAAGCAGAAAGAACGTAATCGTTATCAATACAAACAGGGATACGATTCCTGCTCCAATTCTTTTTAAAATATATTTGACCATCGTCATTCCTCCCTTTCTTCTCCGCGGTGGAATGTGAATAATTACTCACTGCGAATAATTAAGTTTCATTTTACATATTATTGAAGCAAAAGTCAAGTAAAGGTATCTTTATATCTTGACAATTCTTCTTATTTTTGTGTAGGATCAATGCAAAGTATCTGGTATTTTCCCATTGATAAAGGAGATTTGGAAATGTCTGTAAAATCATCGGTATTAATTTACCTGCAATCTCAAAAAAACAACTACGTTTCCGGAGAAGAACTGGCTGCCCGCCTTTCCTGTTCCCGCACTGCTGTATGGAAAGCAATCCAGTCTCTGCGGAAAGAGGGATATTCTATTAAAGCGGTTACTAACAAAGGGTATCTGTTAGAAAAAGACAGTGGGTTTTTGTCGCCCGAAGCTATTTCTTCTTATATGAATTTCTTCGAATCCCCTGTCCCCATTATGGTTTATAAAGAAGTGTCTTCTACCAACCTGATTCTTCGCCAAAAAGCATTGGAGGCGTCTTCTCCTATGCCGGACGGAACTATGGTTCTGGCAGAAAGCCAAAGGGCCGGACGAGGCCATCTGGGACAGTCTTTTTTCTCTCCGGCAGGTTCAGGCCTGTATATGAGCATCTTATACCACCCTCAGAAACGGCTCTCCCAAAGCCGTCTCCTCACAGCCTCTGCAGCCTCAGCCGTCTGGGAAGCCGTCTCTTCGGTATGCGGCTATGAACTGGATATCAAATGGGTCAACGACCTGTATTTCCAAGGAAAAAAGATTGGCGGGATCCTGACGGAAGCCTCTTCCAGCATTGAAACGGGAGAAATCGACTGTGTGATCGCCGGAATTGGCCTGAATTTAAAAGAACCAGAAGGCGGATTTCCCCATTCCTCCGGTTCTGATATAGGCGCTCTTACAAAGGACGGCTGCTCCTTAGATGGTTCTCACATTAATCGGAATCAACTGGCCGCCGCAATCTGCAGCCGCTTTTTACAATTGGCAGAGGAAACGTCTGTCCCTGATATTTATCGGAAACGCAGCATGGTTCTGGGACGGCCTGGAATCCTAACCGGCCCCGATGGGATTTCCCAGCCAGTAACCCCTCTTTCTATCGAAAATGATGGCAGTCTGACCTGCCGTTCCAGTGATGGAAGGATTATTTCCTTTCCTTATGGCAATATACGCCTGGCCGATTAACAGCCAGGCGTATATTTTTCGATAAATTATTCATTTATTCTCATAATAATTCATAAATATTCCAGTTTTCTCTTATTTTGCACCAAAACATACGCCATTTTAAACTGCTGCCGCAGATCCTGGCTGCTCTCCTATAAACTGATCCACCCCATAACATTAGCAATGGAACTTACCAAAATAATCACTAAAAAGGCCGGTGCCAGATATTTCAGGAAGAAATTATACATCTTTTTCCGCTTAAACGGAGAAGAAATCTCTACTTCCTCTGCCATCTTCTTTAAACCAACTACTCTGAGAACCAGGATACAGGTTGCAAGAGCCGCCAATGGCATCATCACAGAGTTCGTCAGGAAATCAAAGAAGTCTAAAATAGACATTCCAAAAGGCTTAATAAAGTCTAATACATTAAAGCCCAGTGCAGAACCGGAGCCTAACACAACCAGCATAACGCCCATTAATAGAATGCTTGCTTTACGGTTCAGCCCAAACTGATCGGTAATCGTAGATACACTGGTTTCCATTAAGGAAATGGCGCTGGTAAGGGCTGCAAAGAATACCATCAGGAAAAACATAATTCCCACTGGCGTTCCCATTCCCATACTTGCAAATACTTTGGGAATTGTAATAAACATCAAAGCCGGACCTGCCTGTAAAGTCTCTGGCGCACCGCCGGAAAATGCAAAAACTGCCGGAATGATCATTAAACCTGCAAGTAATGCGATTCCTGTGTCAAATACTTCAACCTGTTTGGTAGACTGCTCGATGTCCACATCCTTTCCAATATAAGAACCATAGGTATATAAAATACCCATTGCAATAGACAGCGAGTAAAACATCTGCCCCATGGCCGCCACAACGGTCATCCAGGAAAAGTTACTAATATCCGGAAGCAGGAAATATTTTACTCCCTCCATTGCTCCTGGACGGGTAACAGAATAAATAGCCACAAAGATTGCTAAAATTACCAGCAGGGGCATCATAATCTTAGATACCTTTTCTACGCCATGCTCAACTCCTGCCATAATGACTACTACTACACATACTGCAAACAGCAAAAACCAGATCTCCATGCTGGGTGCATTTAACGTAAAGTTTGTAAAATACTGTTCCTGTGCCAGAACCTGTGCGTTTCCTCTTAAATACTCAAATAAATACTTCATAACCCAGCCGCCGATTACACTGTAGTATGGAACAATCAGCATCGGGATTACTGCATTGAGCCAGCCTCCTATCTTAAAAGCCTTTCCTTTTCCAAAATGTCCAAATGCACCTACGGGACTTTTTCTGGTCATACGGCCTAAGGTTGTCTCTGTAACAATCAGCGTAAATCCAAAGGTCAGCATCAGGATTAAGTAAACCAGCAGAAACATTCCTCCGCCAAATTTTGCCGCCAAATAAGGAAATCTCCATATATTTCCCAAGCCGACTGCCGAACCTGCTACAGCCAGCACATAGCCCATTCTTCCGGAAAAACTTGCCCGCTCGCTTTTTCCTGTAGTCTTCTTCTCGCTATTCATAATAGCCTGTCTCTCCCCTTTCTTGTGTATATAGCGTCTATTATAGCGTAAAATAGCCTTAATGTCTCGCTATTTTTGAAAAAGATTTAAAAGAGCAGAAGCCACAGTCAGGGTCTGTCTTATTTTACAAAAGTCCAATCATATTCCAGTATCACCTTTCATAAAACCGCCCCATCTCTTCGCGAAATTCTTCTATTGCCCGTAAAGTTCTGACACGCCTTAATTTGATGCCGCAGGTTTGGCAAATTTGTTCCAGGCCAGCTTCTACTAAAATATTTGATACTCTTACTTCTTTTGGCGCACCGTACTGAAAGATAAATCCTATCATTTCTTCTGCCAGAGCCACAATCGCATCTTCACCTGGCTCCTGTAGCTTACAGTTCAGCATCATCCCAGATGCAGCATCCGCAATCATGCATGTCGCCGGATTAGCAGGCCGTTTAAACTTTTTATCACTCACTGAAATTCCCAAAATTGCTATATCTGCTTCTAAAACAGCTTTGCATTTCGGCGCATCTTTTAAATCTTCCAATAATTCGTCATCTGTAATGAGTAAATTTCCAAATTGAAATGATGTAAATGGCAATGGTTTCGCTTCAAATTTCCACGTCTTTTTCTCTTCCCCAAATTCAAAATAATACATTTCACCATGTTCAAAGTCCACATGAACCTGTTCACTCTCGTAACACTGTAATGCGAGTTCCAAATTCAAAAAGTAATTCGTCATCCGAACCACTTCATCCTGATCCAAATTATACGGATAATATCCTGGCTCAAACGAAAGAAAATATAACCATTGATTCGTCTGTAATGGTTGTACAAAGAAAATCAACCACTGTACCATTGCACACAAATACAGCTGCAACGCACGCTTTGCTGACAGGAAATACCGCGAAAAACTCCGGGATTCCAGATCCGGTATCAACATGACAAAACGGGAATTACACCAGAAAAATAAAGTCATTTCTCCTCTGAGCGAACAGTGACAGTCTCCTTGTATACATCACAACAGATACATTCTCATTCTTTTTTGCGAGAAGATTCAGTGTTCCCACACCCACATAGCCATCAATTAAAACGATTTCCTTTTCAGCTTTTTAAATCAGATTAACAATCAGGCTAAAGGCATCATATATCTGATCCAATTTTTCATCCGTTTGCTTTTGATATTCCAGTTGTTTTAATTCCACATTACTGATGCGTTCAAAAAGCAGGGCACTATTTGCAATAAATCGCCTCATTTCCACAAATGCGCGTATAATACCAATACTTACCTTAATCGCTACTTCGCTATGTAGCACACTCGCCAACATAGAGATTCCCTGCTCTGTAAATGCATAAGGAAGTGTCCTACGACCACCATAATTATTTTCGTCCTGCGCAAAACTTGAGATGCCAAACTGGCATTTCAAGTTTGGTAATTTATTATCTATCCTTTGCCAATGCTCGATTTACCACATCAAATAACTCCTCAGGTTTATTGTATTTTACCCTTGCATAGATGTCCATAGTTGTTTTGCTGTTTTCATGTCCACCTACATTTCATATTCTATCACGCACCCGCAAGAATCCGCATAACCTCTTTTTTATATCTCGTTTTAGCGGAAATAAAAGAACTTCCTCTCATAAATGTTTTTATTTTAGCTGAACTCTTTGTGCCTATCGTTGAAATAAACTCTCCTTATGGGTATAATATAAAGAAACTACCAATACCTCAAAGGAGGGATTTTATGATAGAACAGCTAATTGCTGAAGCAACCGAATGT
>CALHQJ010000060.1 GCA_938036545.1 uncultured Clostridium sp. | reverse complement strand
TTTAATGATCAGCAGGATTTGGTCTGGGAAATTCATGCCGGCATTGTGTTCGGCGTACAACTGCTGCTTTTTCTTTTGACAAAGCTTGTATTTTATATTCATATGTATCATGAGGCGGTGAAGGACGGCGGCTGACAGGAATATTTTACAAATTTATCATTGACAGTTAAAAAGCAATCGGTTATAGTATCCATTAATAAGAGGGAGTAGCTGGCGTTAAACTTTCTGATTTTAAGAGGGAAGAATGACGTTTGCGGTATGTCAACACGATGAGATTGCTCATCCGTATCGTAATGAAATGGCGAGACTTTTATTGCATGTTCAGATGCAACAAAGGCCTCGCCTTTTTGTGTTTGAAAAATCCAGAATAAAGTAACCGTATGGAGTCCGGCTTTTTTGGAAATATAAAGCTATGGACGAAAGTGGAAAGGAGAATGAGGATGAGCAATGAATTTTACAATCTGAAGCCTGATGAGGCATGGAAAAAAGTAAACGGCAAAGAAACTCCTTTGTCAGCAGAAGAGATTAGTAAAAATCAGGCAAAGTACGGCCCCAATGAATTAGATGAAGGAAAGAAAAAGACCACGTTTCAAATCTTTTTGGAACAGTTCAAAGATTTCCTGGTTCTGATTTTAATTGCAGCCGCAGTGGTTTCCCTGTTTTTAGGTGAAACAGAAAGTGCGGTGGTAATTTTAATTGTAATTACTATGAATGCAATATTAGGAACGGTTCAGACCGTAAAAGCAGAGCAGTCCCTTAATGGCTTAAAGGCGTTGTCGGCGCCAGTCTGTAAGGTGTTCCGAGACGGACACGTGACAGAAATTCCCAGCAGGGAAGTTACCATTGGAGATTTGGTGTATCTGGAAGCTGGTGACTGTGTGCCGGCAGACGGAAGAATTATGGAATGTGCCAGCATGAAGGCAGATGAAAGCGCCCTGACAGGAGAAAGCCTGGGAGTAGAGAAAACCGACCAGCCTCTTTCAGGAGAACTTCCTTTAGGCGATAGAAAGAACATGGTATATTCCGGCAGCTTTATTACTTACGGACGAGGCTCTTTCCTGGTAACAGGTATTGGAATGGAGACGGAAGTCGGAAAGATTGCAGGGCTTTTGAAAAATGCATCAGAGAAAAAGACTCCTCTTCAGGTAAGCCTGGATCAGTTTGGAAAAAATCTTTCTATTTTGATTTTGATTTTCTGCGGAATCCTGTTTGGTGTTCAGGTATTCAGAGGCGGCGCAGCAGCAGATGCATTCCTGTTTGCAGTAGCACTGGCAGTAGCGGCGATTCCGGAAGCATTAAGTTCCATCGTAACCATTGTACTGGCATTTGGTACTTCCAGGATGGCAAAAGAAGGCGCAATTATCCGAAAACTGCAGGCAGTGGAAGGACTGGGAAGCGTATCTATTATCTGTTCTGATAAGACAGGAACCCTGACCCAGAATAAGATGACTGTAGAACATTATTTTATGGAGGGTGAAAATGTAGACGCCAAATCGGTTAATCCATTAAATCCTCTTCATAAAGAGATGATTCGTCTTTCAGTTTTATGTAATGACTCTACCAATGAAAATGGCCAGAGACTGGGAGATCCTACAGAAACTGCCATGATTGACTTAAGTGCATCTGTAGGAGTACCGCCGTCCAGACTGAGAGCCGCTTATCCGAGAATCAGCGAACTTCCATTTGACAGTGACAGAAAGATGATGTCCACCTTCCATCAGTTAAAAAACGGCTGGACCATGATTACCAAAGGCGCTGTAGACGTAATGATGGATCGGGTAACTTCCATTCAGAAAAACGGGGCAGCAGTGTCGATTACAGAAGAGGACAGAAAACAGATTGAACAGTGGAACCGGCATTATTCAGAAAACGGCCTTCGTGTGCTGGCAGTAGCATATCGTAAGTTTAAAGAAAGCCGCCAGCTTCAAATGGAGGATGAAAATAACCTGACCTTCTTTGGTCTGATTGCCATGATGGACCCGCCAAGAGAGGAAAGTATGGAAGCGGTAAAAGCCTGCAAGAGCGCTGGAATCCGTCCCATTATGATTACCGGTGACCATAAGGTTACAGCTGCAGCCATTGCGAAACGAATTGGTATTCTGGAAGATGAAAAAGAAGCCTGTGAAGGTGCAGTCATTGACAATATGAGTGATGAGGAGCTGGAGAAATTTGTAGAAGGCATTTCCGTTTATGCAAGAGTTTCGCCGGAACATAAAATCCGTATTGTAAAGGCATGGCAGAACAAAGGCAACGTAGTAGCCATGACCGGAGACGGAGTAAACGACGCTCCGGCATTGAAACAGGCAGACATTGGCGTGGCCATGGGAATTACAGGCAGCCAGGTGTCAAAAGACGCAGCGTCAATGGTTTTAACAGACGATAACTTTGCAACTATTGTAAAAGCAGTAGAAAATGGAAGAAATGTTTATTCCAATATTAAGGGGTCCATCCAGTTTTTACTGTCCGGTAACTTCGGTGGAATCCTGGTAGTTTTGGCAGCCTCCCTGCTAAGCCTTCCGGTGCCGTTTGCTCCAGTACACCTGTTATTTATTAACCTTTTGACAGACAGTCTTCCGGCAATTGCATTGGGACTGGAACCTCATAAAAAGTCTGTTATGGAAGAAAAACCCCGTCCTGCAGGAGAATCTTTACTGACCAAATCCTTTATGGCAAGAATCGGCGTGGAAGGTCTGGTAATCGGCGCCCTTACATTTGCAGCCTTTTTGATCGGTTTAAATCAGGGCGGAGAGAATGGAACTCTCCTTGCCAGCACCATGGCATTTGGTACTCTGTGCCTGTCCCGTCTGGTTCATGGATATAACTGTAAATCCGTAAATCCGGTAATTGGAAAACGGGGATTTTTCAATAACATCTATATGCAGGGCGCATTCCTTGTAGGATTCCTGCTTTTAAACATGGTACTTTCTGCTCCGGCTTTAGAAGGCTTCTTCCAGGTTCAGACCCTTACATGGCCTCAGTTGTTTACCGTGTACGGCCTGTCCATATTAACCCTGCCGATTATTCAGGTGTTAAAGTGGCTGGCTTCCAAATTCAGAAAGTAATGTAACAATGAATTACACCTGCTGCCTGCAGAATTGAAGAAACAGGGATAAGGCTCTGGAATGGCCGTCCGATCTGCAGGCAAAGCCAATAGTCCGTTTGGGGATAGGGGCGTTTAATGGAATTTCGGTAAGAGTTCCGGCATCCAGTTCATCCTGAACGAAGTCACGGATAACGCATCCGATGCCCAAACCGATTTTGGCAAACTCAATAATGAGATCCATTGTTGTTACTTCTAAAATCTGTTTTGGTTCAATGTCCTGTTCGGAAAGATATTGGTCAATATAATGTCTGGACATGTTTTTACTGTCTAACATCATAATGGTCCCTTTCTGGAACACATCTACATCTTTACCTTCGCGCAGGCGGAGGTTTTTTAAATATTGGGGAGTTGTTACAAAGGCGTCTTTAATATCCAGCAGAGGGGTAAAAGTCAGCCCTTTTTTGCTTTTTGGTTCAGCCACCAGTCCCAGATCAATTCGGGACTGATCCAGCATGGACAGAGTCTGGATGCTGGACTGGCTTTCAATGGTAATCCTGACATGGGGATACTGCTCTACAAATCCCTTTAAATAAGGCAGCAGCATGTATTTGCACAAGGTATTGCTGACCCCGATCCGCAGATGTCCGATATGAAACTCCTGTACCCGTTTTAGTTCCTCTTCGCCTCTGGTCAGGGATTCAAAGGCAGCCCGGACGTGCTCAAATAAAATCTCGCCTTCTTCTGTCAGCTGTACTCCGCGGGAACTTCTTAAAAAAAGAAGGGTATTTAAGCTTTCCTCCAGTTTGCTGATGGCTTTGCTGATGGCAGGCTGACTGATATAGAGCTCTTTAGCGGCTTTGGATATATTGCCGGTTCTGGCTACTTCGTAAAAAATTTTATATTGGGAAAGATGCTGTTCCATAAAAAAATCTCCATAACTGTACTTTATATTGAATATATCTTATATGTATTGTTATTATAGCAAAAATTATGGTAAGATGTAAAGCAAGACCTTTGAGACAAAAAAAGGAGGAGCAGCACAATGGGAATGACAATGACCCAGAAAATATTAGCGGCCCATGCAGGACTTGCAGAGGTAAAGGCCGGTCAGTTAATAGAGGCAGATTTGGATCTGGTGCTTGGCAATGACATTACTTCACCGGTTGCCATTAATGAGATGCAGAAGATGAATAACCAGACCGTGTTTGATAAAGATAAAATCGCTTTGGTTATGGACCATTTTATTCCAAATAAAGATATTAAATCAGCAGAAAACTGCAAATGCTGCAGAGATTTTGCCTGCCGCCATGAGATTACCAATTATTTTGACGTAGGAGAGATGGGAATTGAGCATGCCCTTTTGCCGGAAAAAGGCTTAGTTGTAGCCGGAGACGCAGTAATCGGTGCAGATTCCCACACCTGTACATACGGTGCATTAGGCGCATTTTCCACAGGAGTCGGAAGCACGGACATGGCTGCCGGTATGGTAACCGGAAAAGCCTGGTTTAAGGTTCCGTCTGCCATCAAGTTTGTTCTCACAGGGAAACCAGGCAGATGGGTCAGCGGAAAAGATGTGATTCTTCACATTATCGGTATGATTGGCGTAGACGGCGCTCTGTATAAATCCATGGAATTTACAGGAGACGGTATTGCCAATCTGTCCATGGACGATCGGTTTACTATTTGCAATATGGCCATTGAAGCCGGCGGCAAAAATGGCATCTTCCCAGTAGATGATTTGGCAAAAGCCTACATGAGGGAACATTCCAAGAGGAAATTTACCGTGTATGAGGCAGATGAAGATGCAGAATACGAGCAGGTTATTACCATTGACCTGTCTCAGCTGAAGCCTACGGTAGCCTTCCCGCATCTGCCGGAAAATACCAGAACCATTGACCAGGTTGGAGAAGTAAAAATCCAGCAGTCAGTAATCGGTTCCTGTACCAATGGACGTATCGATGACATCCGGATTGCCGCCCAGGTAATGAAAGGCCGCAAGGTGGCAAAGGGAGTCCGCTGTATTGTAATTCCGGCAACCCAGGCCATTTATTTACAGGCTTTACGGGAAGGCCTGCTGGAAATTTTTATTGAGGCGGGAGCCATTGTCAGCACTCCTACCTGCGGTCCCTGCTTAGGCGGTTATATGGGAATTCTGGCGGCAGGAGAACGGTGTATTTCCACGACCAATCGAAATTTTGTAGGCCGTATGGGTCATGTAGAGTCAGAAGTATATCTGGCAAGTCCTGCAATAGCGGCTGCCAGCGCCGTGACTGGAAAGATTTCCTGTCCCTGCGAACTGGGATTATAAGGAGGCAGTTATGAAAGCGTGTGGAAACGTATTCAAATATGGAGATAATGTAGATACAGACGTGATTATTCCCGCCCGTTATTTAAATGCAACCAAGGGCGAGGAGCTGGCAAAGCACTGTATGGAAGATATTGATAAGGACTTTGTAAATAAGGTGCAGAAAGGAGACATTATTGTAGCCAATAAAAACTTTGGCTGCGGTTCCTCCAGAGAACATGCGCCCCTGGCGATTAAGTGCGCCGGAGTCAGCTGCGTGATTGCAGAAACCTTTGCCAGAATTTTTTACCGCAATGCCATTAATATCGGCATGCCCATTATTGAGTGTCCGGAGGCAGCCAAATCGATTGAAGCCGGAGACGTAGTTGAGATTGATTTTGACAGTGGTATTATTACCAATAAGACCAGGAACGAAACCTATCAGGGTCAGGCATTTCCGCCTTTTATGCAGAAGATTATCGAGGCAGGCGGACTGGTA
>CALHQJ010000059.1 GCA_938036545.1 uncultured Clostridium sp. | reverse complement strand
GCATTGACTCCCAGGTATTTTCCTACAATAATGGTATCTACCATACTGTAAAACTGCTGAAACAAAAAACCCAGAAACATAGGAACTGCAAACCCGATAATTAATTTCAGCGGAGCCCCATCCGTCATATCTTTCACTTTTTCCTGTACCATTTGAATAATCCTTTCCAGTCAAAATTTTTTGCGTTTACTATAATAACTCAATTTCCGATTTTTTCAACTGTTTTTTGTTTCATGGAATATATTTTTCTATAAACGAAAATGCAGCAACCAGTTTTCCCGATTGCTGCACTCTTTTTCTATTTTTTCGTTTCAGGTACTGCCCGTACAAGCTGAATCGTCTTGTTTTCCACGTTCAGAATATGAAATTTATACCCCAGACAGGATACCGTTAACTCCTCGTTCTCCCCTGGAATCCTTCCAAGCCTGGAAATCAAAAAGCCGTTAATGGTATCGTACAGTTCTTCGTCTTCTTCCTCAAAGGAGATTCCCAGCATCTCTGCCGCCTCTTCTAAAGGCGTCATGCCATTCATTAAAAAGCTTCCGGAGTCTTCCTTCGTAATAAAATTCTCTTCCACATCATATTCATCCATGATGTTTCCAACAATTTCCTCTAAAATATCTTCCATAGTGACAATGCCTACGGTCTGTCCATACTCGTCTACTACGATTTCCATATGGATTTTTTGGGACTGCATCTCTCGGAATAGGTTGTCCAAACTTCTGGTCTCCGGAATAAAATGGGCCTCCCGCAAAAGTTCCGGAATCTGATCCAGGGACATTTCTTTATAAGTGTCCTGTTCAAAAAATACCACGGCATCTCTCATATGTAAAATACCAATAATGTCATCGATTTCTTCCCGATACACCGGATAGCGGGAATTCTTACCCTCTTTTAAAATAAAGTTCAGGGCTTCCCGCAGGGTCAGGCTGCAATCCAGAGCCACCAGATTTTTCCGGTGGGTCATAACGTCTTCTGCAGTCTTATCATCCAGCTCAAAGATATTGGTAATCATCTCCGCCTCTCCGGCTTCCAGGATTCCCTGCTCGTGGCCTTCATTTACCATGGATTTAATGTCTTCTTCTGTTACATTATCCATATCTTTTCTCATGTCTGCGCCCAAAATCTTTAATACCAGCCAGGATACCCCGTTAATAAGCGCTGTCATAGGGAAGCAAAGTTTCATTAAAATATCAATAATAGGCAAAAGGCCAGAGGCCCACTTTTCCGGATTTTTAACTGCCAGTTCCTTGGGAATCACAATGCCAAAAGGGATAACTACCAGCAGAAGCACCACAATAGACGCTACCATACAAATTGGTAAAATCCATACGCCCTCTAAAGCAAATCGGTTTTTTAGCAGGCTTCCAAAAAATACTGCCAGGTCTTTCCAGATACTTAATCCTGCCGCCATTCCCATAATACTGGTAATCAGCAGCACTGTGGCAATAAATCTTTGTGGATGTCCTGCCGCCCACAAAAGTCTTTCTGCCTTTGCATCTCCTTTTTCCTTCTCTTCTTCCAGTTTCGTCTCATTTACATGCTGAATGGCAGCTCCAAATCCATGTAAAACTGCACTTAACATGATAAATGCCAGTAAAATCACCATACTGACCGGTGAATAGCCATCGTCCATCGGACTTTCAACACTCCTTTATCTTTTGAAACTATTAACAGTAACTTTTCACATCATACCATGTTTATTCTCTTTCGTCAACGCAGCCTGCCTGGAACCGGTTATGTATCCAGTTCCAGGCTGATTTTCAACGCTGCATTAACTCTTTGCTGCAATTCCTCGTCAATATGGCAGATTTTTTCTTTTAACCGCTGTTTATCTATGGTTCGCAGCTGTTCCAGCAAAATTACCGAATCCTTTACCATACTGCATCGACTGACAGGCAGTTCTACATGAGTAGGCAGTTTGGCTTTATTCATCCTGGATGTAATCGCTGCACATATAACAGTGGGACTGTGTTTATTTCCCACATCATTTTGAATAATCAAAACCGGACGGATACCTCCTTGTTCTGAACCCACTACCGGTCTTAAATCTGCATAATAAATATCTCCTCGTCTGATGATCACGTTTTCACTCTCCTATCCTTCGGATAGTATTGGCATAAACAGCTCATCTTATACGCCGTCAAGCGCCCATATTACATTCTATGAAAGGAAACATGCAGTTGTGACTGGATACTTTTCCATTTTTCAGGTAAATTCTGGGAACACGTTTTCCAATTCCACATAAAATTTCGTAATGAAATCCACCAGACAGTTCTGCCATCTCTTCAGCAGTAATAGCAAGATCCCCGCTTCGTCCCAAAAGCACTGCTTCGTCTTCCTCGCAGGCTTCTGGAATATCTGTTACATCCACCATAAGCTGATCCATGCAGATTCTTCCTAAAATGGGAGCTTTCTTTCCTCGAATCAAAACGTATCCCCTGCCTGATAAATTTCTGGAATATCCGTCTCCGTAGCCCACTGCTATAGTAGCTGCCCGAACCGGTCTGGATGCAGTAAAGATTCCGCCGTAGCTTACGCTTGCGCCTGCCGGGATGGTTTTAATATAAGTGATCCTGGCTCTCCAGGACAAGGCGGGAATCAGGGAAACCAGGGTTTTATCCACTTCATCAGAAGGATATAATCCATAAATGGAAATTCCGGCCCGCACAGCTCCCAGCTCCGTGCCAATCCCTTCTATAATACCTGCGCTGTTGGCACAATGACAAAGCGGGATTTCAATCCCCCGTTTCTGAAGCTTTTTCAAAAACTCCTGATACTGTTTCATCTGAGTTCTGGCAGGGCCTTTGTCCCGTTCATCTGCTTTGGCAAAATGGGTAAACAGCCCTTCTATTACAATCCCTGGACAGGCTGCAATTCGGGCAGCCAGATCTGCAGCTTCCTCTGAGGGTTCCATTCCGATTCGGTTCATTCCCGTATCGACTGCCAGATGAATCCGGCCAGGCAGGTTCAGGCTGCAGGACAGCTCTCCAAATTCCTTTGCCGCCTGTTCCGTAAAAATAACCGGACGGATTTCTTCCTGAAGCAGTTCTTTGTAACGGCTCTTATGAACCGGCCCCAGAATCAGCACCGGCTTTGTAATCCCATGACGGCGCAGAAAAATCCCCTCGTCTGCCGCTGCTACTGCAAATCCAGTCACATAAGGCTCAATGGCGTCTGCTACTGCAGCCGCCCCATGACCGTAGGCATCGGCTTTTACCACTCCGATAATTCCCGTTTTCTCAGGGATACGGCGCCTCATTTCTTCCATGTTGTGGCAGATTGCGTCCAGATCTACCACTGCACAAGTTCTATCATATGGCAATTCCAGATTTTCCCTCTGATTCATTCCCTGTTTTCCTCTTCTTTCTATTTCAATTTTTTATGCTTCCAAGCTGTCGAAATCCTTAATCGCTCCAGCTTCGTCTGCCAGTTCTCCGGCCATATCTGCCAGTTCTCCAGCCAGCATGCTTATCTTTCCACGTCTTTCCCGATACCGGTCTCCAGCCTGCCCGTGGAGATAATCCCCCAGCACTGCACCGTCAAAGGGTTCCATTCCCTGTCCGCATAATGCGCCTATAATTCCTGTCAGCACGTCTCCGGAACCGGCTTTCGCCATAGCGCTGTTGCCGCTGGTATTTAAATAAATCCGGCCATCCCGATCTGCCGCCGCAGTAGCCCCGTCTTTTAATACGCAGGTAATTCCCCATTTCACAGCATAATCAGCGGCAGTACCAGGCACGTCTTTCTGGATTTCCTTTATGGTTTTTCCTGTCAGTCTTGCCATTTCTCCCAAGTGGGGCGTAATTATAATATTTTCCGTATAGTATCTGGTAAGTTCTGGATTAGCTGCAATCACGTTAAGTCCGTCTGCATCTACAATTACCGTAGAGCAGGCGGCAGACAAGACTCCTGCTACCAGTTCTTTCACATAGGGTTCGGTTCCCAGGCCTGGGCCCAGCACTACGGTATCTGCCCAGACGCAGTGTTCCTCTAAAACCTGTCCAAACCTGTCCGGATCTTCCCAGGCCAACTCCGGAGAATACACTGCAACAATGGCTTCTGGAAGCTGCTGCTGTAAAATCTCCCTGTTTTCTTCTACTGTCAGAATTTTTACCAGTCCGGCCCCGCATCGATAGGCAGCTTTTGCACTAAGATACGCTGCTCCGCTCATATTTTTAGAGCCTGCTGCGATCAACACATGGCCAAAGGTACCTTTATTGGAGTATTCCGGCCGTTTGGGAAGCATCGTTAAATCCTTAGGTTCATAAGCAAAATACTGGTTTGCCTCCTGCCTGTTTCTTAACATGGCCTTCTCATATGCAAGCTGTGGAAATCCAATGTCTCCAATAACCACTTCGCCGGCATATTCCCGTCCAGGGAAAAGCACGGTTCCGCACTTTTCCCATCCAAAGGTTACGGTTACATCTGCCTTCAATGCAATTCCCATTACAGCTCCACTGTCAGAGTGAATGCCGGACGGAATATCCACTGCCACTTTGAGCTTTGCCGGCTCACTGGAAATCAATTCCATACACTGGCGAAACTCTCCTTCAATGGTTCTTGTAAGACCGACCCCAAATAGTCCGTCTAAAATTACCCCATCCAGTTCTGCCTTCACATCCTGCCAGGAATAACTGGGAATCCCCAGCTTTTCACAGATTTTCCGCTGAAGGCTGCATTCTTCCGTCTCTCTTTCCCGATCTCCAGCTAAAAGTAAGGCAGCCGGATACCCTGCCAGCTGCAGCATCCTTGCTGCTGCAGCCGCATCTGCCCCGTTATTTCCCGTGCCGCAGACTGCCCAGACCTTTGTCCCTTTCGGAACCCGTTTTTTTACCTCCGAAGCAATGCACCAGGCTGCCCGTTCCTGAAGCACCAGGGACGGGACTCCAATTTCATTAATCGTATATGCATCAATGGCTTTCATCTGCTGTCCTGTTACCAGATTTCTCATGCTGCACCCCTTTCTGCCTTTTTTAAGGCTTCCCCAGAAACTGCAAAAACCGGCATAAAGAAGCCTGTAGGTTTCTTCTGCCGGCATAAACGTCTTATTTCTTTTTTGCTTTTTCCGCTTTTTCTTTCGCCCTCTTCTCTTCTCGATCCTGCATACTGCATACCCGATAAGAAAGACGCATTAAGCTCTCGGAAAGATGAACATTTTCTACGACCACATCATCCGGAACCACTAAATCTGTATGAGCAAAATTCCAGATAGCCTTTACTCCAGCCTTTACCAGCCGGTCTGCAAGCTCCGGCGCTTTTGTCTTGGGAATGGTAAGAGCTGCAATCTGCACATCATTGTCTACAATAAACTGCTCTAAATCCTCGACTCCACGAATCTCAATTCCACGCACTACCAGCCCGATTAACCTTGGATTAATGTCAAACATGCCTTTGATAATAAAGCCCCGCTTTTCAAAATTGGTATAGTTTGCAATGGCCTGTCCCAGGTTTCCCGCGCCAATAATAATGATATTATGCTGTCTGTCGATTCCCAGAATCTTTCCAATCTCCGTATAAAGATATTTTACATTGTAGCCGTATCCCTGCTGTCCGAAACCTCCGAAATTATTTAAATCCTGACGGATTTGAGAAGCTGTCACCTTCATTTTGCTGCTAAGCTCATTGGAGGAAATGCGCTCTACTCCGTCCTCCAAAAGTTCTCCAAGATAACGATAATATCTGGGAAGTCTGGAAATCACGGCTTTGGATATTACTTTTTCTTCCACGTATTCCACCTGACCTTTCTCTCTATTCTCATCTGTTTCCTATTATAGTTTTTTGTCAAATTCTTGTCAAACTATTTTTTGCAAACCCACTCAATTTGTTGCAAAAAACAGGTTCCTATATTATACTGATACTGTATTTTTATGTGTTTTAGGAGGTTGTAATGATTTTATCATGCAGTAACATCTGCAAAGCGTTTGGAAGCGAAACCATTTTGGACCATGTGTCCTTTCATATAGAAGACCACGAAAAGGCTGCCATTGTCGGAATCAACGGCGCCGGAAAGTCTACTCTGCTGAAAATTATTGTAGGCGAACTGGAGGCAGACAGCGGCGTAGTCGCCTTATCCCGAGGCAAAACCCTGGGATACCTGGCCCAGCATCAGGATCTGGACAGTTCCCGTACCATTTATGACGAGGTTCTGGAGGTAAAACGCCCGATTATCCAGATGGAGGAACGCATCCGCCAGTTAGAGCTGGAAATGAAGGACAAATCCGGAGCAGAGCTGGACTCTATGTTTCAGGAATACAACCGGCTCAGCCATGAATTTGAGCTGGCTAACGGCTACGCATACCAAAGCGAAGTTACCGGAGTCTTAAAAGGACTGGGCTTTTCAGAAGAAGATTTTACCAAAACCGTCTCTACCCTTTCCGGCGGCCAGAAAACCCGTGTGGCCCTGGGACGGCTTTTGCTTGTAAATCCGGATATTCTCCTTTTGGATGAGCCTACTAACCATCTGGATATGGAAAGCATTGCCTGGCTGGAAACTTACCTTTCCAACTACACCGGAAGCGTAATTATCGTAGCCCATGACCGATACTTTTTAGATCGGACCGTGAAAAAGATCATCGAGCTGGACTGCGGCAAATCTACCATGTTTTCCGGCAACTACACCGCCTACAGCGAAAAGAAAGCCATGCTCCGCCAGGCCCAGATTAAAGCGTATCTGAACCAGCAGCAGGAAATCCGCCATCAGGAAGAGGTCATCGCCAAATTAAAGTCCTTTAACCGCGAAAAATCCATTAAGCGGGCAGAAAGCCGAGAGAAAATGCTGGCTAAAATCGACGTTTTAGAAAAGCCCATGGAGATTGACGACGCCATGGAGATCCGCTTAGAGCCCCAGGTAGTCAGCGGCAACGATGTCATAACCGTTACGGATCTTTCCAAATCCTTCGGCCCTCTCCGCCTGTTTGAGCATGTGGATTTTGAAATCAAACGTGGCGAACGGGTAGCCGTTATCGGCAATAACGGAACCGGAAAAACCACATTATTAAAAATTATCAACAACATGGAATCTTCGGACTCCGGCGACATTCATCTTGGCTCCAAAGTGCAGATTGGCTACTACGATCAGGAGCATCAGGTTCTCCACATGGAAAAAACGGTATTTGAAGAAATTCAGGATACCTATCCCAACATGAATAATACTCAGGTACGCAACTGCCTGGCTTCCTTCCTGTTTACGGGCGACGACGTATTTAAGCGGATCAGCGATTTAAGCGGCGGCGAACGGGGCAGAGTTTCCCTTGCCAAGCTGATGCTTTCAGAAGCCAATTTCCTGATTCTGGACGAGCCTACCAACCATTTGGACATTACCTCCAAAGAGATTTTGGAGGATGCCTTAAACCGCTACACCGGCACGGTTCTTTACGTATCCCATGACCGGTATTTTATTAACCGGACTGCTACCAGAATCCTGGAACTGACGGGACAGAACTTTTTAAATTATATTGGAAATTACGACTATTATCTGGAAAAGAAAGATGTAATCCAGGGCCTTCAGGCTGCAAAGGCCTCTGAAACGTTCTCTGAAACCAGTTCCGCTGCCGCCCCATCTTCCGGAGTTACGGACTGGAAAGCACAGAAGGAAGAACAGGCCCGTATCCGCAAGCGGCAAAATGATTTAAAACGGACGGAGGATGAAATCCAGCGGCTGGAAACCAGAGACAGTGAAATTGACCAGCTCTTAGCCCGTGAAGATATCTGCCGTGACGTAGCAAAACTTATGGAGCTGCATAAAGAAAAAGAAGCCCTGGAAGAACAGCTTTCCGCTCTTTATGAAGCCTGGGAAAGCCTGGCTGCAGAGGAGGTTTGATGATGAAATATACAAAATTACAGCGCCGTCTGGCTTTAGCCGGCGCTGTACTCCTGATTTTACTGTATGTGTCTACCCTGGTTTTTGCCTTAACAGACAATCCTCTTACGCCTAACCTGCTGATGGCCTCCATCTTTTTAACCGTGGCCGTGCCGGTCAGCCTGTATGCCTTTATTTTAATTACCAGAATGATGAAAAAGTAATTCCGGCTTTCTTACAATGATATCATCCCTGCCAGGGCCGTTGGAAATCATGGTTATCGGCACTTCTATTTCTTTTTCAATAAATTCAATATATCTGCGGCAGTTTTCCGGAAGTTCTTCGTACTTTCGGACTCCCCGGATTTCACAGTTCCACCCAGGCAGGGCCGTATAAACCGGTTTTGCCTTTTTTAATTGGGTAGTTGTGGGAAATTCTCTGGTAATCTGCCCATCTATCTCATACCCTACGCAAATGGGAATCTGGTCCAAATATCCCAGTACGTCTAAAACAGTAAGGGCCGCTTCTGTTGCTCCCTGAATCCGGCATCCATAACGGGTTGCCACTGCATCAAACCATCCCATTCTTCTTGGACGTCCAGTGGTTGCTCCATACTCGCCGCCATCTCCGCCCCGTCTGCGGAGTTCATCTGCTTCTTCCCCAAAAATCTCACTGACAAAATCCCCTGCTCCTACGGAACTGGAATAAGCTTTTACAACGGCTGTAATCCGCTTAATTTCATATGGAGGAATTCCTGCTCCAATGGCTCCATATGCTGCCAGAGTAGATGAGGAAGTTACCATGGGATAGATTCCATGATCCGGATCCTTCAGTGAGCCAAGCTGTCCCTCCAGCAAAATATTTTTTCCTTCCCGAATGGCGTCATACAGATATTTTGATACGTCGCACACATATGGGGCAACCATATCCCGATACTCTAAAAGGGTCTTCATCAGCTCATCCGGAGAAAGCAGGGGCTTGTGGTATAAATGCTCCAGCAGTACATTTTTCGTCTGGCAGATGCGGACTGCTTTTTCTCTTAAGGAAGCTTCCTTATCAAACAGTTCGCTGACCTGAAAGCCGATCTTTGCATATTTATCGGAATAGAACGGAGCAATTCCCGATTTGGTGGAACCAAAGGATTTGCCCCCCAGCCGTTCTTCTTCATATGCGTCAAATAAAATATGGTAAGGCATTACCAGCTGGGCCCGATCCGATACCAGCACCTTTGGAGCCGGAACTCCCTGCTCTGTAATGGACTGGATTTCTTTTAATAAGCTGGGAATATTCAGGGCAACTCCATTTCCAATAATACTGGTGGTATGGCTGTAAAACACGCCGGACGGAAGAGAATGCAGGGCAAATTTTCCGTAATGGTTGACAATGGTATGTCCCGCATTGCTGCCTCCCTGAAACCGGACAATAATATCTGACTCTCTTGCCAGCATATCCGTTATTTTTCCCTTTCCCTCGTCACCCCAGTTAGCTCCTACAATTGCATGTACCATGATAGTCCTCCTTTTCAGTATCAATACTGTCTGTTGTCATTATAACGGCTCTTTATACCGTAATCTCAATTTTCATCCCCAGGCTTTCTTTATTTTCCTCTAAAACAGGCCGAATCACTTCATCCAGAAATTCTTCTGTCTGCTGAGGCGCTCTTCCTATATATTGGCCAGGGTTTAGGGTCTTTTTCAGTTCTTCCATAGACAGGCCGAA
>CALHQJ010000058.1 GCA_938036545.1 uncultured Clostridium sp. | reverse complement strand
GGAAACAGTTGAAGCGGTTCCTGAACCGAGGAGGAATATAATATGGCAGATAATCATTTTTCGTCCACAATGGAAACCCTGTTTAAAGGGCTGGAACAGTTTGTGACCACGAAAACCGTGGTGGGGGAGCCGGTTCAGGCCGGCGACGTGACCATTATTCCGCTGATCGACGTGACCTGCGGCATGGGAGCGGGCGCATTTTCCGAAGGGACGAAGCAGAAACACAACGGCGGAGGCGGCATGAGCGCCAAAATTACCCCCAGCGCTATTTTAATTATTCAAAACGGCGTTACCAAGCTGGTTAATATTAAGAATCAGGACGCCATGAGCAAGGTCATTGATATGGTTCCGGATTTGGTAAACCGGTTTATGGGCGGAAAAGCCTTTGATGAGGAAATCGCGCCTGAAGCTGTAGAGGCAGCAGAGCAGATGGCAAAGGATATGGCGAAAGAGGGATAGGAGCTGAAAACCGCATAGATACAGGGTGTCCCGCATAGGATAAATCATAAAGAATGAAACGGAGGATTCTATGAAGCGGGTCTTTGGATTAATGCTGTTTTGCTTTGGCTCCGGAATGACGGTGCTGTTATTTATACCGGAAACCTTCGGGACATTGGCTTTTATTATCGGGTGCCTGGTTGCCGGATATAATTTGTTTTGCTGTTAAACCTATTTGGTTCCGTATAATGATACCACCAGTTTACAAATGGAGGGGACAGGATGTATCGTTTGCTGATTGTGGATGATGAAGAAGATATTCGCAGGGGAATGGCCAAGGGGATTCCCTGGGGAGAGCTGGGATTTGAAGTGGCCGGGCAGGCCGGAGACGGAGAGGAAGCGGTAAGGCTGTTAGAGACGGCAAAACCGGTATAAGGATCAGGTGGTTTAGCGATATGGCAGGGTACAATATAGTCATCAAAGAAAAATTGGGAGGAAATGACAATGAAAAGAAACTTCAAAAAAATTGTTTCACTGTCACTTTGCACAGCGATGGCATTCGGTGCTCTGGCAGGCTGTTCTTCAAAATCCGCTGATGAAACAACTGCAGCAACTACCGCAGCTGCAACAACAGCAGAAGCGGCAAAAGACGGAGAGACCGCAGCGGCAGGCGAAACTTCTGACAAGCCGTTTGAGGGTGTTACCTTAAAGTATGCGACCACTCAGACTGCAAGTACAGGCGAAGAAAATTTAAAGCTGATTGAACTGGTAAAAGAGCAGACCGGTATCAATATTGAGTTCTACGTAATTCCAAGCGCAAAAGCAGGAGAAGTTGACAAGACCCTGGTAAGCTTAATGGCAGGCGATGAAATCGACTTGATTTACAATACCAAGCCAGGCTTAAAGACCTTCTATAACGCAGGTGTGTTAACTCCATTAAATGAGCTGGCATCTGGCGCAGGCTATGACATCAAGGCAACCTTCGGCGACTATGTACCGGAATTCTGATTGCTGTTCTGCCGTCTCATTTTGGAGTCATCGGAAAGGCCTCATCCATATCCGGCTTATTAAATTCATCGGTATATGCAGGCGGCGCAATTTCTACTTACGGAATCGGTACCTTATCGGTTATAATAGGATGGGAAGGCACCATTCTCGTCTGGTTTTTCATGGCTGTTTTAGCCATGGGACTTTGCTTTTCGGTAGTAAAACCATGGCTTTCCTACCGGAAGAATACTCTTCATCTGTAGATAGAAGCAGTTGAAAGCTGTTGCTATAAATTAAAAAAAAGGAGACAATATTATGTCGGAAAGAATTTATCTGCTGCCCGGTTCGGAACAGAAGGGCAGCTATTACAAAGCGAATCTCCATTGCCACACCACCTTCTCTGATGGACGCCTTACTCCCGAGGAGGTAAAAAAAGCCTACCAGGAGCAGGGATACGCGGTAGTTGCTTATACGGATCACCGGAACTACCAGTGGCACAAGGAACTGACAGATGATTGCTTTTTAGCGTTAGCTGCCATGGAAGTAGATATTAACGAACATTATAAGACTTCGGGAGATTTTTCCAGAGTAAAGACCTACCACATTAATCTTTACGACAGTCAGCCGGAAGCCTTTCAGGAAGAAAAGTCCAGGGGGCTTTTGCCGGAAAGACGGTACAATGATACCGAATATATCAATGAATATATTGACGTAATGAAGGGATACGGATTCTTTGCCTGCTATAACCATCCCTACTGGTCTTTGCAGAATTATGATGATTATAAGAACCTTCGGGGCTTCTGGGGCATGGAAATTTATAATCACGGCTGCGAGCATGACGGCCTGTACGGCTATCATCCCCAAAGCTATGATGAAATGCTCCGCCTTGGAAACCGCCTTTACTGCGTTTCGACAGACGATAACCACAATTCCTATCCCTTTGGACACCCATTCTGCGATTCCTTTGGAGGCTTTACCATGATTCACGCAGAAGAACTGACCTATGAGGCCATTACCGCAGCCTTGTTAAAAGGCAGCTTTTACAGCTCTATGGGGCCGGAAATTAAAGAACTGTATGTGGAAGACGGAAAGTTGTTTATTAAGACCAGCCCTGTGGAAAAGATTTATGTGGCAACGGAAGGCAGAAACTGTTACAGGACGGCCGCTGCCCCAGGAGAGACGATTACGGAAGCCTGCTTTGAACTGACCGGAAAAGAGGGCTACATCCGCATAGACTGCCAGGACGGCAGGGGACTTCATGCCAACACCAACGCCTATGAAATGAATGGAACGGTTCCTTACCTGCGACCGTACGATATGACCCGCTGGTAAAGAAAGGACGGATGTTATGGACAATCTAAATAACAAAAATATGGAAGAGCATCTGGTTTCCATTACTCCATCCAAACGCTAGATGGCTCACCAGCAGCTGGAATTTTACGGCTTTTTTCATTACACAATCAATACCTATACGGGGAAAGAGTGGGGAGACGGAACAGAGTCTCCCTCTCTGTTTTTTTTGGAACAATTCAATCCTTCCCAGTGGGTAAGGGCTATAAAATCAGCCGGAATGAAGGGGGCTATTTTAACCTGCAAGCACCACGACGGCTTCTGCCTCTGGCCCAGCCGATATACGGGACACACCATAGCCGCCAGCCCTTATAAAAACGGAGCCGGAGACATTGTGAAGGAGGTGTTGGAGGCTTGCCGGAGGGAAGGACTGAAATTTGGCGTTTATTTATCGCCCTGGGACAGAAATCACCCCAGCTATGGGCAGGGAAAGGCCTATGACGATTGTTTTGTCAACCAGCTGATAGAGCTGCTGACCAAATACGGGGAATTTTTCTGCGTCTGGCTGGACGGCGCTTGCGGAGAAGGAAAAAACGGGAAAATCCAGCAGTATGACTGGCTCCGTTATTACGATACCATACGCCGCCTCCAGCCTGATGCCTGTATCAGCGTAACCGGACCGGACGTCCGCTGGTGCGGAAATGAAGCAGCCGATACAAGAAAAGAGGAATGGAGCGTTGTTCCTGCGGTTAAATGTTCCGCCAATGCCAAACGGGCTTTTAAACCAGCGGGATGTGACGGTACTGGAAGAACTGGGAAGGCGGATACGGGCCAGATACTGGCTGTCGGAACGGTAATCGGATATAAGAAGCATATCCGTCTGCCTCAGGTAAAGCTGAAAAGCCTGGAACTGGTTATCACAATGTGCAGGAGAGAAGCGCATATTTTGAGAGTAGAGTGCTATTAAAATGAAAAACCCCTGGCCATATGACCAGGGGATTAAAATCTTATTAAGCTCTTTCAACTAATCCGGAGCGTAAGCAGGAAGTACATACGTACATCTTCTGAGCACCGCCGTTAACTTTTACCTTAACAGATTTTACGTTAGCTTTCCACATCTTGTTAGAACGTCTATGGGAATGGCTCACTGCGTTACCAAAGTGAGCAGCTTTCTCGCAAATTGCACATTTAGCCATGATTTGCACCTCCTTAAAAGCTACTTGGACTTGCTGTGCAAATAATCCACACAAATCCACAACACCTGTATGATACCAGAAAGTATAAAAATTTGCAAGCGAAATTTAAAAATTTATTTCTTTTTTCATGGAAATAGTGTATACTGAACAATATCAAGAGAATTGGAGGCAAGTCTATGAAAGGACGAATCAATAATAAACTGGGCGAAATCCAGATTAACCCTGATGTTATTGCTTTATATGCAGGTACTACGGCAGTGGAGTGTTTTGGTATTGTAGGCATGGCTGCTGTCAGTATGAAGGACGGCCTGGTAAAGCTTCTCAAGAGGGAGAGTCTGACCCATGGAATTAACGTAGACATTCAGGACAACCATATTTCCATCGATTTCCATGTTATCGTTGCCTATGGAGTAAGCATTTCTGCAGTTTCCGACAACCTGATTGAAAATGTAAAGTATAAAGTAGAAGAATTCACCGGCATGAGCGTAGAAAAGATTAATATCTACGTAGAAGGCGTAAGAGTGATTGATTAGGAGGAAAGGAACCTGTGGGTATGAATACAATAGACGCTAAGCTGTTAAAACAGGCATTCTTAGCAGGAGCAAAAAACTTAGAAGCAAAAAAAGAGTGGATTAACGAATTAAACGTATTTCCGGTTCCCGATGGAGATACGGGTACCAATATGACCATGACCATTATGGCTGCTGCCAGAGAAGTTGCAGCGATTGAGGAACCGACCATGGAAAGCCTGGCAAAGGCTATTTCTTCCGGTTCCTTAAGAGGCGCCAGAGGAAACTCCGGCGTTATTCTGTCCCAGCTTTTCCGTGGATTTACCAAGGAAATTAAAAAGGCAGACGTTATTACCACCACTGTTTTTGCCAATGCCTTTGTTCGGGCTACCGAAACTGCATACAAGGCAGTTATGAAGCCAAAGGAAGGTACGATTTTAACTGTTGCCAAGGGAATGTCCGATAAGGCTGTAGAGTTGGTAAGCCAGACGGAGGATTTGATAGAGTTATTTTCCCAGGTGATTGAACATGGCGATTACGTCCTGAGCCAGACTCCGGAGATGCTTCCTGTATTAAAACAGGCAGGAGTAGTGGATTCCGGCGGACAGGGCCTGATGCAGGTGATGAAGGGTGCATTAGACGGCCTGTTAGGCAAGGAATTGGATTTAAGCGTAGAGGGCGCAAAGCCTGCCGGACAGCCGGCGGCAAAACCGGTGACAGGAGCGGCTTCTACAGAAGATTTTGACATTAAATTCGGCTACTGTACAGAATTTATTATTAATGCAGAAAAAGAATTTACCGAAGAAGATGAACATTCCTTTAAGGGATACTTAGAGTCCATTGGCGATTCCATTGTAGTGGTTGCAGACGAAGACGTAGTAAAGGTACATGTCCATACCAACCACCCGGGACTGGCATTTGAAAAGGCTTTGACCTACGGTTCTCTGTCCAGAATGAAAGTAGACAATATGAGGGAAGAGCATGAAGAACGTCTGATTCAAAACGCAGAAAAAGCGGCGGCAGAACAGAAGGCGGCAGAGGAAGCCTTAAAGGCGTCTGAACCCAGAAAGCCGTACGGCTTCATTGCTGTTTCCATTGGAAACGGATTAGGTGAAATTTTCAGGGGAATCGGAGCCGATTATCTGATTGAAGGCGGACAGACCATGAACCCAAGTACGGAAGACATGTTAAATGCCATTGACAAGGTTCATGCAGATACGATTTTCATTCTGCCCAATAATAAAAATATTATTCTGGCAGCAGAACAGGCAAAACACTTAACAGAAGATAAGAACATTATCGTTGTTCCCAGCAAGACGGTTCCTCAGGGAATTACGGCCCTGATTAATTTCATGCCTGATTTGACTCCGGAAGAGAACCTGGAAAATATGACGGAAGAGATGCAGAGAGTGAAAACCGGACAGGTTACCTATGCAGTCCGTACCACCTGCATTGACGGCATGGACATTACAGAAGGCGACATTATGGGTATTGGTGACAAGGGCATGCTGGCCGTTGGAAAATCTGTAGATTCCACAACTCTGGACATGCTCCAGGCCATGATTGATGAAGAATCCGAACTGGTTACTATTTATTACGGCAGTGAGGTGACGGAAGAGGAAGCTTCCGTTCTGCTTGACAAGGCCCAGGAGAGATTCCCGGAATGTGAGATTGAACTTCAGGATGGCGGACAGCCGATTTACTACTATTTAATTTCTGTAGAGTAAACAGTTAGAATTTTGAAAAGGGGATGCGCAAAAGACAAGGCTTTGCAGCACCCCTTTTCCTGATAGGAGACAAAAAACAGATGGATGCCACGCCAATTGAGTCATTAAAGGGGATTGGGGAGAAAACCGGAAAGCTGTTCCGAAAGCTTGGGATTGAGACTTCGGAGGATTTACTGTCCTATTACCCCAGAGCTTACGACCCTTACAATGCCCCGCTTCCCATTGGCCAGCTAAAAGAAGGAAAAATCGGCGCAGTAGAGGGAGTCCTTACCAGGATGGCAGATCTGATCCGGTTAAACCACCTTCAGATGGTTTCCGTAACCCTGAAAGATTTAACAGGAACCATTCAGCTTTGCTGGTATAACATGCCTTATATGAGGGCAAACCTAAAAGCCGGAAGCCGGTGGGTCTTCAGGGGAAAGGTAGCAAGAAAACGAGGCAGGCTGATTATGGAACAGCCGGAACTGTTTGCGCCGGAGGATTACGGAGCAAAAATTAATTCCATGCAGCCCATATACGGCCAGACCAGGGGATTAGGCAATAAAGCTATTGTAAAAGCGGTAGTCCAGGCCTTATCCACGAGACAGATGGCAAGGGAATATCTGCCGTCTGACATTCGGAAAAAGTATCAGCTTGCAGAGTACAACTTTGCCATTGAACACATTCATTTTCCAAAAGATGAGGCAGATCTGCTGTTTGCCAGAAAACGCCTGGTTTTTGATGAATTTTTTATGTTTATCCTTACGGTAAGAAGACTTCGGGAAAAACGGTTTGATAAGCCCAGCCCCTATTCGATTACATTGGCAAAGGAGGCTGAGGATCTGCAGAAGGCCCTCCCCTATTCTCTTACCAATGCCCAGCAGCGGGCGTTAAAGGAAATCGAATCCGATCTGTCTGGCGGAAAGGTGATGAACCGCCTGATTCAGGGAGACGTCGGTTCTGGAAAAACGATTTTAGCCGTACTGGCTCTTCTGCACGTAGCCTGTAATGGGTTTCAGGGGGCGTTGATGGCTCCTACAGAAGTTTTGGCAAAGCAGCATTACGAAGGAATCTGCCAGCTTTTTGAAACCTACAATATCCGGAAAACTCCGGTTCTGGTTACCGGCTCCATGACTGCCAGGGAAAAACGGCTGGCCTATGAAAAAATCAAAAGCCATGAGGCAGACATTATCATTGGAACCCATGCCCTGATACAGGAAAAGGTGGAATATGATAAACTGGCTCTGGTGATTACAGACGAACAGCACCGGTTTGGAGTCGGACAGAGGGAAGCCCTTGGGACAAAGGGAAATACCCCACATATTATGGTGATGAGCGCCACTCCCATTCCCCGAACCCTGGCTATTATTTTGTATGGAGATCTGGATATTTCCGTTATAGACGAACTTCCAGCAGAACGCCTGCCGATAAAAAACTGTGTAGTCAATAAAAGCTACCGCCCTAAGGCCTATGAGTTTATTGCCAGACAGTGTGCCATGGGACATCAGGCCTATGTGATCTGCCCTATGGTAGAAGAAAGCGAGATGATTGAGGCGGAAAACGTTCTGGATTATACCAGGGTATTAAGAAAAGAGCTGCCGGAATCTATTTGTGTAGAATACCTTCATGGAAAGATGAAGGCCAAAGAAAAAAATCAAATCATGGAACGGTTTGCAGCAGGAGAAATTCAGGTACTGGTTTCCACTACGGTGGTAGAGGTGGGAGTTAATGTTCCCAACGCAACGGTAATGATGATTGAAAATGCCGAGCGTTTTGGCCTGGCCCAGCTTCATCAGTTAAGAGGACGGGTCGGCAGAGGAAAGAGCCAGTCATACTGCATTATGGTGAATTGCTCCGAAGAAGAAGGAACAATGGAGCGTTTAGATATTTTGAATAAATCCAATGACGGTTTTTATATTGCCTCTGAGGATTTAAAGCTTCGTGGGCCTGGAGATATTTTTGGCATGAGGCAAAGCGGCGATATGGAATTCCGCCTGGCCGATATTTTTACAGACGCCAATATTTTAAAAAGCGTTTCGGAGGAGGCAGATGCCCTTCTTTCAAAAGATCCGGAATTAAACGAGGCGGATCATATGGAATTAAAAAAGCGTCTGCAAGTATACGTAAATCATAGCTATGAAAGGTTGAATCTATAATATGGATAAAATAAGATATATAATTGTAGGCTCAGGATGGCGTTCTCAGTTTTATGTACGGATAGCAAAGGCTATGCCAGAACGGTTTGAAGCAGCTGCCATGCTGTGCCGGACAGAAGAGAAGGCCAGGCTGATGCATGAGCAGACCGGCGTTTATACAACGATTTCAGAGGCAGAATGCCAGCGATTAAAGCCGGACTTTATTGTAGTGGCAGTAGACAAGGCTTCTATTTTTAAGGTGTCCCGCCATTGGCTGGATAAAGGATGGCCGGTACTCTGTGAAACTCCGGCAGGTCTCAATATCGAAAATTTGGAAGACGCCTGGCAGCTTCATTGCTATGGAACCAGATTCCAGGTGGCAGAGCAGTACCACCTCTATCCCAGATATGAAAAGATTCTGGAACTTGTAAAAAGCGGAGTTCTTGGAGAACCTCACGCAGTAGACCTGTCTGTTGCTCACGATTACCATGGTGTCAGCTTAATCCGCAGAATATTGGGAGTTGGATTTGAAAATGCATTTTTCACAGGAAAGCGGTTTACCTTCCCTGTATTAGAAACAGCAGGACGAGGCGGCGCTATCGAAAATGGTCAGGTAAAAGACAGCTTCCGCATTCGTATGGATATAGAGTTTGACTGCGGAAAGATGGGATTTTACGATTTTGATAAAATTCAGTACCATTCACGGATTCGTGGTACAGGCATTCGGATTCAGGGAGACAGAGGGGAGCTGTCTGGAGACAGCCTGATTTATATGGACAAAAACGGCCAGCTCTGCAAAGAAAAAATTATATGGGAGAATCCTTATAAGGATCTGGGATTTTCAGAAGATGAGACAGCAGTGACTAAAGTGCTGGAAGGCATGAAGCAGTATACGGAGACCGGAATCGAGTTTTATCCGCTGGCAGAGGCCTTACAGGATGCTTATTTCTCTCTTTGCATGGAAAAAGCCCTGCTTCACCCATATGAAACCATTCAGTCCCAGACCCAGATGTGGGGTTATTGACCATGACTGATTTAACAAAAGGAAATCCGGCCAGAGTGATGTTAATGTTTGCAGTGCCAGTAGCGTTAGGCAATATATTTCAGCTGTTTTACAGCCTGGCAGATACCAGAATTGTAGGGAGCACTCTTGGAGCAGAAGCTTTGGCGGCAGTTGGAGCCACTACTTCCATCAGTACCCTGCTGATTGGATTTATGAACGGCCTGACAAATGGATTTGCCATTCTCACAGCCCAGAGGTTTGGGGCAGGAGAACAGGACGAGGTGCGCCGTTTCGGGGCACTAAGTTTTGGACTTGGGATATTAGTGTCAGTCTGTCTTGCCATTCTAAGCATTTCAGGACTGGGACCAGTATTAACGCTTTTAAACGTACCGGAATCCCTGGCTGAAAACGCCAGAATTTATATTACCATTATTCTTCTTGGCATCCCTTCTGCCATGGCCTATAATGGCTGTGCCGGAATCCTTCGGGCAGTAGGAGATACCAGGGCGCCGCTGGCATTTTTGATTCTGTCCAGCCTTTTAAACGTAGGACTGGATCTGGTCTTTATTTTGAAGTTCCATATGGGCGTTAGGGGGGCTGCCTGGGCTACAGTTTTATCCCAGACCGTTTCGGCTCTGCTAAGTTTTTTCTATATGTGGAAAACCTATCCTTTTTTTCGGTTTCGATGGGCAGATTTTACACCGGAAAAAACCAGGGTACGCAGGCTTTTATCGTCAGGCCTTTCCATGGCGCTGATGATGTCTCTGGTATTTTTCGGAACCCTGGCTTTGCAGTGCGCCATTAATACCTTTGGAACCAATACCATTGTAGCTCACACGGGAGCCAGAAAGATTACTGAGTTTTATATGCTTCCCTTTAGCGTGATGAGCGTTACCATGGCAACCTACTGCGGCCAGAACCTGGGGGCTGGAAAAGAGGAACGAATCCGTCAGGGCGTGGGCTGTGCGCTGGGGCTGACCTGGGGCTGGTCGCTGCTTGTCATATTGTTAAGCTATACGGTGGCTCCGGATCTGATTTATCTGGTTACGGCCAGCAGAGAACCGGAAATCATAAATACTGCTTCGCTGTATTTAAAAATAGATACCTTATTTTATTTTGCTCCAGCTGCCATTGCAGTTCTCAGAAATGCCTTACAGGGAATCGGAGATCATGTAACTCCTATTGTATCCAGTTTTATTGAACTGGCTGGAAAGGTGGCGGCGGCTTACTTTTTAACGCCGGTTTTCAAATATATGGGAATTATTGCGGCAGAGCCCATCGTATGGCTGCTGATGGTGATTCCGCTGGCTGTCCGGTTTTTACGCCATCCGGCTTTAAAAAAACTCTGAAAAAAGAAGTTTGCCTGAAATACAGGCTGAATTGTTATAAGAATAAAGGGGGTTTTTGCTTATGAATCAGACTATTGAAACTATTTTAACCAGAAGAAGCACACGGAAATTCTTAGAAAAACCAATTCCGGAGGGAGATTTGAAGCTGATTGTAGAAGCAGCTTTATGTGCACCCAGCGGCAAAAACGGGCAGACCTGGAAGTTTACTGTAGTACAGAATCAGAAGATGATTGAAAAGCTGGCCAGAGCCATTGAAGTGGAATTAGGACGCAGCGGTTATGATATGTATCGTCCCCAGGCTATTATTATTCCATCTAATAAAAAAGACAGTCCTTATGGAAGAGAGGACAATGCCTGCGCCCTGGAAAATATTTTTCTGGCCGCCCATTCTCTGGGAATTGGCTCCGTTTGGATTAACCAGCTGCAGAATATCTGCGGCCAGCCGATTATCCGCCAGGTATTAGACGAGCTGGCAATTCCGGCCGATCATGTTGTGTACGGCCTTGCCGCATTGGGCTACGCCGACGGCGAGCCAAAGGCAATCGAACGTGTAGGAGAAGTGACGTTTATCAAGTGAAAAAAGAGAACATAAGTTTGTCAATAAAAAACACTTGACAACCCGGCTGGCTTCGTGTATGATAACACAGGTGATTGAAATGGAAAAGATAGTCCAGCAGGGGTTGCTCTATGATTTTTATGGAGAGCTTTTAACCCCCCATCAGCAGCATATCTACGAGGATGTTGTAATGAACGATATGTCCCCAAGCGAGATTGCCCAGGAAGAGGGCATCAGCCGGCAGGGAGTCCATGATTTAGTGAAACGCTGTGATAAAATTCTGGCCGGATACGAAGAGAAACTTCGGCTGGTGGAAAAATTTCAAAAGACCAAAGAGCTGGTTGGCGAAATTGAACATCTTACGGCAGAGTATCAAAAAAGTGGCGATGGACGTCTGGTGGA
>CALHQJ010000057.1 GCA_938036545.1 uncultured Clostridium sp. | reverse complement strand
CGATGACCTGTTTAAATCCGGTATATACCATTGGAAACCAGCTGGTAGAAGCGCTTCGCGCTCACGATAAATCCATTTCCAAGGCAGATGCAGAAAAGCAGGCCATGAAAATGATGGAGTTAGTTGGAATTAACAACGTAGAGAAACGTATGAAGCAGTACCCCCATGAGTTTTCCGGCGGTATGCGTCAGCGTGTTATGATTGCAATGGGACTTATTTGCCATCCACAGCTTTTAATTGCAGATGAGCCGACCACTGCGCTGGATGTTACCATTCAGGCTCAGATTCTGGAATTAATGAAAGACCTTCAGAAAAAGACCAAAATGGGCATTATTTTCATTACCCACAACTTAGGCGTAGTAGCAGATATTTGTGATAAAGTATCCGTTATGTATGCAGGTAAGATGGTAGAGCAGGGACCGGTAGACGATATTTTCTATAATCCGTCCCATCCATATACCAAAGGCCTGCTTCGCTCCATGCCCCGTGTGGATGCGGAAAGCTATGAACGGTTAATTCCTATTGAAGGAACGCCGGTTGATATGTTAAATCCGCCGGAGGGATGCCCTTTTGCGCCCCGCTGTGAGCAGTGCATGAAGATCTGTTTAAAGAAAATGCCTCCTTACGTTGAAATAGGAGAAAATCATAGATCTGCCTGCTGGCTGAGAGTTCAGGAACGATTAAACAAGGAGGAAAAAGGCAATGAATCATGATGAGAAGATTCTCCTTGAGATAAAAAATTTGAGAAAATATTTCCCTATTAAAGGAATGAAGGGACCAGGAGTCCAGGCTGTTCAGGACGTTTCCTTTTTTATCAAAAAAGGAGAAACCTTAGGTCTGGTAGGTGAGTCCGGATGCGGAAAAACCACACTGGGAAGAACAGTTCTTCGCCTTCACGAGCCTACAGGCGGAAGTATTATCTATGATGGTACTCCGATTTATGACAATCCTCTGGGAGAAGACGGCAAGCCGTTAGGAAAACTGAAAGCCGTTAATATGCTGCCCTACCGGAGAAAAATGCAGATTATCTTCCAGGATCCGTCTGCATCTCTGGACCCTCGTATGACAGTAGGCGAGATTATCGGAGAAGCTATTGATATTCACAAGCTGGCTTCCAGCAAGCAGGACAGAACCGATATGATTAAAGAGCTTCTGCGCCGAGTAGGACTGAATACCGAACATGCTAACCGGTATCCCCATGAGTTTTCCGGCGGTCAGCAGCAGAGAGTCGGTATTGCCAGGGCACTGGCAGTAAAACCGGAGTTTATCGTATGCGATGAGCCGATTTCCGCACTGGATGTTTCCATCCAGTCTCAGGTTGTAAACATGCTGGAAGACATGCAGGAAGAAATGGGCCTGACCTATTTATTTATTGCTCACGATTTATCTGTTGTACGTCATATTTCCAACCGAATTGGCGTTATGTATTTAGGTTCTCTGGTAGAATTAGGTGAAAGTTATGAATTAAACCGCAACCCGATTCATCCATATACGAAAACGTTATTGTCTGCAGTTCCAGTACCGGACCCACAGCTTAGCCGCAGCCGCAGCAGAATTGTACTGGAAGGCGATATTCCAAGCCCTATTAATCCGCCTAGCGGATGCCGGTTCCACACCCGCTGCCCATATGCGACAGAGCAGTGCAAGATGGAGACTCCAAAGTTCAAGGAACATGAGCCAGGACACTGGGCTGCATGCCACCTGTTGGACAAGTAAAAGAGATATGGCAAGGTAACAGCGCCTCTTAATATGGAGGCGTTGTCATAGATTCCCCGCAGAAAACTATCTGCGGAAAAGAAAAAGGAGGAAAAATTATGAGAAAGACAAAGAAAATCGTGTCTCTTGCTCTGGCTTCTGCAATGGTTGTATCCTTAGCAGCCTGCGGCGGCAGCGACAATGGCGCAGCAACTACAGCAGCAACTACAGCGGCAAGCACTGAGACAACTGCAGCAGAGAGCAGTGATGCAGCAGCAGAAAGCACAGAGGCCGCAGCAGACGGTGAGTACAATCTGGCTATTTGTATCGCTTCCGAACCTCAGACTATTGATCCTGCATTAAATACTGCAATTGATGGCAGCATTATGGTTCAGCACATGTTTGAAGGTCTGGTTAAGTGGGTAGATGACGGCAACGGTAAGGCAGCAACCGCTCCTGGTCAGGCTGAATCCTGGGAGAAGGTTGTAAATGACGACGGTACAGTTACTTACACTTTCAAAATGCGTGAAGGCATTCAGTGGTCTGACGGCAAGCCTGTAACAGCTGGAGATTTTGAGTACAGCTGGAAGCGTCTGGCAAGCCCAGAGACTGCCGCTGACTACTGCTACATGATCGATATGGTTAAGGGTTATGCAGATGTTGCTTCTGGAGCCGCTGATAAAGATACTTTAGCAATTAAGGCTATTGATGATCAGACTCTGGAAATCGTATTATCCTATGACTGCCCATATTTCGAGCAGATTATGGCATTTCCGGCTACCTTCCCGGTTCGCCAGGATATGGTAGAAGGCAACGAAGAATGGACCTATGATCCGGCTACCTACATTGGCAATGGTCCATACAAGATGCAGGAATGGTCTCACAACGCCTACATCAATACAGTAAAGAGCGAGACTTACTATGACTATGATAAGCTTGGTCCAGACAGCATTAAGTACACTCTGTTAGATGATGCAAACGCTACGTTAGCAGCATATAAGAGCGGTGAGCTGGATTTCATTAACAATTTCCCAACTGATGAAATTGCAAATTACTTAGCTTCTGGTGAGATTGATGTTGCAGATTATATTGGATGCTACTATGTATGCTTCAACACTGAAGATGAAGTATTCAAAGATCCAAAGATCCGTAAGGCATTCTCCCTGGCAATTGACAGAAACTACCTGGTAGAAAACGTTACCCAGACTGGTGAGCTTCCTGCAACAGGATACGTTCCATCTGGTGTAGTAGATGCAGATGCAGCAGGCGATGATTTCCGTACAGTTGGTGGTGATTACTACAGCGTTTCTGAAGAAGATTATGAGAAAAACTGTGAAGAAGCCCGCGCTCTGTTAGCAGAGGCTGGCTATCCAAACGGCGAAGGCTTCCCAACTGTTGAGTATATGTTCAATACCGATGACAAGCACAAAGCAATCGGCGAGGCATTACAGAGCATGTGGCAGGAAGTTCTGGGCGTAAACGTTACCCTGAGCAATCAGGACTGGAACGTATTCTTAGAGAGCCGTAAGCAGGGTCAGTACCAGATCGCACGTAACGGCTGGATTGCTGACTACAATGATGCCTGCTCCTTCTTAGACATGTGGTACACTGACGGCGGCAACAACGATGCTCAGTATTCTAATCCAGAATACGATGCATTAATTGATGCTGCAAAGGCTACTACCGTTCCGGAAGAGCGTATGGAAGCATTCCACAAGGCAGAGGATATTCTGATTGGACAGGACAGCGTATTAGCTCCTCTGTACTTCTATACACAGCCTTACATGCTGGCTGACGATATTGAAGGCATGTACTATACTCCTCTTGGATACTTCTTCTTTGGTTATACCACTCAGAAATAATATAAGAGAGTTCTTAAGCGGGCCGTTCCTGAATCGAAAGGAGCGGCCTTCTTTTTTTGAATCCTGTCTTTCCAAAGCCGGATAAGTATGATATAATAATCACCAGAGTCCATCTGTTTCGCAGATGAGGTGCCTGGCACCGGAAGATTATACAATAGGAGATTGATTCTGATGAAGACAAGACGCGTATTGTTAAAGTTAAGCGGCGAGGCGTTAGCTGGTCCGAAAAAGACAGGTTTTGATGAAGATACGGTAAAGGAAGTTGCCAGACAGGTAAAGCTTTCCGTAGATGCGGGAGTGCAGGTGGGAATCGTCATTGGAGGCGGTAATTTCTGGAGAGGCCGTACCAGTGAAGCCATAGACAGAACCAAGGCAGATCAGATTGGTATGCTGGCTACTGTGATGAACTGTATTTATGTTTCTGAGATTTTCCGCAATGCAGGGATGAAAACCCAGATTTTAACCCCATTTGAATGTGGCTCCATGACCAAGCTGTTCTCCAAGGACAGAGCCAATAAATATTTTGACAGAGGCATGGTAGTATTTTTTGCCGGCGGTACCGGCCATCCCTATTTTTCTACCGATACGGGAATCGCCCTTCGAGCCATTGAGATGGAGGCCGACTGCATTCTGCTTGCAAAGGCCATTGACGGCGTTTATGACAGCGATCCAAAGGTAAATCCGGACGCTAAAAAATACGATACCATCTCCATTCAGGAAGTGATTGATAAGAAGCTGGCAGTAGTAGATCTGACTGCATCCATTATGTGTATGGAGCACAAGATGCCCATGGCTGTGTTCAGTCTCAATGAAAAAGACGGCATTGCCCTGGCCATGCAGGGAAAAATAAATGGTACGATTGTGACCGCATAATCAGGAGGTAACGATGGAAATCAAAATATACGAAGAGAAGATGAACAAGACCTTAGATTCCTTAACCAATGAATTTGGAACGATCCGCGCAGGCCGTGCCAATCCGCATGTGTTAGATAAAATCCGCGTGGATTATTACGGAACTCCTACCCCTTTACAGCAGGTAGGCAATGTTTCAGTTCCAGAACCCCGTATGCTGGTTATCCAGCCATGGGAGAAAAGCTTGATTAAGCCGATTGAAAAAGCTATCCAGACTTCTGAGCTGGGAATTAATCCTACCAATGACGGCAGTGTAATCCGTTTGATTTTTCCAGAGCTTACGGAAGAGCGCAGAAAGGATCTGGCAAAGGACGTTAAGAAAAAGGGTGACAATGCCAAGATTGCTTTGCGTAATATCCGCCGAGATGCCAATGAAGCATTTAAGAAGGCAGAAAAGGCAGGAGACATTTCCGAGGATGAACAGCAGGATTTAGAACATAAAATTCAGAAGCTGACTGATAAAATGGTAGAGAAGATTGATAAAGCTGTTGAAGTGAAGACAAAAGAGATTATGACCGTATAATCTGTTATGGGGCTGCCGCAAAATGAAGAAAGACGATTTCAGCGGCAGCCCTTTTCTTTGTCAGGTATCCCCAAAAGCTGCCAGAAGCAGGTTTTACGGTATCTGTCGAAATAAAAATAAGGAGGACATAGCCATGCCAGAAGCAGGAACAATGGAAAATATGGTAATTCCGGCTCATGTGGCCATTATTTTAGACGGAAACGGCCGTTGGGCCAAGAAGCGGGGCCTTCCCAGGGCCATGGGTCATAAAGAGGGATGCAGGACAGTAGAAAAGACGGTGGAGCTGGCTGCAAGGATGGGAGTTCGGTACCTTACCGTATACGGTTTTTCTACAGAAAACTGGAAGCGTTCCAGTGAAGAAGTTGGGGCGTTGATGCAGCTGTTCCGTTATTATATGGTGCGTCTGCTAAAAATCGCAAAAGCCAATAACGTTCGGGTTAAGATGATTGGAGAGAGAAGCCGTTTTGATCAGGACATTATTGATGGAATCAACCGTCTGGAAGATGAAACAAAAGAAAATACAGGCCTTACCTTTGTGATTGCAGTCAATTATGGAGGCAGGGACGAGATTACCAGAGCGTCCAGAAAGCTGGCAGAGGACTGCGTGGCAGGAAAAGTAAAGCCGGAGGAGATTACGGAAACTGTAGTTGCGTCATATTTAGATACGGCAGGAATGCCGGATCCGGATTTGCTGATCCGGACCAGCGGAGAGATCCGCCTGTCCAATTATCTGCTGTGGCAGTGCGCATATACAGAAATTTATGTGACAGACTGTTTATGGCCGGATTTCAATCAGGAAGAATTTGAAAAAGCCATTGGTGCGTATAATAAAAGGGAACGCCGGTTTGGCGGCCGCTAAGGGGGCGGAAAGGAGTTTATATGTTTGGAACACGTCTAATCAGCGGAATTGTTCTGGTTATCCTGTCCTTGGTTTTTGTGGGAACCGGCGGCAGTCTGCTGCTAGCTGTCACGGAAGTGATTTCCCTAATCGGGCTGTTTGAATTATATCGGGCTCTTCATATTGAAAAAAGTCCGATGGCAGCAGCAGGGTATCTGGCGGCAGCAGGATATTTTGGGCTTTTGTGGATTTCCAATACCAGCTATCTGATGATGGTATTCATAGGATTTCTTATGGTGTGCATGACGATTTATGTTGTGACCTTCCCAAAATATAAGACAGAGGAAGTGACAGGGGCTGTATTCGGCCTGCTTTATGTGCCGGTTATGCTGTCTTACCTTTATTTAACCAGACAGATGCCTGATGGAAATTACATTGTGTGGTTGATTTTCTTAAGCTCCTGGGGCTGCGATACCTGCGCCTACTGTGTGGGAATGTTATTTGGAAAGCATCGCCTGGCCCCAGTGCTGAGCCCGAAAAAATCCATTGAAGGAGCAGTGGGGGGAGTGGCAGGAGCCGCCCTGCTGGGATTTTTATATGCGGGAATCTTTAAGGACAATATGTTGAATCTGGTAAATCCCCAGGCTGCCTGTGCGCTGGCCTGTGGAATTGCGGCAGTAATTTCCCAAATTGGGGATTTGGCTGCGTCTGCTATTAAAAGAAACCACGATATTAAAGATTACGGCCATCTGATTCCCGGACACGGAGGAATTTTAGACCGGTTTGACAGTATGATTTTTACAGCGCCGGCAATTTTCTTTGCAGTATCCCTGGTAGATAAGCTGTTTTAAAAATACAGAGCAGATAGGAGATTATTATGAAGAAACTGGCAATATTAGGTTCAACTGGCTCAATTGGAACCCAGACCCTGGAGGTAGTGAGAAACAACAGGGATATTCAGGTGACAGCTTTGGCTGCAGGCAGCAATATTGAGACTTTGGAAGCTCAGATAAGAGAATTTTCTCCGGAGATTGTCTGCGTATTTGATGAAAAAAAGGCAGAAGATTTAAAAATTCGGGTAAGAGATTTGACGGTAAAAGTAGTTTCCGGCATGGACGGCCTCATAGAAGCGGCAACGGCAACTTCGGCTGAAATCGTTGTGACGGCAGTAGTGGGCATGATTGGAATCCGTCCTACCATAGCGGCTATGGAAGCGGGGAAAGATATTGCCTTAGCCAATAAAGAGACTTTGGTAACAGCAGGCCATATTATTATGCCTCTGGCAGAGAAAAAGGGAGTCCGCCTTCTTCCGGTTGACAGTGAGCATGCGGCAATTTTTCAGTGCTTAAACGGAGAAACAGGAAATTCCATTCACAAAATTCTGCTGACAGCTTCCGGCGGCCCATTTAGAGGGTGGACCAGAGAGCAGATGGCAAAGGTCCAGGTGGAGGACGCTTTAAAGCATCCCAACTGGGCCATGGGAAGAAAAATTACCATTGATTCTTCCACAATGGTCAATAAGGGGCTGGAAGTCATGGAGGCAAAATGGCTCTTTGGAGTTTCCATGGATCAGGTACAGGTTGTGATTCAGCCTCAGAGCATTATTCACTCTATGGTAGAGTTTGAAGACGGGGCAGTGATGGCCCAGCTTGGAACTCCGGATATGAAACTTCCTATCCAATATGCCCTTTATTATCCGGAACGGAGATTTTTGCCAGGCGAAAGACTGGATTTTACACAGCTGTCCCAGATTACTTTTGAAACTCCGGATCTGGATAATTTCAGAGGATTGAAATTGGCATACCAGGCCGGACGTACAGGCGGTTCCATGCCTACGGTCTTTAATGCGGCCAATGAACTGGCAGTAGCCAGATTTTTAGACAAACAGATTTCCTATCTGACCATTACAGATATGATTGAAGGGGCCATGGACCATCACAAAGTCATCCAACATCCTACCGTAGAAGAAATTTTAGACAGTGAAAAGGAAGCTTATGACTATATAGAAAGCAGGTGGTAAATTGCTGAATATTTTTGCAGCAATCGTCATGTTCGGACTGATTATATTAATCCACGAGTTCGGGCATTTTATCTTGGCAAAATTAAATGGAATCTACGTAGTGGAATTTTCAATCGGCATGGGGCCGAGACTGATTAGCTTTATAAAAGGGGAAACCAGGTATTCGCTAAAGGCACTGCCCTTTGGCGGCTCCTGCCTGATGTTAAATGAGTTTGACAGTGCAGACGATGCCGGAATCCTTCCAGAAGGAGTTTCCAGAGAAGAACTGGCTGGAAGAGGTTTTACAGATAAATCGGTTTGGGCCAGGATTTCCGTAGTAATCGCAGGTCCTGTAGCTAATTTTTTACTGGCTCTTGCCTGTGCATGCTTTGTCGTATCCCAGGCAGGATATATGCCGCCGGTTGTTCAGGATGTGGAACAGGGAAGCCCTGCCTATGAGGCCGGTCTGCAAAAGGGGGACGTGATTACTAAAATTGCCGGTAAAAAAGTAAGCGATTACCGGGACATTTTCCTCTACCAGACCGTCAATCCTGGAAAAACCTATGTACTGGAGTGGGAGAGAGGAGAAGGAGAGAGCCTGCAGATTTACAGCAGACAGGTGACTCCTGTATATTCGGAAGAGTCCGGCAGTTACCTGATGGGATGCATGTTTCCTGGATATGTTCCGACAAAAAATATAGGTGAAACTTTAAAATATGCGGCATACGAGGTAAAATATCAGATTTCAGCTTCGGTTCAAAGCCTGGGAATGTTATTTCGGGGAAAAATCAAGGCAGGAGACATCTCCGGACCGGTAAAAATCGTGTCCGTAGTCAGCGAAACCGTAGGCCAGGCCAGACAGTACGGCATAGAAACCGTAATCTTAAATCTGCTGAATTTAAGCATTATGTTAAGCGCCAATTTAGGGGTAATGAACCTGCTGCCCGTTCCGGCTTTAGATGGAGGACGGTTGTTCTTTCTGATAATAGAAGCCCTGCGGGGAAAACCCATTGATCCGGAAAAAGAGGGAAGGGTTCATGCGGCAGGCATGGCAGTCCTGATGGTATTGATGATTTTTATTTTATTCCAGGATATTAAAAGTTTGATGTTTACCTGATGAAGATCAGGTTTGGAGAAAAGGCGGGAGAAAAGCATGTTTCGAGAGCATACAAGAGAAATCAAGATTGGAGACCGTGTAATCGGCGGTGGAAACCCTATTTTAATACAGTCCATGTGCAATACCAAAACAGCGGATACCAAAGCAACCATCCAGCAGATCCTACGGCTGGAACAGGCAGGCTGCGAGATTATCCGAGTGGCAGCCCCGACCATGGAAGACGCTCTGGCCATTAAGGAAATTAAGAAAAATATTCACATTCCTCTGGTAGCAGACATTCATTTTGACTATCGTCTGGCCATTGCAGCTATTGAAAACGGAGCCGATAAGATTCGGATTAACCCAGGAAACATAGGGGCAAAAGAACGGGTTCTGGCTGTAGTAGAGAAGGCGAAGGAGTATAACGTTCCCATCCGCATAGGCGTAAACAGCGGTTCTCTGGAAAAACCGCTGATTGAAAAATACGGCGGCGTAACGGCAGAGGGAATTGTGGAAAGCGCTTTGGATAAGGTTCGCATGGTTGAAGAAATGGGATATGAAAATCTGGTTATCAGCATTAAGTCTTCCGATGTGATGATGTGCGTAAAAGCCCATGAGCTGATTGCAGAACAGACGGATTACCCTCTTCATGTAGGCATTACCGAGGCCGGAACCTTAACCTCCGGCAATATTAAATCCTCTGTGGGATTGGGAATTATTTTAAATCAGGGAATCGGCGATACCATCCGAGTTTCGTTAACCGGCGATCCGGTAGAAGAGATTAAGAGCGCCAAGCTGATTTTAAGAACCCTGGGACTCAGAAAAGGTGGCATTGAAGTTGTATCCTGCCCTACCTGCGGACGCACTCGAATTGATTTAATCGGACTGGCAAACCGTGTTGAAACCATGGTTACAGAATTTGATGATTTAGATGTGAAGGTAGCGGTAATGGGCTGCGTAGTAAATGGACCTGGAGAGGCCAGGGAAGCAGATCTTGGCATTGCAGGGGGAGTTGGGGAAGGCCTGCTGATGAAAAAGGGAGAAATCATCAGAAAGCTTCCGGAAGGTGAACTGTTAGAAGCCCTGCGTACAGAGCTGTTGGCTCTTAGGGAAGGAAAAAAGAATGGCGAAACCGTTTTTTGACGTATTTCCGCAATTAAATATTGCCCCTCAGTTGAAAGAGCTTTTAAATCTGGTACAGGTGGAAAAAGTCACCTCTACCAGGGACAGAAGCTCTCTTCGTATTTATCTGGAAAGCCCCAGACTGATTCACAAAGGCAATATTTATGCGTTGGAAAAGGGAATTAAAGATCAGCTTTTTCCAGATAAAGAGCTGAATATAAAAATTATGGAAAAGTACCATCTGTCTGGTCAGTATACGCCGGAAAAACTGCTGAGGGTTTATAAAGACAGCCTGCTGATGGAACTGAAAAATTACAGTATCATTGAGTATACTATGTTCCGAAAATCCGAAATCTCCTTTCCGGAACCGGATTTGATGGAGATGACGGTTGAAGACAATATGGTTTCCAAGGAAAAGGCCGGAGAATTAAAGAGAATTCTGGAAAAAATTTTTCTGGAACGATGCGGCCTTCCGGTTGAAGTACGTTACCAGTATGTGCCGGCTGCAGAAAGTAAAGTACGAAAGCAGCTGGAAGAACGGCTGGAGGAAGAATGCCGCCAGATGGTAAGAGAGCGGATCAAAGAAGATGAAGCCCCGTTTGATGAAGCTGTTCCAGTTCAGAAAACTCCGGCTGCCGGAAAAAAAGACAGCTTGCAGTCTGATGAAAAACCGGCTTTAAAACAGGGAAAGGGTGGAGAACGGACTCTGAAAAAAACGGCTTTTTCCGGCAAATCAGAAGGAGAGAAAAAATATACCCCCAGACGTTCTGATAATCCTGATGTGCTGTTTGGCAGAGACTTTGAAGACGACTTTACGGAAATTGAAAAGATTGACGGAGAAATCGGAGAGGTTGTCCTTCGCGGAAAAATTATCGCTAAGGATTCCAGGGAGCTTCGCAGCGGAAAGACCATTATCATCTTTGATATTACGGATTTTACGGACAGCATTACGGTTAAGATGTTTGCCAGGGAAGAAATGCTGGAGGATTTAAACAACGCCGTTTCCATGGGAGCCTTTATTAAAATCAGGGGCGTTACTACCATTGATAAATTTGACGGAGAACTGACTCTTGGATCGGTTACGGGCATTAAAAAATGTGAGGATTTTACTTCTAAGAGAATGGACAACAGCCTGGAAAAACGGGTCGAGCTTCACTGCCACACCAAAATGAGCGATATGGACGGAGTGTCCGAAGTAAAAGACATCATTAAACGGGCAAAAAAATGGGGAATGCCTGCCATAGCGGTTACGGATCACGGCTGCGTCCAGTCTTTCCCAGACGCCAACCATGCTCTGGATAAGGGGGATACCTTTAAGATTCTATATGGGGTAGAGGGGTATCTGGTAGACGATTTAAAGCAGCTGGTAGAAAACTCAAAAGGCCAGAGTTTTTCTGATGATTACGTGGTATTTGATATTGAGACTACCGGCTTTTCACCATCAAAAGACCGGATTATTGAAATCGGAGCCGTAAAGGTACGGGATGGGAAGATTGTGGATCGGTTCAGCACTTTTGTAAATCCCCAGATTCCCATTCCCTTTGAGATTGAAAAGCTGACGGGGATTAACGACGCCATGGTTTTAGAGGCTTCTGATATTGGAACCGTACTTCCGGAGTTTCTTGATTTTTGTGGAAATGCGTCTCTGGTGGCTCACAATGCGTCTTTTGACGTAAACTTTATTACCCAAAATGCAAAAAGACTGGGAATCTCCATTGCCCCTACGATCTTAGATACTGTGACCCTGGCCAGGCAGCTGATGCCAAACCTTGGCCGCTATAAGCTGGATACCGTGGCAAAAGCCCTGGGAATTTCCCTGGAAAACCATCACAGGGCAGTGGATGATGCAGGGGCTACAGCTGAAATTTTTGTGGCCTTTGTAGGGATGCTCCGGAAAATGGGAATTGAAAATCTGGATCAGCTAAATGATATGAATCAGGTAACGGTAGAGGCCATTCGCAAACTGCCTACCTATCACATTATTATTCTGGCAAAAAATGATATCGGACGGATTAATCTGTATAAACTGGTATCCATGTCTCACCTTACTTATTTTGCCAGAAGGCCCAGAATCCCCAAAAGCCAGCTGGCCAAGTATCGAGAAGGCTTAATTATTGGTTCAGCCTGTGAAGCGGGAGAGCTGTATCAGGCATTGTTAAGAGAGGTTTCGGAAACGGATATTGCCAAGATTGCAGACTTTTACGACTATCTGGAAGTGCAGCCTTTGGGAAACAATTCCTTTATGCTTCGGGATGAAAAGAGCACGGTGAAGACCAGAGAGGATTTAATTAACCTGAATAAGCGGATTATTGATCTGGGGGAACGGTATGGAAAACCGGTGTGCGCTACTTGTGACGTTCATTTTTTAGACCCCCAGGACGAGGTGTACCGCCGGATTATTATGGCAGGCCAGGGCTTTAAGGACTGTGATGAGCAGGCGCCTTTATACCTTCGGACTACAGAAGAGATGTTAAAGGAATTTGACTACCTGGATCCCAATAAGGCGGAAGAAATTGTTATCACCAATACCAGAAAGATTGCGGATATGTGCGAGCCCATTGCTCCGGTACGTCCGGATAAATGTCCTCCGGTGATTCCAAATTCGGATGAGACATTAAGAAAAATCTGCTATGACAGAGCCCATGAAATCTACGGAGACGATTTGCCTTCCATAGTGGTAGAACGGCTGGAACGGGAGCTGAACTCCATTATTTCCAACGGATTTGCAGTGATGTACATCATTGCCCAGAAGCTGGTTTGGAAATCCAACGAAGACGGCTATCTGGTTGGCTCTAGAGGTTCCGTTGGTTCCTCTTTAGTGGCGACCATGGCCGGCATTACCGAGGTAAATCCCTTAAGTCCTCATTACTATTGCCCGAACTGCCATTACAGCGACTTTACTTCCGAGGACGTAAAAAAATTCGGCGGTATGGCAGGATGCGATATGCCGGATAAGGATTGCCCCGTATGCGGAAAACCGTTGAAAAAAGAAGGCTTTGACATTCCCTTTGAGACCTTTTTGGGTTTTAAAGGAGACAAGGAGCCGGATATTGACTTAAACTTCTCCGGAGAGTACCAGAGTAAGGCCCATGACTATACAGAGGTTATTTTTGGAAAAGGCCAGACCTTCCGAGCCGGAACTATCGGCACTCTGGCTGATAAAACAGCCTATGGATATGTGAAAAAGTATTATGAAGAGCGGGGAACCAGAAAGCGGAACTGCGAGATCAACCGGATTGTTCAGGGCTGCGTGGGGGTCCGCCGCACGACGGGACAGCATCCGGGAGGAATTATCGTATTGCCGCTGGGAGAGGAAATCAACTCCTTTACACCGGTTCAGCATCCGGCCAATGATATGACCACCATGACCGTTACCACTCATTTTGATTACCATTCCATTGACCATAACCTGTTAAAACTGGATATTCTGGGCCATGATGATCCGACTATGATTCGAATGCTTCAGGATTTAACCGGATTGGATCCGGTAAAAGATATTCCACTGGATTCCAAGGAGGTCATGTCCCTGTTCCAGAATACGTCTGCCTTAAAGATTACCCCTGAAGATATCGGCGGCTGTAAACTGGGCGCTCTGGGAATCCCTGAGTTTGGTACGGACTTTGCAATGCAGATGTTAATTGACGCCCAGCCTAAGTATTTTTCTGACCTGGTGCGTATTTCCGGCCTGTCCCACGGTACAGACGTTTGGTTGGGAAATGCCCAGACCCTGATTCAGGAAGGAAAGGCTACCATTCAGACAGCCATCTGTACCCGTGACGACATTATGATCTACCTGATTCAAAGGGGAATGGAAGAAGGCCTTTCTTTTACGATCATGGAAAGTGTCCGAAAGGGCAAAGGCCTGAAACCGGAATGGGAAGAAGAAATGACGAAACATGGAGTGCCGGACTGGTATATCTGGTCCTGTAAAAAGATTAAATACATGTTCCCCAAGGCCCACGCCGCCGCCTATGTTATGATGGCCTGGCGAATCGCCTACTGTAAGGTGTTTTACCCTCTGGCCTATTATGCGGCTTTTTTCAGCATCCGAGCCAGCGGTTTTTCCTATGAGCTGATGTGCCAGGGACGGGAAAAATTAGAGGCCCATCTGGCGGATTATAAAAGGCGCAGCGATACCCTGTCTAAAAAGGAACAGGATACCTTAAGGGATATGAGAATTGTTCAGGAAATGTATGCCAGAGGTTTTGAGTTTACCCCTATCGATATTTACAGCGCCAAAGCCCGCCATTTCCAGATTGTAGATGGAAAGCTGATGCCGTCATTAAGCAGTATTGACGGTCTGGGAGAGAAGGCGGCAGAAGGGATTGTGGATGCGGCAAAAGATGGAAAGTTTCTGTCAAAAGAGGATTTTCGCAACCGTTCCAAGGTCAGCAAAACAGTCTGCGATTTGATGAGCGAACTGCATATTTTAGGAGATTTACCAGAAAACAACCAGTTATCCCTGTTTGATCTTTAATTTGGAGGGAAAGCATATGCGTTTTACCTAACAGGCGCAGAAAGGGGATTTTAATGAAAAATCCCAAAATATTGAGATTCAGGTATCTCTGGAAATTACGCCGGAGGATTTAGCCTTATTTCACAAGCGGGGAGCAGTCAGCGCTTACAAACGGTTTTCTATCTGGGAACAGGAAGTGAGAAAGCGGCTGCCCTCGTTTCAGGGACAGATTATGAGGCGGGAGATTCAGGCCGGCTCCTGTATTTTTGACGGAGCTAAAACCTGCCGCCACTGTTTTCAATGTATTGGCCTGATTAATCAGAAAAACAGGCTCAAAAGCGTACAGAAATTAAAACAGGCCATAGACCGGGACTTTCTGTCGCCAGAGGATATGAAAGACCATATGGAAGAGATTAAAATTCATTTGCGGGGCCATAATTTATTTGACATCTTTTACGGCCGCTATAAAAAAGAAGAGCAGGCCTTACTAAAACAGTACATTGATTTAGCCCCCAGAGACGATTTCGAAGACATTTTGGAGGCGATTGACCAGTTTGTATATTTTGACAGCCGCAGGCATATTGAATAAATGGTAACAGTTCAGCCATTCATCTTCTTGCCCGCTTACAATAAATTGCTGATTTCATATTGACAGTTTCCGATTTGATGTTTATAATAATGATACAAATACCATATAGGGGTATATGGTATACGAGATACATTCAAAAGCCATGGCAGCTTTGAAAATAGAGAACAGGGGCTTTTGAAATGCGGAGAGGAGTTCCAATATGAAGACAGAATGTTATTTAATAGACGGAATGACCTGTGCAGCCTGCAGCGGGGCAGTAGAGCGGGTAACCAGAAAGATGGAGGGCGTGGAACAGAGCAACGTCAACCTGACTACCAACCGGATGGTTATTACCTATGACGAAGATCAGGTAACGCCGGATATGATTGTGCAGAAGGTAGACAGGGCCGGATTTAAGGCCAGCCTGCTGGATCCGGACGCAGAAAAAAAAGAGCAGGAACGGGAAATCGAAAAACAGAGGATTCAGTTAAAAAAGACCAGGAGACAGGTGATTATCGCCATTTGCTTTGCTATTCCACTGCTGTATATCTCCATGGGACATATGGTATCGTTCCCCATGCCTCTTCCTGCATTTATGGATATGGATAAAGGCCCTATGGGCTACGCCCTGGCTCAGCTGATTTTGACGGTAGCGGTCTTAATCTGCGGGCGCAAGTTTTATATTGTAGGCTTTAAGGCCCTGTGGAAAGGAAATCCCAACATGGATTCCCTGGTTGCCATTGGCACGGGAAGCGCATTTTTGTATAGTCTGGTAATGACTGTCGGGATTCCAAAAAATCCTATGAACGCCCATCATCTTTACTATGAATCTGCCGCCGTGGTAGTAACCCTGGTTATGCTGGGAAAATATATGGAAAGCCGCAGCAAAGGAAAAACCTCCGAGGCTATCCGGAAACTGATGGAGCTGGCACCGGATACGGCTATTCTGTATGAAGACGGCGAAGAGAGAGAAATCAAAACCGAACTGGTGCTTCCTGGCCAGCACATTTTGATTAAGCCAGGCAGCCGGATACCCCTGGACGGTACGGTAGTAAGAGGAAACAGCAGCGTAGACGAGTCTATGCTGACAGGAGAAAGCGTTCCTGTAGAAAAAGAGCTGGGAGATTCTGTAATCGGCGGAAGCATGAATTACAATGGCGCTATGGAAGTAGAGGTTACAAGAACCGGAAGTGATACCACCCTGTCTAAGATCATCAAGATGATTGAAGACGCTCAGGGCAAGAAAGCCCCAATCTCCAAGCTGGCTGATAAGGTAGCGGGAGTATTTGTTCCTACGGTTATGGGAATAGCCGTTTTGGCAGCTCTTTTGTGGCTGATCATTGGTGGAAAAGACATTGCCTTTGTGCTGACAATTTTCGTAGCGGTGCTGGTAATTGCCTGCCCATGCGCCCTGGGACTTGCAACGCCTACGGCGATTATGGTGGGAACCGGAGTAGGAGCCAGCCACGGCATTTTAATTAAAAGCGGGGAGGCCCTGGAAATCTGCCACAAAGTAGACGCAGTCATACTGGATAAAACCGGTACGATTACAGAAGGAAAGCCTAAAGTAACCGATGTAATTGTATTGGAAGAAGGGCGGACCAGAGAAGAAATTCTGGGACTTGCAGCCAGCTGTGAGCAGATGTCAGAACATCCCTTAGGCCAGGCCATTGTGGAAAAGGCAAAAGAGGAGCAATTGCCCCTTACCATGCCTCAGGAGTTTGTCAGCATTACAGGAGCCGGAATTGAGGCAGAGCTAGATGGAAAGAAGATAAGCGTGGGAAACCGCCGCCTGCTGGAAACATTAAATTTAAAGCCAGATGAACAGGCAGAACGCCAGTACGGAGCCAGCCAGGGGAAAACCCCGATGTACCTTTGCGAAGACGGCCGCCTGATTGGAATGATTTGTGTGGCAGATACCATTAAGGAAACCAGCAGGGAAGCCATTGACAAGCTAAAATCAGCCGGAATTAAGGTTTACATGGTAACGGGAGACAACCGGCAGACGGCAGAATATATTGGAAAACAGGCCCACGTTGATGAAGTGATTGCAGAAGTCCTTCCAGAAGACAAGGCGGCCCAGGTCAGCAGGCTTCAGCAGGAAGGCAGAACCGTAATGATGGTAGGCGACGGCATTAATGATGCTCCAGCCCTGGTTCAGGCAGACGCAGGCTGCGCCATTGGTTCCGGAAGCGACATTGCCCTGGAGTCCGGCGATATTGTACTGATGAAGTCGGATTTAATGGATGTGTATCGGGCTATAAAACTGAGCAACGCCACAATCCGCAATATTAAGCAGAATTTGTTCTGGGCATTTTTCTACAACTCACTGGGAATTCCGGTAGCAGCAGGAGTGCTGTATCTCTTTGGAGGCCCGCTGCTTAGTCCCATGCTGGGAGGGTTTGCCATGTCCCTCAGTTCCGTATGCGTGGTAGGAAACGCTCTGCGGCTTCGCAGATTAAAATTATGAGAAAATAGGCAACAGTTCAGCCATGCGGAGATTCAGATAGAAATAAGCGTTGAAAGTCTGCTTTACGAAAATAGATAATTAGGAGGTAGTGATGGCAGAGACAAAATCCTGTTGTAAAACCAAGCACAGAGAACCGGTGGAGCAGAAAGATTTGATGACCCGCCTTAATCGGATTGAGGGACAGGTAAGAGGCATTAAAAATATGGTAGAGCAGGATCGGTACTGCATTGATATTCTGACCCAGATTTCTGCCGTTCAGGCCGCCCTGTCCAGCTTCAGCAAGGTGCTGCTTTCCAACCACATTAAAACCTGTGTAGTCAGCGATATTGAAAACGGAGATTTAGACGTGGTAGACGAGCTGTGTACAGCAATACAGAAAATGATGAAATAAAATATAAAGGAGATAAATACTATGAAGACTTATAAGTGTGAAGAAATGATGTGCAATGGATGTGTTACCAGAATCGACAAGGCATTAACCGGAGCTGATATTAAGCATACCATCAGCCTGGAAGACAAGACAGTAACCATCGACGGCTGCGAAAACTGTGAGAAAAAGGCAGTAGAACTGTTAGATGATTTAGGCTTTACGGCAGTAGAAGTGTAATGAAGACGCCGGCGGCTGGTTTTACAGACCGCTGCCGGTCTGTTTTCAAGCGAAACTAAGTTAAAATCAGTCTGAAAAGAGGATAAAAATGGATTAAACAAGAATTTTGTAAATTTTTTTAAAAATTGGCAAAATTTCCATTGACAGTAACGGAGTTTTGTATTATACTACGTCATGTGGTTGTGAGCAGCTTACAAAAGCTTGCATCCAGTTGTCGAGGCGTGGCTCAGTTTGGTAGAGCGCTGCGTTCGGGACGCAGAGGTCGCGTG
>CALHQJ010000056.1 GCA_938036545.1 uncultured Clostridium sp. | reverse complement strand
CAACGGCAGGAGCCAACGTCAATCTGCAGATATGTATCTCGGTACACGGAAACCAGGCGGATTTCATTGGTCTTTTTATTAATGCTGCAGATAATTTCCACATCCGATAAAGCGCCTTTTTCCAGGCTTCCGCTTCTGGAATCCACGCCGAAAACTGCAATATTCCAAAAACCATCCCGCAGCTTCCACCAACGCTGCACAAATAAAACGCCGATTATCAAAACCAGCAGAATGCCGATTCCGGCAAAAAGCTTACCGGTACTTTTCTTTTTTTTCATGCTATTTCTGCTGCCGGAACGTCCTTTGTTTGTCCGTTTTCTGGAGTCAGGCTGGCGCTTCCGGCTTCGCATACGGGCAATTTCGTCTTCGTACAAGTGATTGTCCTCCCTTTCCGCCCTCCGGCCAGCCGGTTTAGATGGGCTGGAACGATGGCGTTGACTTCTGACTGGAGATGGCTCAAAATCCTCATCCCAGTCGTCTTCAAAATCAGCTTCTTCGGAATTTCCGGAATCTGGTTCATCATAAAAAGAGTCATCATAATAGTCGTCATAGTCCTGATGATTATCAGGATAAGTGTCATAATCTTTGCGGTAATTCATTGTAATACTCTCCTTTCCCGCAGGGACTTTTAACATCTATCAGTTAATCCAGCAGATTCCGGTAATAGGGCCAGTCTGCTGTCATGGTTTTTACGGTTACATTGTTTACAGATGCACTGGACTCGTGGATTACCTGCATCTGTCCATTGGAGGTCCACCCCAGAAACATAACCACATGGGCGCCGGTTCCGGTTTTTACGATAATGTCACCTGGTTTTAATTCAGAACGTTTAATCGGCTTTCCGCAGAGAATCAAACTGCTGGTGCTTTCTCCAGCCAGCCGTTCCCCTGTAACAGACCAGTAAACCCAGTTTATCCAACCAGAGCAATCCAGTCCCTTTAAAATCCGTCCTTTTGTATCTGGCTCCATGGGAGTACCAAAATAGTTTCCTTCATATCCTGCACGGGATGGTTTTCCGCCCCAGTAATAGGGTACCTTTCCGACAGAGGATAACGCAAACTGAATAATTTCTTTTCTTTTTTTAGAGGTTTCCGGCGGAAGGCTTGCAATATATGCGTCAATTTCAGATGCAGATAATGGATTTCTCATATTAATCGTAGAAATACTGAGGCCGTAATCCTGATACCAGTCCTGAGCATGAATTGCTTCTACCATCTTAATACTGTAGTCATCCCAGCCATCCCAGCCGCCTTCTGTCATATTTTCCGGATTGTTTCCAATTGGATCGATTTGAATCAGCCCTTTGGAATCCTTCAAGCCTAATATTTTAACGGTGATATTTAAATTTACATGGCCTGGACAGTCTCCCTTGGAATGTTTATTATAACCCTGGTTATGAGAAGGCTTTGAAGGCCTGGTTTCTTTGACTGGAGCAGCTTCGTTCATGGAATCGCTGACGGGATTGCCGGCTATATTGCTGGCAGTATCATTCCCCATATTCTCAGAGAAGGCCTGTTCCGATGATTCCGTTTGTTCAGATACGTCCCCTTCCCTGGATGCCTCGCTTTCTGATGTGTTATACAATGCTTCATCCGGAGTAGCCATGGGTTCTTCTCCTGGCCCGATATTGTCCCATTGGGTAGGATCAACAGTACTTTTCCGGATAGTGCCTCCTGTAGGGATTTCTTCCCTGTTTTCCAGGGAAGCTTCTAAAGAAACGATGTCGTTAGGTTCGGCATATTCATTTTCATGTTCTTCTTTCGAGGGCGAGGAACCTTCTGACGAAATAGAATCAGAACTGCTGCTGGAAGGTTCTCTGTCCACTGTTTCTTTTTTTCCAGAAGAAGTTTTTTGTTCTTCGTTCCCTTCTCCTTCATCGCTATCCTGGGAATCCATATCGTGGCCTGCTTCCAAAGCATCGCCAGACGCAGCCAGTTCCCCTGCAAATTCTTCTTCTTCCGCTTCCTGGACCAGTTCTTCCAGGGACATATCCAGACAGCCGTCGCAGTAATAAACGTCGCTCATACTGTAAGAAAAGCTATGGGAATCCTTCCACAAACGGTTTGCATATTCTTTAAAGGCTTCTGCATCCAGCATATCCTTTTGGTAGGTGTAGACGCTGGCCATAGAAAGAATCTCTTTGACATTGGAATATCCGTTAATCGGCTGTCCGCTTCCGTTTACAAAGGAAATATTTACTTTCTTCCAGTTATTAATAGTCCACGTGTCCGGATTGTCGGGATCCTGGGTATCGTCATTGGGATTATAGGCTCCTATGGCTGCGGAGGAAGGTTTTCCTAATTTAGCAGCCATCTTTGCCGGTTTGATGTCTGCTAAATCATAGACGCCGGCCAGCCAGTCGGAATCTTTAATACTAAGCTCCTGATAGACCTTTCCGGCATAGCTCTGGGTGACATCCGAAGAATCGGCTCCTTCAGGAAAGTAATAGGCCAGATTCAGCAATGTAATCGAAGGTTCGTATGCATTGGCATCTTTTCTGGCTTCCCTGGTTTCTGTCTCAGAAGGCACGGCATCTGTTTCCGGGATCGTTTCTTTTTCGGATACAGCCGTTACCTCCGGCTGTGAAGTATGAACCGGTACGTAGGCTTCTGCCAGATTTCCGGTTATGATTCCAGTCAGCAAAAGAATTGCTGCTGCTGCCGCCTGCTTTTTATTTTCTCTGTTCCAAATAATCATGGAATCTTGTAACCACCTTAATGTTCATTTTATCTTTATATCCAAAAAACACCATAATAGTATAGCACAGACAAATGGGGAATCCTATAACCTAATCTTTAAATATTCATTAAGATTTTTCGTATTAAAAAGACGGCTGTAAGAAACCAATGTTACAGCCGTCCGAAAAGACATGGTATTAAAAAGTTGAAAGTCCTTCTAATTATTTATTGATTTTTCCAAGCCTGCTTGGTCTTTGCAAAATTAATAATCATCTGTACTGTATTTTCGAATCCAATAGCACTGCTGTTAATACACAGATCATAGCTTTTTGCGTCAGACCATTTTTTACTGGAATAATAATTATAGTAGCTGGAACGTTTCTTATCTGTTTTAATCATAATGTCCCGAGCTTTGGATTCATCTACATTGTACATCTTCATTAAATGTTTGATTTTATCCGGTTCATTTCCTGAAATGAAAACAGACGTAACGTTTGGAAAGTCTGCCAGGGCGTAATCGGCGCACCGTCCTACAATCACGCAGGATTCTTCAGAAGCTAACTTTTTAATGGTATCAAACTGCGCTAAAAATACTTTATGATTAATCGGCATATCCATATAAGCGGAAGGCGTATATCCCAGAGAGTAGGTATCCATTACCAGAGAATACAAAAAACTGCTGGTAGGCTTTTCATCATGGGTTTCGAAAAGTTCTTCACAAAGCCCGCTGTTTTTTGCAGCTAAAGACAGTAACTCTTTATCATAACATTTAATTCCAAGCTGTTTTGCTACTTCCTGACCGATTTGGCGTCCTGCGCTGCCACACTGCCGTCCGATTGTAATTACTAAATTTCCATTCATAGTTCTCTCTCCTTTCACGCCATAGGTGCCATAACAATTGATGTCATTCAATAATTTAATTATACAGCAAAATCTCCAAAAAGTACAGAAAAAATAACATTTTTTATACAATTATCCTAATTTTTCTAAAAGCTGCTGAAAATAGTCCGGCAACGGAGATGAAAATTCTAAATACTCGCCAGTTCTGGGATGACGAATTCCCAGGATTCCAGCATGAAGAGTCTGTCCTATGAGACCGGAAACAGGACATTTTGCAGGGCCATATACAGCGTCTCCCAGTATGGGATGGCCAAGACTTGCCATATGAACTCGGATTTGATGGGTTCTTCCGGTTTCTAACTGACATTGAATATAGGAATATCCCCGAAGCTGCTTTAATACTCGGTAATGAGTTACCGCATCCTTTCCGTTTTTATAGTTAATGCTCATCTTTTTCCGGTCAGAAGGATGTCTGCCGATTGGCGCATCTACCGTACCCTCTTCTGTTTTTAAATTTCCATGGACAATGGCAAAATACCGGCGGGTAATGGAGTGTTCTTTTAACTGCTGGGCAATGGAACGATGGGCCAGGTCATTTTTGCAGACCACTAAAATACCGGTAGTATCCTTATCAATGCGGTGGACAATTCCAGGACGTAAAATCCCGTTAATGCCGGATAAACTATCCTGGCAATGATACATCAGCCCGTTTACCAGAGTTCCCGTATAGTGGCCGGCTGCCGGATGCACCACCATATCTTTTGGTTTATTGACAATTAAAATATCAGAATCTTCATATAAAATGTCCAGGTTCATTGGTTCTGCAAGGATTTCCGGTTCAGATGCTTCCGGCACTTCAAATACAATCTCATCATCTTCACAGACCTTATAGCTTCCCTTTACCGGTTTCCCGTTGACAAAAACCGCCTGAGACTTTAAAAGTTTTTGGATATAAGAACGAGACAGGCCTTCTAAAAGGCCTGCCAAATACTTATCAATACGAAGATCCTGTTCTCCTTCTTCTACCACAAACTGCTGCTTCAAGACTATTCCTCCTTATCTGAATTGGCCGTCTGTCCTTTTTTGTGGCCGAAAGAGAAAATTTCCAGTTCTTCCTCTTTATAGAACCACAGCATTAAGATAAAAAATGCAGCCGCAGCCGTTGTAACATAAATATCTGCCACATTAAAAATCGGAAAATCAATCAGTGAAAAATACAGGAAATCTACTACAAAACCATTTGTGACCCTGTCAATCATATTTCCCACAGCTCCAGCCAGCAAAAGGTTCAGACAGATTGTCAGGGGGAGATACCGCTTCGTTACCGGCATTTTTATCAGGGCATATACTACAAAGGCTAATACAGCCAGGGTAATCAGAAAAAGGAAGCCCTGTCTGCCCTGAAGAATACTAAATGCAGCTCCTCTGTTTTCTGAGTACAGCAATTCAAACACTCCGTCTATTAATACCAGGGCCGGCTGTCCTTTTAAATGTGTGACAGCCAGATGTTTGGTCCACTGATCCAGAAGAATCAGAATCACTGCCCACAGGGAAAAAAGCCCGACCTGTTTCTTTTTTTCGTTCATCTAAGCACAGCCTCCAATCCCTGACGCATTTCCGCTTCTGTAACCGTAGGATCCACGTATGCATTTCCAATTCCCTGGAGAAGAATAAACTTTATCTGGCCCTTTTCCATTTTTTTATCGTGTTTGGATGCAGCAATAATCTGCTCTGCATCCAGTCCGGTTACGGTGTCCGGAAGGCCGAAAGCCTGAAACAGCCTTCTGGCTTCGTCTGCTTCTTCTCTGGTAATCAGGCCTCTAAGCACACTGATTTCACAGGCAGCAATACTTCCCACAGCAACACAGTGTCCATGAAGCATGGAAAAATCCTTTAATTTTTCTATAGCATGGCCTAAGGTGTGCCCGAAGTTGAGCAGCGCCCGTTCGCCCTGCTCCCTGGGATCCCGCTCTACTACATCCCGTTTAATCCGGTTGCTTTCCAAAATCATGCTTCGGCAGGCGTCTAAATCCCTTGCCTGGATTGCCTCAGCATGTTCCTTCATCCATGCGGCGTATGTCTGGTTTTTAATTAATCCATGCTTAATAATTTCTCCCATTCCAGAGGAAAACTGTGCTTTGTCCAGGGTTTTCAGTACTGACAGGCTGGTATATACCAGCTTTGGCATATGGAAGGCTCCAACCATGTTTTTATAAGAGTCAAAATCCACTCCGGTTTTTCCGCCAATACTGCTGTCCACCTGGGAAAGAAGGGTCGTTGGGATTTGAATAAATGGGATGCCGCGAAGATAGGTAGCAGCAGCAAAGCCGCACAGGTCTCCGGTAACGCCTCCTCCAAGAGCTACCAGCATATCGCTTCGGTCAAAATGATGTAAAATTAAAAATTCGTATAAATTCCGTACCGTATCCAGATTTTTATGCTCTTCTCCGGCAGGAAATACAAACAGCTCTGTGCTTTGGCTGCAGGTTTCCAAAATCTCTTTTACCTGGCTGGCATAAAGAGCAGCTACATTAGAATCCGCTACCATGCACAGCTTTTTCGTATCTGTTTTTAAAGCCAGCAGTTCTTCCCTCAGCCTGCTGAAATCCTCTTCTATTACAATATCATAAATTGCTCTCTGATGTACATCATGTACGGTCAAACGATCTGTCATAAACGCTCCCTCTCTTTGGATTTATGCATAGCGATCCAATGTAATAAACAGCCGGCCTTTTTTCGTTTCTGCTTCTACACCTCGATAAATAAATTTTCCAAAACCTCTGACAGAAACAATATCTCCGTCTTTCAGCACAAAACTGTTAGACGTGATTAAACGGCCGTTTACAAATACTTTTTCCCCTTCAATATAAGGAGTCATTTTGCTTCTGGAAGACTGCCAGGCCAGAGCCAGGATACAGTCCAGCCGCAAAGAAGCGACGCTGCCGGATATGTTTTCAAAGTTGGGAACAATGGAAAGTTCTCCAGACTGGCTTCGCTCAAGGGTCAGATTGGTATGGCGGACAAAGTGAAGCTCCCTGCAGACGTAGTCTGCCATATCCTCCATGCAGAAAATGCGGCAGACCTTGTCTTCAATCAAAATATCTCCGATTTTGCTTCTGTCAATTCCTAAATTCATCAGAGCTCCCAAATAATCTCGATGATTCAGCGGTTCGGCAAAACGGGGATTGACAGGCTTGGCTGATAAGCACACAAACGGATAATTGGTCAGGGTCTCCTCATAAGAAGGAAGAAAGCAAACAACTTTCCTCTCAGCCATCTCATAGCCGCCGGCAAGCTCATATCTGGCCGGTGATAAAGAGGAAAGCAATGAGAAAAAGATTGTCTGCTCATTTAAATTTAAAAAATCTGTATGAACAGGAATGTCCCGTTCAAAACACAGACGGGACAGTTCCTGAATTCGTTTCCGAAATAATAATTCTTCTTTTTCCATAAGCAGTCTTGTCTATATCCTACAGGTGAATGTTCAGTCCGCCTGTACCTCCTAAGGTATTACCGCTTAAAAATTCCTGGAAATCTCCGGAAAGTTCTACGGACTCCGGTGTAACAATGAAAATATAGTTGGAGATTTTCTTTAAATTTCCACGCATGGAATATGTAGAGCCAGAGGTAAAGTCAATAATCCGCTGGGCAATTTCCGTGTGAATTCCTTCCATATTCAGAAGCACTGCCTTACCGGATAGCAGATAATCGCAGATTTCCTTGGAATCTTCCATAGAGGTAGGCCTGACCATGGTGACTTCCATGCCCCTGTTACGCATTGGAACGACCTTGTTGCCGGAGGAGGAACGGGAAGAACCCATAAACCGAGGCTTTGGAGTCTCATCCTCATTTTCTTCATCATCCTTGTCACGGGAAAACATCGTCCTTCTGGGAGGCTTTTCCTCTTCAAATTCATCATCTTCTTCATCTAAAAAGTAATCGTCATCCTCATCTGTGAGACGAGTTAATTCCATTAATTTGTTTAACAGGCTCATGTGTCCTTACTCTCCTATCTTTTTGATTTAGCGATGTCCGAAAATACTTGTCCCTACTCGTACCATTGTAGCTCCTTCTTCAATCGCTACCTCATAATCGCCGGACATGCCCATGGAAAGCACACCCATAGACATATTATCAATGTTTTTATTGGTTATGTCAACAGATAATTGATATAAATCTTGAAAAACTTTTCGATTTTCTTCTGGATTTTCGACAAAAGGAGCAATTGTCATAAAACCTTTTACCATAATATGGGAAAAAGCGGCAATTTCTTCTGCTGCACGTTCAATTTCCTCCGTAAAAAATCCGAACTTACTTTCTTCTCTGGCTACATTAACTTCCAGAAGGATTGGGGTAATACGCCCCATTCTGGCGCTTTCCTCTTCAATCTGGCGGGCCAGGCGAAGAGAATCTACAGAATGGATCAACGTTGCTTTATCAATGACCTGGCGCACCTTGTTGCGCTGCAAGTGCCCAATCATGTGAAACCTTGCATCTGCCGGCATTGCGGGAAATTTTTCCAGGATCTCCTGAACCTTATTTTCCCCAAAGTCCCTGGCTCCTGCGTCATAAGCCTCTAACAGCATGTCCAAAGGCTTTGTCTTGCTGACTGCAATCAGAGTAATCTCATCCCGTTTTCTGCCTGCGCGGATACAGGCTTTTTGGATATTTTCTTCCACTTCCAAATACTGCTCTTTTACCATGTTCTCTCCTTTATCAGAATCAGGCTATTGATAAATCAATTTTCCCTCTTCAACAGTGTCTGCATCCAATACAATGTGATCGTATACGGAAAGTCCGTAATCCATATTTTTCTTTACCGTACAATACTCATCATTGGATGTCATAATTTCAATTTGCTTAAAAATAGCGTATCCCTTGTTAATGTTATAAACGCCTTTTAAAGAGGCGGTAGTTCCTAATTGATAACGGTCTGCAGACTCCGGTTTCACGATATAATCGCCTGCTTTAAAGCCTTCTTCTCCATCTATCTCCACATAATAGTGATCCTCTGTGGAATAGTACAGAGTCGCAGGAACAAAGACAATGGATGGAGTTCCGCTTTCAGAATAGACTTCCTTGAAAAATCCGGATTCATTACTGTCTCCGCCTTTGCTCAAATACTCTGTGGGGATCAGGAAAAAGTCCTTGCTGGTTACAGCAGAAAGAGGAATTTTTAATCCGTCTACCTTATCAGATACTATTTCAAAATCTACATATCGATCCGATACAAACTGAACCATATATTTATCAAAATCCAGTTTCCCATAAGTGTTTCCATCTGCGCCAGTAACTATGGAAAACTGACCGGAAGTGGTCAAATCCTGACCTTTAAAAGAAACCTTTAACTGTTTCTCCTGGCTGTACTGCTGTACATCCTCGTTGCTTAACGGAAATAAAACAGACCAGTCGTCAGAAGCTGCAATCTTATATACCGGCTCGTTAATTCCAACGGTTTCTCCGGAACGGATAACGTTGCTGGGATACTTACTTCGGTCAAACATGGCCGCTTCTACCTGGGAAGGGGTCAGTCCTTCCAGGGAATCAATTACGTAAGATACGACACCAGCTTTATCGGACCGGATCTGGGTAAAATGAATCCCAGCCGCCTCCATGGCAGCCAGGCTGTCTGCTGTATCAAAATTAGAGTATTCCAGAATCAGAGATTCCAGGGAATACTTAATATCGTAGACACTGGCAAAATTAATTTCATCAAAGGCAATGTTAAACGAAGACAGCTGCTTTTTCAGGGCAGAAATACTTTCCGGACTCAGCTCCTGGCCGTTGTTATGCTCTGCCAGATAACCTGCCATTTTGTTTTCTTCATCAATGGAATAAACCGTTGTGCCTACAGCCGCTCTTCTTCCTTCCCGTACATAGTAGTCAATGGTTCCAGCCCGATCTGTATATTTTACTTCCTCATCACGAATGATTAAGCCTGTATAATCTTTATCATTGACAATCCCGCCGTCGACAACCTCATAAAACTGTATTTTTTCCCGCTTTACATAGGTATAAACACTAAGGCTCATGTACACAAAAATCAGCGAAAAAATAATCATGCCAATATTAATGTTAAGAGGCCTTCGATAGCGATAGTTTATAATTTTGCTGTTCTTTTTTTTCTTTTTCTTTGCCATCTGTGAAGTCCTCCTTTCCTTCTAGTTATTATAGGAGAAATCTGCTAATAATTCAAGAGTAAAAAAGAAGCTCGCTCGGGAGCTTCTCCGCCTGCGGCGGGTCACTCTTGCGACAAAATTTCTCTCCGCCGCATGGCGTTCCTCGCGGAGCGTTTTTTATTGCATAGGAAGCAATTTCCTATGCAATAAAAGAGGCTGTCACAATTTTGTGACAGCCTCTTATGTATATCTTATAAAGAAATAATCACATCTTTTTTTACACTTTCAGGAAGCTCGTCTGCATCCATGGAAACACTTAAGATAAAGGTAACACGTGATTTTTCACCAATTTTTTCCAATGTTGCAATTGTTTCGGAAATATCTTCACCCTCTAAGCTGGACAACTTGAGGAAACTGTCTAAATACATGGCTTCCAGGTCATGATCCTGGGAAATAATACCACAGATGAAGCCAATAAAGCTTTCGCTGCTGGCAATCGGATACTCATTTACATTAATCAGTCTGATACGGTTATTTAATTCGTACATATGCTTGGAGCTTTTATCCAGGTATACGATAGTGCCGTGTGCATCTTTCACTGCATTGTTGGCCTTCTCTAAGAGATGTTTTGTTTTCCCTTTTCCTTTTCTTCCTGCAATAATCTGAACCATAGCAATCTCCTCCTTGGGTCGTTAATTTGTATAAAAAGTCCATTCGAATTAAAATAATTATAGTATAATTCGCAAAAAAAATCAACAACTAATTGACAATTTTAGAAATAATATTTGTCATATTGTCATAGAGGCCAGGTCTGCTTGAAGCCTTCATAATAACAGAGATATATTCCTCTGAGGAATCGCCTCTGCTTCCCATTACCAGACAATATCCGGCTGCACTGGTAGTTCCGGTCTTGCCGCCAAATACCGTAAGGCCGTCAGGAGTCTGCCGCTCTCCTGTCATGTACCAGTTTCCGCCCTTCCAGGTTACTGAAACCGGTTCGCCGGAGGCAGACTGGTAATTGGCCGTATAGGCAGTGGAACCAGTAATTTCCCGAAACTTCTGATACTTTAACGCCTCGTTAAAAATCAAATACAAATCATAGGCAGTCGTGTAATGCTCCTCATTATGGAGGCCGTGGGGATTGGTAAACTGAGTGCCTGTAGCCCCAATCAGCTTTGCCTCCCGATTCATCATATCTGCAAACCCATCAATGCTGCCTGCCATATGGACGGCAATGGCGGCTCCTGCATCATTGCCGGATGGAAGCATCAGCCCATATAAAAGCTGTTCCAGCGTCAGTTTGTCCCCTGGCTTAATCCCGCACAGAGTCGCTCCGGATTCGGTAATTACTGCATCTTCTGTTACTGTTACCTCATCAGAAAGATTGCCGTATTTGATAGCTACAAGAGCCGTCATAATTTTGGTTGTACTTGCAGGATACAGCTTTTCAAAAACATTTTTGCTGTAAACTGTATCCAGGGTGTTGATTCCAAAGACTCCGGCAGCTTCTGCCGTAACACTGCCGTCGCTGTCTCCGGAAAAATCCGTAACAACGCATAAATCTTCTGCAAATGCCCTGGCTCTGTCAGCACTGTCGTCAGTCTTATCCTCTTCCAAAGAACGGGTCGAAAAGTCATAAGGCTTTTCTAAAGGCTTTGAAGTGCATCCGCCTATGGAAATCGCCATGGCAAGGGGCAGTGCTGCCAGCAGAGGCTTTGTTTTTAATACCGTCATTTTCACTGTAACTGCTCCTAACGGTACTGCTCGCGCCACTCTAAATCGCCGCGCTCCAGGGCTTTGATTAAAAGTTCAGCAGTAGCCAGGTTAGTAGCCAGAGGAATGTTATAGGTATCGCAAAGTCTTACTACGTCATTTACATCTGGTTCGTGCATCTTAGGATTATGGGGATCTCGTAAAAAAATCACTAAATCCATGCAGTCATGTTCGATCATGGCGGCAAGCTGCTGCCCTCCGCCTAAATGACCTGCCAGAAATTTGTGAACATCCAGATTGGTCACTTCTTCAATCAGCCTTCCGGTTGTACCGGTGGCATATAAGGAATGTTTACACAGCACTCCTCTATACGCAATACAAAAATTCTGCATTAATTTCTTTTTTGCATCATGTGCAATTAACCCTACGTTCATATAGGCCCTCCTTTATCAATGAACAGTTTTCCTTTGTAATCCGACGTTCAACACAAGACCGATTCCGATATAAATACTGAGAAGCGAACTAATTCCCGCACTGATAAAAGGCAGGGGCTGTCCGGTGTTCGGCATCATCTTCGTTGCTACCATGATATTTACAAAACTCTGGAAAGCAATGAGAGCGGCCATACCAACACAAATCAGTCGTCCTGTTAAATCTTTTGCTTTGGAAGCAAGCCGGATAATTTCAAAAATAATAATCAGGTAAAGCGCAAGGACTATCATTACGCCCCGAAATCCCAACTCCTCTCCAATAACAGCAAAAATAAAGTCTGTCTGTTCCTGAGAAAGGAAGTTGCCGTTTTTAACGGATGCAATGGTCGTGTTATTTAATCCCTTTCCCAGCAGCTGGCCTGAGCCAATGGCAATCAGGGAATTATCCTGCTGCATGTTTCCGTCCTGGTATTTAGGGTTTGTCGGAAACACGAAGGCTAAAATTCGATTTGCCTGATAACCTCTTAAAAAAGGGATTAACTCATACTGCAACAGATAGACGAACAAAGCTCCCAGCGGTATGACTACTGCAAAAGCGCCGCCAATCCATTTATAACTTAACCCTGCCACAAAAAGCATCGACAGGAATATGAGCACAATAATAATACTGGTAGACAAACTGGGCTCTGCCAATATGAGAAGCACAGGAACTGAAAACAGAGCCAGAGATATTCCCAGCATAACCGGCTGATTCAGCCTTTCCTGGTATTTGTTAAAATACCAGGAAAAGAAGATAATCAGGCCGATTTTTGCAAATTCAGAAGGCTGGATCTGGCCAATGCCAGGAACAACAATCCAGCGGGTAGCGCCGCTGACCAGCTTACCAATTAATAAAACCGCCGCCAGTATAATCAGGCAGCCAATGTAAATCAAAGAACTTAAGTTGGCAATCTTATGGTAATCAATTAAAGACAGGCCAATGGCCAAAACAAAGCCTACCACAATTCCCAGTATTTGCTTTGTAACGAGAGCCGTATCCATATTGGATGCGCTTCTCAATACTAAGATTCCGATAATATTGAGCAAAAAAATCTCAATAAGCAAACGAAAGTTATAATATTTAAAATTATAGTCAAAAAGCATATTCTAGCGATACCTCTTAGTCGGTGAAATTCGGAGTGGGATGCTGGCGTTTAAAACAGGGCCTGTTCTGGGGCTGCCTAAGGTTTTCAGCCCCAGAACCTGAAGTTCAATCCCATCTGCTTCAATCTCCATGTATTTTGAAATGACTCGAATCAAATCGTCTTTCATCTTATCTAATACTTCCGGAGAACAATCGGTTTTATCAGATAAGAGGAGAAACTTCAACCTCTTTCTGGCAATGTCTCCGGACATTTTTTTGGGTACTACAGGCCAGATGTACATATGAACCCTCCTAACTTAAGCATGGCGAAGCAAGCTGCTTAAGCGGCCAAAGAAGCTTTTAGGAGTGTCAAATTCCATCAGTGGAATATGGTCTCCGGTAATCCGGCGGCAGATATTCATATAAGCCTGTCCGGCCAGAGATCCCATACCCACCAAAGGCTCTCCCTGGTTGGTAGAAACCACGATGGATTCATCATCCGGAACAGCTCCGATTACATTGACAGCCAGTATGTCGATAACGTCTTCTACAGACATCATATCACCGCGCCGTACCATATCCATACGGATACGGTTTACAATCAGGTCAACCTCTTTCATCTCCGCTGCTTCCAACAGTCCGATAATGCGGTCGGCATCCCGAATGGCGGAAACCTCTGGAGTCGTGACTACCAGCGCCCTGTCTGCACCGGCAATGGCATTGCGGAATCCCTGCTCAATGCCGGCCGGACAGTCTAACAGTATGTAATCAAATTCATCTCTTAAATCGTCTGCTAATTTTTTCATCTGCTCTGGGGTGACTGCGGTCTTATCCCTGGTCTGGGCAGATGGCAGAAGGTACAGGTTAGGATATCTTTTGTCTCTTATCAGGGCCTGCTTAATACGGCAGTTTCCTTCTACCACGTCTACCAGATTGTAGACAATGCGGTTTTCCAGTCCCATGACTACATCCAGGTTGCGGAGTCCAATATCTGTATCAATTAAGACTACCCGCTTGCCTAAGATGGCCAGACCGGTTCCTACGTTGGCAGAGGTGGTTGTTTTGCCGACCCCTCCTTTTCCGGAAGTAATGACAATGACTTGACTCATAGCAATATCCTCCTGAACGCTATATTCTATTTTACCCTAAATTATGGAATTTTTCCAGCATTAAATAAAATTTAACATCTCAAACAAACTTTTCTTTAGTGTTTTCGTGCAAATTGCGCCATTTTCTACATATGCCATGGCTGGTCCTTTTCCCAGGCGCCTGCCTTTTTCACCGCTTCTTAAAATGCGGTCTCCAATCCGAAGCTGCAGGGGAGTCATATCCAGGGCAACGATTACCGTATTTTCATCTCCGGAGGCCCCTGCAAAAGCAGAACCCTTTAATTCGCCCAGAATAACGATATTTCCTTTGGCTGTTACCCTGGCTCCATGCTCCACATCGCCAATGACTACAATACTTGCCTCAGATTCCAGGGTGTCTCCGCGGAACAGGTTTCCTTTAAAAAACTGCCCTGTTCGTTCAGACAGCTCCATCAGCTTTTCATTTAAGGCTTTTTCACATCTGTGGATTCTCTCAGCATTGGTATCTAACAGGCACAAAATTTGAATTTGGGAATTTTCTGTAATGGTATTGACAATTTTAAACTCCTGTTCCGGCGAAAGGGGCCGGCCCTCGAGGGAAAGGGTCATCTGGACGGAACCCCAGAATTTGGCGCTTTCCCTGAATTTTTTTGCCACGTCCTCAAGCAGCTGCTCAAAGGGAACCATTGGATCGAGATAGACCGACATGCCGGCCCTGTTGCTTTTAATCACTACTGTATTATGACCCATGACAGTCTCCTTTCTTCAGGCTTTGATTAATCCCGGATTTCTACAGAAGTCGCATTTAAAGCGCCTGCTGCCTGGATTTCCTCTAAAGTCGTATATCCATAGTAATACTTGTACACATTTTTGGCAAGGGTTGCCGCATTACCGGAACTGTATCCATAAGGGATATTTACAGTAACAGCTATTTCCGGAGCTGCATAAGGAGCAAAGGAAACAAAGAATGCGTGGTTGGTACGTCTGGTATCCTCCTGTGCAGTTCCTGTCTTGCCTGCAACTTCAATGGCTAAATCGGAAAAGATGCTCTTTGCAGAGCCTTCTGCAATAACCTGTCTCATACCCGCCTGAACTGCATCCCAGGTAGAAGGCTGAATATCAATGGTAGAAGAAACGCTGGGAGTATAGTCTTCAATCAGGTTTCCTTCGGAATCTGTCAGCTTATCTAATAAGCTCAGTTCAAAAACCGTTCCTCTGTTGGCCATGGCGGTTACGTAGCGGGCAAGCTGGGTATTGGTAAAAGCGTGGCTGCCCTGTCCCATAGAGGAACGCTCAGGGTCCGTATCGGAAATCTTAGGCGATGCCTCGTCGATTTCTACGCCGGAAGTATGATCCAGTCCAAACATGGTGGCGTATTTAGCCAGAGTCTCCAACCCCAGGCTGGTAGAATAATTGCCGTTTTCATCCATGGACATTCTGTGCGCCAGCTCTGCAACTACGTAGTTACAGGAGTTTCCAATGCCTCCGATGACGTCTAACTTGCCGTGGCGGCCTGGGTAAATCCAGCATTTAATCGGGGTGTCGATTTCCTTATATTCGCCGGTACATTCAATGGTTTCGCCCATCTGGATCACTCCTTCTTCCAGGGCTGCAACGGCAGTAATGGGCTTAAAGGTAGAACCTGGCGCTTTCAGTACCATGGTTGCGTTGTTTCGCAAAGGCAAGGACAGATCTTCCCGAAGCTGGTTATAATACGCCGCATCCACTGTGCCGGAAAGGCGGTTGTTGTCATAACCAGGATAGGTAACCAGCGCCCTGACTTCACCGGTATTGACATCTGCTATTACACAGGAACCGGTACAGGGGTCTAAGGCCAGCTGGGCGGGAGTCAGCTCAATGCTTTTAATTTTGCTGCGGATAAAGGTATAGGCATAGCTGTCGCCTCCAGCGTAAAGCTTTGCCACCTCATCTGCATCATATTCCAGTACCCTCTGATCATACAGAGCTACGCAAAGCTGCCACCCTTTTACCGTACCGTCGTTAATTAAATACCGGTAAATCTGTTTGGTAAACTGCTTGTCCTCTCTCAATGCATCCATAATATAGACTACCAGGCTTTCGAAAATACTGTCTGCACTGGAATACCGATCGTCTATCTCAAGCTTTGCCGTGTCAATCCATCCGTCTGCTATTCCGGCGTAAATATAATCCCGAAGGCTGATGGTATCTGCCTTCCATGCCAGATAAGCCTGGCTGTTTTCATCGATCTCAGACCGCTTGATAATTCCCACTTCGCTGGAAGACAGGTATTCGTAGATATATACCATATAGGCCATCATATCTTTTGGAAGCTGTCCCAGCTGGGCAGCGTGGGGACTTAACAGTTCGGCCTGGATGCTGTTTAAAATTTTTTCCTGGGACGAGGTCTGTATCTGATAAAGCTGGCGCTCCATGTCGGAAGCGTCTTCAGATCCCATATGGGCTAAGGATAAGACGTTGTTGTTAATCAGCTGGTAATAGGCGTCCTTTACAGGAATCGGCTTTTTAGAGTCCTTAAAGGTTTCATCCTCCCGAATATCTTCAAAGCGGAGGTGATCCAGCAGGATACCGGCCAGCTGGCGCTCCAGAAGCTCATATACGCCAATCTGCAGATTCTGGTCAATGGACAGATATACATCATTTCCCGCTTCTGCCTGGGTTTCTTCTTTTACCTCCAGGATACGGCCCATATTGTCAACGTTTACGACTTTGTAACCTTTTTTGCCCTGAAGCTCCTTTTCCATAGAGGCTTCCAGTCCGGTACGGCCTACCAGATCCGTAAGCCGGTATTCCTGAACGCTTCCTTCCGGTATGCCTTCATTCAGCTCGTCTAACTGCTCCTCCTGAACCTTTCCGATATATCCGATAACAGGTTCAAAATAGATGCTGTTGTTGTATACCCGCACAGAACTTTCTTCAATAGTAACGCCCTGAAGATCTGCCGTATTTTCCATAATCTCCGCAACCGTTTCGTCGGAAACATTATTGGAAATAATGGTGCTTTCGTATTTTCGGAATGCAGTCAGCTGCATGGTATACCAGATATTTACCATGTCGAGAGCTGTCTCATCATCTAAAACCACAGGATTGCCTCTTTCATCTACAATGGAATCCATTTTGTAGGCCTTAAACTTTTTCTCAAATGCCTCGTAGGCGGTAATGTCAGACGGATTCTTTCCGTTTTTATCCAGATCATCGGCAGTTGTCAGATTATAGAAATCTCTTAAAAACCGCCGTTTGGCAGATTCGCTGGTACAGGTAAAGTACATTTCTCCAGCTTCATTGATTCCTACTTCAAACTTCCCTTCAATGGTCTCTCCGTGCTTGTCCAGAATGCGGACCAGGCGCAGCAGCATGGCGTTGCGGTCTGCGTCCTTACGATAAGCGCCGGTGTCCTGAACGGCTACGGAATAAGCCAGTTCATTATAAGCCAGTACATTGCCGTTTCGATCTAAAATATTTCCTCGGGTACCTGGAGTATAGATCACCTTTTCGGTCTTTTGCATATATTCATTCAGATAGTCTTCCCCGTGTACGATTTGCAGATTAAACAAATTGACGGTTAGCAGCGCAAACATCGCAGCAAAAAGCACGGACAGGGCAACCAGTCTGGACGAAGCAATTTTTTGAAGTCCTTCCTTCAGCATTTCCAGTAAATCTTTAAACAAGATTGGTATCTCTCCTTTGTTCCATTTCCTCCAGCTTGCGGCTGATAAACAAGAACAGCCGGTAAATCAGCAAGGTGGTGACAACCGTAAAAATAATTTCCGGAATAATGATATTTTTCAGATAATACAAAAAGTTCAGTCTCTTACGAATCAAAAACTGGAATACGTAAATGTAAAGATTATACGCCAGCTCGTTGGCAATGGCAAGAACCATTGGAAGGGTAATATAATCTTCGTAATAATAGCGGCTGAATATTCCATTCAGATAGCCGATATAAATAAACAGCAGGCTGTAAAATCCAAAGCTTCCGCCTCCGAACAAATCCAGCAGGATTCCCGCAAACAGTCCATACAGCATTCCTGCGTCTTTTCCGTAAATAAATCCCATGGAAAACGTCATAATCAGCAGCAGGTTGGGAGACGCACTGAAAAACGGAATCAGCGGAAAGATACAGGTCTGTACGGTAAACGCCAGCACCATCAGAGCCAGATTGATTAGTATCCGTTTCATAGTACCTCCTTTATTGAGCCTCTTCTAAAGGCCCAAGCTCTCCGTCTCCGGTATCTTTTGTCCCTACAATCACCAAAACCTCCTGAAGATCGTCGAAATCTGCCGCCGGAACCAGATAGCCGGACTTGGTAAGGCGCTCGGAATCAATGGTAATATCAGCAGCGTATCCAACCAGAATGCCAGGAAGAAATTTGGAACTGATATTGGAAGTTATGATCTGGTCCCCGTCCTGTATATCCCCATCCTTGGTAATATTGGTAATGCTTAATCTGCCTTCCTGGTAAAGGGTCAAATCTCCGGCTACAATACACTTGTCTCCTGTCCGAAGCCCCATGGCGCTGACACGGCTTAAGTCATCAATAATGCTTCTTACAGTAGCGTAATTGGCACCTACGTCTGTTACAATCCCAACCAGGCCTCCTCCTGCAATTACGTTGGAGTCTACCTCCACCCCGTCTTCGGAGCCTTTATTGATTCGGAACACCTGGAACCAGTCTCCGGAATCCTTTGCAATGACTCTGGCGCCAATGGTTTCATACTGCATATAATCCTGATCCAGCTGATATAATTCACGGAGACGGTTCAGCTCCTGCTGCTGGGCCTGAAGCCGGTTATTTTCTTCCGTCAGTTCACCGACTCTCTGCTCCAGCTGGGCTTTCTCTTCCAGGGCGGTCTTTAACTTGGCATAGTCGGTTAAATCTTCATAAATTCCGGCTCCTACCGCATTAACTCCCGACTGGATGGGTACAAGCAAATAGCCCACCCCAGTACGGAGCGGGTCCATAATTCCCTCTCTCAGGGAAGAGACTCCAATTAACAGGACGCACAAAAGTGTAAGTCCCAGCAGAATATACTTGCTGCGTTTACTTTCCATCTATAACATTCCTCGTTCCTTAAAACTCATATATGCAGTATCTCCAATAATCACGTGATCCACTAAAACAATTCCCAAAACGTCTCCCGCCTCTTTCATCCGCATGGTCAGAAGCTGATCCTCCCTGCTGGGGGTAGGATCTCCGCTGGGATGGTTGTGGACAAGGGCAAAACGGACTGCCCTGGCCCTTAAGGCCTCAATAAACAGCTCCCTGGGAGAAATCACAGAGGAATTGACCGTGCCCTTGGATAAAAGCACGTCTCGGATAAAATGCTGTTTGGTATCAAAAAACATGGCGTAAATATGCTCCTGATCCAGATGGCGGAGAGACTGCATATAGTAATCTGCAATCTGGGACGGCTCGTGGTAGCAGCTGTTCTGCTTCTTTCCTGAGTTTCTCCAAATCCTTCTGGACAGCTCAAAAATACAAAGGAGCTGGGCTGCTTTTACCTTTCCAATGCCGCGGATTTTTGTAAATTCTTCAAAAGAGTGGTGCGCCAGGCCTGAAAGCCCTTCTTCACCGCCTGATTTTAAAAGCTTCTGAGCCAGCTCCAGAGACGTATCCTCTCTGGAACCTGTGCGGATAATTACAGCTAAAAGTTCTGCATCGCTGAGAACCTCCGCTCCCTTCTCCATGCATCGCTCATAGGGGCCTTCCCCCTTTGGCATCTGACGCATGGTAAGCTTTTCACTATGTTCTGTTAAATGTTTCATAAACTTCCTTTCCACGCAGACTCTCCAAGTACGGCAGAAAAGATTATGTATGAATAATCATTATAAAAAACGGTACACCAGCAGGGAAATGGCAACTCCGATAATGCTGGCCATGGTAATCCGGATATTGATGCCAAAGGTCAGCACCAAAATTCCCAGATCGATTACTAAAGGATTGTCAAATCCAAAAGACTGGCCGAAATTTAACCAGGAAAGCCCTGCGATTCCTTTTGTCATTTCCCCGACAAAACCTCCCAGTACGATGCCAGCCAGTAATAAAAGCAGTAAAATCCAGAAATTTCTGCTTCTCATATGGCATGCCTCCTTAAACCTGTAGTTATTTTAGCATAAGAATCCGTCGGTGTATACACTGTTTTCACGTTTTTCATCGACGCTTGTCGTCAATATTTGTTAAATATTCTAAATACTTTAGCGGATTTTCTTGGTTTTCAGCATATTTCACCGACGTTTTTTTCTTATTTAGGAAGGTTTGCAAGTCCTGCATCGCAGACCTTCTGCAGGGATTTTAAAATTCCCAGCTTTGCGTGATACCAGGTTAAACCGCCCTGGAAGTATACGGCGTAAGGAGGCTTAATAGGGCCGTCTGCACTTAGCTCAATGGAAGCCCCCTGAATAAATGCGCCTGCTGCCATAATAACCGGAGCATCATAGCCAGGCATATCCCAGGGTTCCGGAGTTACGTAACTGTCGACTGGGGCTGCCGCCTGGATTCCCTCACAGAAAGCAATCACACCCTCCGGTTTTCCAAAGGTAATGGCCTGAATAATGTCATGGCGGGATTCTGTGCTGTTAGGAACTACGGCAAATCCCAGCTTTTCATATAAGTTTGCTGCAAAGATCGCTCCCTTCAACGCTCCTGCAACCACCGTTGGAGCTAAAAACAGTCCCTGGAAGAAAGACTGATTTAATCCCAGGCTTGCTCCTACTTCTTTTCCGAGACCTGGAGCAGTCAGACGTACGGAGGCCCGTTCAATACAGTCGGCTCTTCCTACAATGTAGCCGCCGATAGGAGCCAGACCGCCGCCTGGATTTTTAATTAAAGAACCTACCATCATATCTGCGCCGACATCTAAAGGTTCTATTCTCTCTACAAATTCTCCATAGCAGTTGTCAACCATGCAGATTACGTCCGGTTTAATTCCCTTTACAAAAGAAATCAACTGGCCGATTTTTTCTACTGATAAGGTTGGACGGGTCTGGTAGCCTTTGGATCTTTGAATCGTGACTAATTTAGTCTTTTCATTGATAGCCTTGCGGATTCCTTCATAATCGAAATCTCCATTTTCCAATAAGTCTACCTGACGATAGGTAACCCCGTATTCCTTTAAAGAACCTGCCGAGTCCCGAATTCCAATTACCTCTTCCAGGGTATCATATGGCTTTCCTACAGGGGACAGCAGTTCATCACCTGGACGAAGATTAGAAGACAATGCAATATGAAGGGCGTGGGTTCCGCTGATTAACTGGGGACGCACCAGGGCGCTTTCACCATGAAATACATCCGCATAAACATCTTCCAGAGCATCTCTTCCGGCATCATTGTAACCATATCCGGTAGTGGCGGCAAAATGAGTCTCGCTGACTCTGTTTTTCTGCATTGCCAGAATTACTTTCATCTGATTATACTCTGCATTAGCGTCGATTTCTAAAAAACGTTCTTTTAAAGATTCTTCTACAGCCTCGCCATAAGCTAAGACTTCTTTGCTGATTCCTAGTCTCTGATACATATTATCAATTGTCATGTTGTAATTCTCTCCAATCCTGTAAAATATAATCTAATACCCGTTTCGGATCATTTTCAAAATCTGGAAGGTTCAGCCATCTCACATCCCGTTCTCTCCGAAACCAGGTCAGCTGACGCTTGGCAAAGTGGCGGGTATCCCGTTTTAAAATATAGACAGCTTCTTCTAAGGAAATGGTTCCATCTAAATAATCCAGAATTTCCTTGTATCCCAGTCCCTGCATGGATACCATGGATCTGGAACAGCCCATATCTTTTAGTTTCTGTACTTCTTCTACCAGTCCGTCTGCTAACATATTGTCCACTCTGCGGTCAATCCTCTGATACAAAGCGGCCCGTTCCGTATTTAATACGTAATACAAAAAGTCATAGGGCGATTCTTTCTGCCGTTCCGCTTCATTGTGGCTGGAAATCTTCTCTCCGGTCTGCCGGTAATATTCCAATGCCCGAATCACCCGTTTCCGGTTGTTGGCATGAATGGCTTTGGCTGACTCCGGATCTACTTCCTGCAGCAGCTGGTGCAGATATTCATTGCCCTTTTCTTCTGCCAGTGCTTCTAACTCCATGCGGATTTGGTTTCCCTCTTCATTTTCTTTAAAATCAATGTCATAAAGCAGGGCCTGGATATAAAAGCCCGTTCCTCCCGCTACCACCGGAACATGGCCTCTTTTATAAATTTCTTCCATGGCGGCCTTGGCTTTTTGCTGAAAAACCACCACGTTAAATTCATCCCATGGTTCTAAAATATCAATTAAATGGTGGGGAACTCCGTCCATTTCTTCAGGCGTCACCTTTGCAGATCCAATATCCATATGACGGTAAACCTGCATGGAATCTGCGCTGATAATCTCTCCGTTTACTGCCTTTGCAAGCTGAATGGAAAGAGACGTTTTCCCGACTGCTGTAGGCCCCGTCAAAATAATAAGCGGTTTTTTCACATCTTCCTCCTGTATTTACACAATCCGTTTAAATTTCTTTTCAAGCTCATACCGGCTCATGGAAATAATGGTTGGGCGGCCATGGGGACAGGCATAAGGGTTCTCCAGCTCCAGCAGCTGATCAATCAATTCATCTGCCTCCCTGACGCTTAGGGCATGTCCCCCTTTTACTGCAGCCTTGCAGGACATGGATGCCACTCTTTCGTAAATCAGTTCCTGACTGACAGCCGAAACCAGTATTTTTTCCTCGGTTAAACTTCCAAGCATCTCCAGCAGAAGTTCTTTTTTTGCAATAGAAAGAAGGTTAGATGGAACGCCTCTTACGGCGTATTCCTTTCCGCCGAAGGGTTCGATTTCAAAGCCCATTCCTTCAAAATATTCCATATGGGCAGATAATGCCATTTCCTCCTGTACGGACAGGGTTAAAATGATGGGAGGGCTGATCATCTGAGTATCGTAAGAACGTTCCTTCAGAGCTTTCATGGTCCGCTCATATAAGACTTTCTCGTGGGCGGCATGCTGGTCAATGATAAACAGCTGATCCTGATACTCCACCATCCAGTAGGTATCAAACAGCTGGCCAATGAGCTTGTGGCGGTAACGGGCCCTGGCATCCAGAAGCTTGCCATCAAACAGCTCCATTTGCTGTGGCTTTTCCTGCTTTTCCTGTATTCTGTCTGGCGTCTCCGATTTTGGGGCCTGGACGGCTGCAGGTAGTTCTGGTTTCTCCGGCAAAACAGCCTTCGGTTTCCCAAAACTCCCATAAGAAACTTCCTTTTCCTTTACATGATTGGGCATGGGAGCTGTCACCGCAGCCAGGCGTTTGGTCTCAAAGGGTTCCGGAGTCCGTTTGATTTCCCGATTTCCGGCAGGTTCCTGCTTTTGCCCGGATTTTTTTTCACTGTCAAAGGAAATTTCCGGAATCAGCTCTTTTTCATGGAGAGCCTCTGAAACAGCCTGATACACGGCCTGGTAAATCAGCTCTCCATTTTGAAACCGAACTTCCATCTTGGCGGGATGAACATTGACGTCCAAAGCCTGCGTATCCAGGGTTAAGTGCAGAACCGTAAAAGGAAACTTGTGTTTCATTAAAAACGGCCGGTAAGCTTCCTCGATGGCTTTGGAAATGATGGGATTTTTAATATATCTTCCATTAATAAAATAGGTTTCGCAGGTTCTGTTGGAACGGGCAACAATAGGTTTGCAGATATATCCGGAGATCTGAACCGGTCCGCCGGACACCTCTACCGGTATCAGGTTGGCAGTCAGCTCCCGCCCGTAAATCTGGTAAATAATATCCTTTAAATTGTGATTTCCGGAAGTATGCAGTACATTAGAACCGCCTTTTACATACCGGAACGAAATATCCGGTCTGGAAAGGGCAATTTTTTCCACAAAATCCTGTACATAACCGCCTTCCGTAGCCGGCTGCTTTAAAAACTTTTTTCTGGCAGGGGTGTTATAAAACAAATCTCTTACCAGAAAGGTCGTTCCCTCCGGCACACCTACTTCTTCTAACCCCACTTCTGCCCCGCCCTCAATCCGGTAGCGGCTGCCAGTCAGGCTGTTTCCGGTTTTTGTGATTAATTCCACTCTGGAAACAGCTGCAATGCTTGCAAGAGCCTCTCCACGAAATCCCAGTGAAAGTACAGAAGATAAATCTTCTGCCTTTCGTATTTTGCTGGTAGCATGGCGGAGAAAAGCCATGGGAACTTCGCTTTTTTCAATGCCGTAGCCGTTATCTGTAATTCGGATTAAGGAGGTGCCTCCGTCACGAATCTCAACGGTGATGGCGCTGGCGCTGGCATCTATGGCATTTTCCAACAGCTCTTTTACAATAGATGCCGGCCGTTCAATTACTTCTCCGGCAGCGATTTTATTAATGGTACTCTCATCTAATACAGCAATATTCATGTTTATCTTCCAATCTTACTGGCTGCTCTTTCCATCCCACCGGTTTTTCAGACGGTTTTGAAGGCGGTAAAGAGTATTTAAAGCATCAATAGGCGTCATCTGAGCCAGATTCAGTTCGCCCAGCTCGCGAATAATATCGTCATCCTTTACGGTATCGAAAAAGGACATCTGAAGTAAATCCACTTCATCAGGCTTGGGAACTGCTTTGCGTACCGTTACATTGGCAGAATGTTCTGCAATTTCCCTGGCCCGTACCGTAATATCAGCGCTGGTCAGCTCTTCTACCAGTTCTTTCGCCCTGGAAATAACGGAATCCGGCACTCCGGCAAGCTTGGCCACCTGAATGCCGTAACTCTTATCAGCTCCGCCTTTTACAATTTTTCTCAGGAAAACAATGTCGTCACCCTGTTCTTTCACTGCAATGCAGTAGTTATTAACCCCGCTCATGGCTCCTTCCAACTCGGTAAGCTCATGGTAATGGGTGGCAAACAGGGTTTTTGCGCCCAGAAGCTTGGTATTGCTGATATGCTCCACCACTGCCCAGGCAATGGAAAGGCCGTCAAAGGTACTGGTTCCCCTGCCGATTTCATCTAAAATCAACAGGCTGCTTTTGGTGGCATTCCGTAAAATATTGGCCACCTCCGTCATTTCTACCATAAAGGTACTCTGGCCTGCTGCCAAATCATCCAATGCGCCTACTCTGGTGAAAATCCGGTCGCAAATGCCGATATTGGCGTCTTCTGCCGGAACAAAGCAGCCGATTTGGGCCATTAATACAATCAGGGCAACCTGACGCATATAGGTGGATTTTCCTGCCATGTTAGGGCCTGTAATAATGGAAATCCGGTTTTTATTATTATCCAGACAGGTATCGTTAGATACAAAGGAAGAATCCGGAATCATCTGTTCCACAACCGGATGGCGTCCGTTGTGAATCTGAATCAGTCCTTTTTCATTAATCGAGGGCTTGACATAGTTATTTTTCGTCGCTACTGTAGATAACGAAGCAAATACATCTATTCCTGCAATGGCCTTGGCGGTTTTCTGAATCCGCACCACCTGGCCGGCAATTTCGTCCCGAACCTGGCAGAACAGATCGTATTCCAGGGAAAACAGTTTATCTTCCGCTCCCAGAATAATCTCTTCCAGATTTTTCAGTTCATCTGTTGTATACCGTTCCGCATTGGCAAGGGTCTGTTTGCGGATGAAATAATCGGGAACCAGGTCTTTAAAGGAATTGGTCACTTCAAAATAATAGCCAAAGACCTTATTATATTTGATCTTTAAATTTTTAATGCCGGTTTTTTCCTTTTCCCGCATTTCCAGTTCTGCAAGCCAGGTTTTTCCCTCTGTTTTTGCATGGCGCAGCTTGTCGGCGTCTTCCTGGAATCCCTCTTTGATGATTCCGCCTTCTCTGACCGTAACCGGCGGATCGTCTACAATGGCCTGATCCAGTAACTGGTATAAATCTTCCAGGCAATCCAGATTACTGTCCAGTTCCTTCATAAGCGGACTGGAAAACTCCGTGAGAATCTGCTTGATGTGAGGCAGCATTTCCAGAGAATTTTTAAAGGAAATCAAATCCCTGGGATTGGCTGTCTTATAACTAATCCGCCCGATTAACCGCTCCAGATCGTAAATAGGATTCAGATACTCCCGAATTTCCTCCCTGGAAATATAATTCATGTTAAATTCTTCAATTGCCGCCTGACGGCCCAGAATTTCTTCCTTGTGAATCAGCGGCTGCTCGATAAAGGTACGGAGCATACGGGCTCCCATGGCGGTTTTGGTCTTATCCAGAACCCATAAAAGGGAACCTCTCTTCTGCTTTTCTCTCAGCGTTTCCAAAAGCTCCAGATTTCTTCGGGTAGAAGTATCCAGAATCATATATTGTCCTACGCTGTAGGGCGTAATGGTAGTTAAATGCTCCAGGGTGCTTTTCTGGGTTTCGTAAAGATAACGCATCACAGCCCCAGCAGACACAATTCCAGTCTCATAGTCTCCCAGTCCCAGGCCGGCCAGATGGCTGACTTTAAAATGCTCTTTTAAAATCTGGCGGCAGCTGTCATCTCCAAAAAAGCGGCTGTCCAGGGCAGAAATTACCGTGTGATACCGGTTCTTAATTTCATCAATGTCAACGCCTGACATATAGAAAGCTTCATTACATACCACTTCAGACGGAGAAAACTTGTTGATTTCATCAAATAAATCCCGTTCGTTTTCTACCTCTGTCACGAAAAAATCACCAGTACTGATATCGGCAGTAGCCAGACCAAAAATCTCTCCTAAATATACAATTCCCATCAGGTAGTTATTTTTAGTCTCGTCTAAAGCCTGGGCACTGGTAATGGTTCCTGGCGTCACAACCCGAACAACTTCCCTCTTTACAAGCCCTTTGGCAAGCTTGGGATCTTCCATCTGTTCTGCAATTGCGACTTTATATCCTTTTTGGACGAGTTTGTTTAAATATGCTTCAACAGCATGATGAGGAACGCCGCACATAGGCGCGCGCTCCTCAAGTCCACATTCCTTTCCGGTCAGGGTCAGTTCCAGCTCTCTGGACACGGTTATGGCATCGTCAAAGAACATCTCGTAGAAGTCCCCCAACCGGTAAAACAGAATACAATCTTTATACTGCTCTTTGGTTTCTAAATAGTGAACCATCATTGGTGATAATCCGGCCACGTATTTCAATCCTCTCTTTTCTCTAAGTTGTCATTACTGCAGTCGGACTCCGGCATCAGTTGGATCCCATTCCTGGGTATTTGGTACCGGAACTACATCTGGACGGTAGAACGGCCCTACGCTGGAACTGTCCTCATAAACGGTAATGGGAACTCCTGCCTGGACATTATCATAAATCCATTTCGCATCTACAGTACGCAGACGAACGCAGCCTGCAGAACGGGCAACACCTAAATCATTGTAGGTCTGTGCACGCAGGGTAAGGTTATTCTGCTGCTCAAAAATTACAGAGTGAAGCAGGAAGCTGCCTGTAATTCTGGTTGCATACTGGGTATAGCAGTCGCCTACCATATAACGCCAGCGGTATCGTTCCGGGCTCTTAAAGGTACCGATAGGGGTATCGTCTCCAACAGATGTCAGCATGGACATAACCGGAAGAATATACCCTCTGTCTCCGTCTTTTGCATAAACGGTCAGACAGTTTGCAGTCTTATTAACTTTGATGATATAAGAAGACTGCTTGCCAATAATCGGATCTACATTCTGTACCAGGCGGCCGTC
>CALHQJ010000055.1 GCA_938036545.1 uncultured Clostridium sp. | reverse complement strand
CCGGTATTACCATGGCTACGGCTATGCTGTCTGCAGTATTAGAACGGCCGGTAAAGGCAAAGGTTGCCATGACGGGAGAAATTACCTTAAGAGGCCGTGTGCTTCCAATTGGAGGATTAAAGGAAAAGGTATTAGCAGCTAAAATGGCTCATATTAAGACTGTACTGGTTCCGGAAAAAAATATTCCGGACATTTCAGAACTTTCCAAGGAGATTACCAAGGGACTAGACATTGTATATGTAAAAACCATGGAAGATGTATTAAAGGAGGCGCTGGCATGATTATTAAAAATGTAAATCTGGAAACCGTCTGCGGCATTAAAAGTAAGCTTCCGGAAAACACGCTGCCGGAATTTGCATTTGCAGGAAAGTCCAATGTAGGAAAATCCTCTCTCATTAATGCCTTGATGAACCGGAAAGCCTATGCCAGAACCTCTTCTCAGCCGGGAAAGACCCAGACTATTAATTTTTACCGGATTAATGATGATTTGTATTACGTAGATTTGCCTGGTTACGGCTATGCCAAAGTCTCCTTAGAGGAAAAGGCGAAATGGGGAAAGATGATTGAAAATTATCTTCATCGATCCGCCATGTTAAAAAAGGTATTTCTTTTGGTAGACATCCGTCACGATCCATCAGAAAATGATAAACTGATGTACGACTGGATTATCCATAACGGCTATCAGCCCATTATTATTGCCACAAAGCTGGACAAGTTAAAGAGAAGCCAGGTGGCAAAGCAGGTAAAACAGATCCGTCATGGACTGGGAATGACAAAAGAAGATATTTTAATTCCGTTTTCAGCAGAAACCAAGCAGGGACGGGATGAGATCTGGGCAATTTTAGAAAAAGAAGCCGGATTAGAAGTGCAGACAGAAAACGAACCACAGAAATAAGAAATAAAAACAGAAAAGAGCCAGGGCGCTGCAGTATATCATGATACGCAGCCGCCAGGGCTCTTTTGATTTATAGAAAGGATTCTTTAGTTTTTGCGAAGTCGCTCTAAATCCTGGTAAAATTCCGGATAGGAAATATTGACACATTCCCCGCCCTTGATTTGGGTGATGCCGTCAGCGCAAAGGGCGGCTACTGCAAAACTCATGGCAATCCGGTGATCCAGATGGCTGTCTACCACAGCGCCGTGTAAGGGCTTTCCGCCTCGGATAATCATACCGTCCTCCGTTTCGGTCACATCAGCTCCCATGGCAGTTAAATTCTCAGTCATAACCCGAATCCGGTTGGATTCCTTTACCTTTAATTCCGCCGCATCTTTTATGATGGTTTCTCCCTTTGCGACACAGGCCATAGCGGCAATTACCGGAAGCTCGTCAATTAATGTGGGGATAATGTCTCCTTCAATTGTAGTTCCATGGAGGGCGCTGCTGCGAACCAGAATATCAGCAGTAGATTCTCCCCCTTCCATCTTTAGATTTAAAAGGGTGATATTGCCGCCCATGCGCTGGCACACATGAAGGATTCCGTCACGGGTAGGATTGATTCCCACATGTTTTAGAAGAATCTCGGAGCCAGAAACCATAAGGCCTGCTGCAAGGAAGAAGGCAGCCGAGGAAATATCTCCTGGTACAGACAATTTTGTACCGAATAACTGGTCTGCCGGCTGAATGACAGCAGTCGTATCTTCAGTATGAACGTCTGCCCCAAAGCTTTGCAGCATTAATTCTGTGTGGTTACGGGAAACAGCCGGCTCCACGACTCTGGTTTCACCGTCAGCATATAAACCTGCCAGAAGAATGGCAGATTTTACCTGGGCAGAGGCTACAGGACTTTCATAAGTAATGCCGTGAAGAGGTTTTCCGTGAATCCGCAAAGGAGCGCAGCCATTTCCCTTTATGCTGGTAATATCTGCTCCCATTTGGGTCAGGGGCTGGATAATCCGGTTCATGGGACGGGTCTGGATAGAGGGGTCTCCGGTCAGGGTGACGGAAAAATCCTGGGCGGCCAGGATTCCGGAAATCAGTCTGGTAGTAGTGCCGGAGTTGCCGCAGTCCAAATCTGCAGTTGGAGCAGTCAGGCCGCGAAGTCCGTTTCCATGGACAATGACGCGGTTTCCCAGATTTTCGATTTCAACCCCCATTTTCTGAAAGCAGGAGATAGTAGACAGACAATCGGCTCCCTGAAGAAAATTATCAATCTCAGTTATGCCTTTGGCAATGGAGCCGAACATAACGCTTCTGTGGGAAATAGATTTATCGCCAGGTACAGAGATTTCACCCTGCAAACGGGCGGCTTTTTTTAATTCCATAGAATAAAAACCTCCTATTGACGGAATAATTCATAATGATAGCGGGTAAGCTGGGTCCAGGCAGATTCAAGGGCTTCTTCGTCGTAAAATGTAATCCGCAGAGCGCCTTCGCCGTTTTCCCGATTATTATTAATGCCGATATTTTTTATATTGATTCCTTTTGCTGCCAAAATGACAGACAGAGTGGAAATGGCGCCAGCTTCGTCTACAATGTCTACGGAAAAGGAATAATCCGGTTCAATGGCGCCTTTTGCCCTGTCAGTAATGGAATTTCGATAGTCTCTGGATTCCCTGAACAGGTCAAAGACAGCCGTTTCCTGTCTGGCCTTAATCTGTTTTAAAATCAGGGAAAGAGAGTCAATATACGCTTCCAGAATATCACTGATAGGGCCGCTGTTGGCCATGCAGATCTGTTCCCACATTTCTGGGGATGCAGAGGCGATTCGGGTAATATCTTTAAAACCGCCTGCAGCAATTTTTTTCATGGTTTCAGATTGGTCGTCGGAAGCTTTTACCAGATTAACCAGGCTGGAGGCCACCAGATGGGGCAGATGGCTGATGGCAGCCACGGCTTTATCGTGGTCTTTATAGTCTAAAACCATGGGAATTGCGCCCAGAGCCAGAGCTATGGAACGGACTTTGTCAATTTGTTCCGGAGTAGATTTGGCAGAAGGAGTAATCATATAGTAAGCATTTTCCAGCAAATGATCCGTAGAGTTTTCATAGCCAGTTTTTTCCGAACCGGCCATAGGATGGCCGCCTACAAAACAATCTTCCATATGGAGACGGATAACCTCCTCGTGGATATTGGTTTTGGTGCTTCCGACATCTGTAATAACAGCCCCTGGTTTTAAATAAGGAACAAGGGCTTTCAGGTAGCCGGCGTTAAACTCAACAGGTGTACACAAAAAGATCAGATCGCACTGCCGGAATTCTTCTCCTACACCGTCTAAAATCCGGTCAATGGTACCGTCCTGTCTGGCGGTTTCCAGACGGGAACGGGAGCGCATATAGGCCATAATTACCGTATTAGGGTTAGCTCGTTTGAGGCCTCTGGCAATGGAGCCGCCAATCAGCCCCAGGCCGATAAAACCGATGGTTTGTTCTGCCATAATAAAATCCTTTCTCTAACAGTTATTGCCGTCCTGCAAGATCGGCATAAGGCCGGAGATCTGCCATCAGCTTTTCAAAGTCAGGGAAGGTAAGGGACTGAGGCCCGTCAGACAGCGCACAGGAAGGGCATGGATGAACCTCTACCATTAAGCCGTCTGCACCGCAGGCCAGAGCAGCTTTGGCCAGAGGTTCTACATAAGCCCGTACTCCTGTGGCATGGCTGGGGTCTACAATTACCGGAAGGTGGCTCTTTGCACGGATAACTGGAACAGCGCTTAAATCCAGGGTATTGCGGGTAGCGGTCTCGTAGGTGCGGATTCCTCGCTCGCACAGCACTACATTAGAGTTTCCGGCAGCTAAAATATATTCGGCAGAGTTGAGCCATTCGTCAATAGTGGCGGAAAGGCCTCTCTTTAATAATACCGGAATATTGGCCCGTCCTACTTCTTTTAACAGTTCAAAATTCTGCATGTTCCGTGCGCCGATCTGCACCATGTCTACGTATTTTACGGCGCTTTCAATGGCGTGTTCGCTGGTGACTTCACAGATAACCGGAAGGCCGGTTGCCTCTCTGGCTTCTTTCATGTATTTCAGGCCTTCTTCTTCCAGTCCCTGGAAGGAGTAAGGAGAAGTACGGGGCTTATAAGCGCCGCCCCTTAAAAAGGTAGCGCCTGCCTTTTTAACGGCAAAAGCAGTATCTAAAAGCTGTTTGCGGTTTTCAATAGCGCAAGGGCCAGCCATGACTGTCAGGGTGCCTGGGCCAATGACAGAAGGGCCAACCTGAACAGAAGAGTCGTCCGGATGGAACTTTTTGTTGACCAGCTTGTAAGATTCGGTGACAGGAACGATTTTTTCTACGCCTTCAGACAACTCGATGTTGCAGCCTGACAGCTGGCTTTTATCGCCCACAACGCCGATAATGGTAACCTGGGTTCCCTTGGAAAGGTGAGCAGCCAGTCCTTTTTCTTCAATCATATGAGTGACATTTGTAATCGCTTCCTGGGAAGCGTCTGGTTTCATAATAATAATCATAAATATAAGATCCTTTCTGCTATGTTTCTAACGTAACAGTTACAAGGTAACATTGTAAAACATCTGAATGAAATTGTCAACGATTTAATGCTTTAAAGTTTTGAGCTTTAAAGTAAATCAAAAAGTGATATAAACATAGTGGCAATAGTGCAGCCATGCATCTTCTTGCACGCTTACAGCGTGCAAGAAGCGTCGGGCATCCGCCCTATGAAGATTCAGGCAGGATTGACACAAATATTTTGTATAATTTGCATATTTTACTTGTAAATTTCAGAATTTTTTAGTAAAATAGACGCATGACTAAATTTGGTTGTACAGGAGGGAATTTCTATGAACGTTTATGGAACCAGTCAGATCCGCAATGTCATTTTATTAGGACACGGCGGCGCAGGAAAGACAACAGTGGCAGAGGCTCTGGCAATGATTACTGGGGTTACCAAGAGAATGGGGAAAATTTCTGATGGCAATACCATCAGTGATTACGATAAGGAAGAAATTAAGAGACAGTTTTCCATTTCTACATCTTTAATTCCTTTGGAATATGAAGGGGAAAATGGCCCGATTAAGATTAACCTGTTAGATACTCCTGGCTACTTCGATTTTGTGGGGGAAGTAGAAGAAGCCATCAGCGTAGCAGATGCTGCAATTATCGTAGTAAACTGCAAGGCAGGCATTGAAGTGGGCGTAGAAAAGGCATGGGAGATGTGCGAAAAGTACAACCTGCCCAGACTGTTCTTTGTAACCAATATGGATGACGATCACGCCAGCTACCGTGAACTGGTGTTAAAATTAGAAACCCGCTTTGGCCGTAAGATTGCACCATTCCAGCTGCCAATCCGTGAAAATGAAAAATTTGTAGGATATGTCAATGTCGTAAAGATGGCAGGCCGCCGCTTTACCGAATTGAGTAATTATACTGAATGTGAGATTCCGGATTACGTACAGAAGAATCTGGGAATCGCCAGAGAAGCACTGATGGAAGCAGTGGCAGAGACCAGTGAAGAATATATGGAACGCTACTTCTCCGGCGAAGAATTTACTCAGGAAGAGATTTCCAAAGCACTTAGAAGCCATGTGATCGAAGGCAATATTGTGCCGATTCTGTTAGGTTCCGGCATTAACTGCCAGGGTTTTGCAAGTCTGCTTCAGGCAATTGACAAGTACTTCCCGTCACCAGACCGCTATGAGTGCATCGGTGTAGACACTTCTACCGGCGAGCGTTTTACTGCCAAATATAACGATGATGTATCTCTGTCAGCCAGAGTATTTAAGACCATTGTGGATCCCTTTATTGGAAAGTACTCTCTGATGAAGATTTGCACCGGCGTATTAAGACCAGACAGTGTAATCTATAACGTAAATAAAGATGCAGAAGAAAAAATCGGCAAGATTTATCTGTTAAGAGGTAAGGACCAGATAGAAGTAAACGAGCTGAAAGCAGGAGATATTGGTGCAGTTGCAAAGCTGTCTGTTACCCAGACTGGCGATACCATTGCATTAAAGAGCGCTCCGATTGTATACCACAAGCCGCAGATTTCCACTCCTTATACATATATGGCATTCCGTGCAGCCAATAAGGGTGAGGATGACAAGGTTGCAAGCGCCCTTTCCAAGATGATGGATGAGGACCTGACTCTTCGCGTTGTAGGGGATCCGGAAAACCGTCAGTCTCTTCTGTACGCCATTGGCGATCAGCAGTTAGAGGTAGTCTGCAGCAAGCTTCAGAGCCGCTATAAAGTAGATATTATCTTAGAAAAACCAAAATTTGCATTCCGTGAGACCTTAAGAAAGAAAGTAAAGGTTCAGGGACGTCATAAGAAGCAGTCCGGCGGACATGGCCAGTTTGGCGATGTTTGGATGGAATTTGAGCCTTCTGGCGATTTGCAGACACCATATGTATTTGAAGAGAAGATCTTCGGCGGTTCTGTACCGAAGAACTACTTCCCGGCAGTAGAAAAGGGACTTCAGGAATGTGTTCAGAAAGGACCGTTAGCCGGTTATCCGGTTGTAGGAGTAAAGGCTACTCTGGTAGATGGTTCTTACCATCCGGTAGATTCTTCTGAGATGGCGTTTAAGATGGCTACCATTCTTGCATTTAAGAAGGGCTTTATGGATGCAAATCCGGTATTGTTAGAGCCGATTGCTTCCTTAAAAGTTACCGTTCCGGATAAGTTTACCGGAGACGTTATGGGTGACTTAAACCGCCGCCGCGGCCGTGTATTAGGCATGAATCCGGATCATAAGGGCAAGCAGATTATTGAAGCAGACATTCCAATGTCGGAACTGTTTGGTTATAATACAGACCTTCGCTCCATGACTGGCGGTATCGGCGTCTATGAATATGAGTTTGCACGTTACGAGCAGGCTCCTGGTGATGTACAAAAGAAGGAAGTAGAAGCAAGAGCTGCTTTAAAAGAAGAATAAAGTGTGCTATAATGGGTTAGTATTTTATACAAATATGCAGAAACAGGAGGACTTAAAATGAAGAAATACGTTTGTGAACCTTGCGGTTATGTTTATGATCCGGAAGTTGGCGATCCAGACAGCGGTATCGCTCCAGGAACTGCATTTGAAGACATTCCGGAAGACTGGGTACGCTTTAAAAACCCTGAAATTGAGTCGGGTGTTGAAGGATTTACGTATCGGTCGAGAGCTGTGACCGCTTAAATTTTTTGCTTCCTTCGACCGTCCGTTTCAGGTTAATTCGTTAAAGACAGGCGGAATTTTACACGAGCAGTTTTGCGGTGCATTTTTTCCGCTTTTGTTTTTTCGATCGTTTGATGCGCCACCCGCATGATGGCGGAGGCCACCAGGGGGATCCGGGCAAAATTCCACCCCT